>JAVBJT010000037.1:0-55440 GCA_031546845.1 Azoarcus sp. | reverse complement strand
ATGTCGGTGCTGTAAAAACAACAAAGCCTCCATTTCGGAGGCTTTGTCTTCACAACCGCAAGAAGGCGCTTAAACCGAAGCCGCCTGCTTGCGACGCAGGGCCAGACCAGCAAGCCCAAGACCGAGAAGAGCCAGACTGGCCGGTTCCGGGATGGCGGAACCAGGACCGACCGGGCCGGCGTTGGACACGCCGTCAAACCAAACGCTCCAATGAGTACCCATGCCAGTATGGCTGGACGGCTGAGTCCACGTGCTCATAGGAACAGGCGTTTGGGCGTCGAATGTAAAACCATCGGTAAGGTAGTGGGCGGCGCCAGCACCAGACCAAATGTAGGTGCCAGTAACACCTCGAACCCAGTTGTTGTATGTGCCAATGGTGAGGTAATAGGTACCAGCGGCCAACGTCGGCAGCGAAAAGCCGGAATCCCAGGACGTCTGCGTAGCAGGATTGATGCTGGAATTATCGTCGTTCTGCGCGAGAAGCTGACCGGTAGAGGCATTCCACAACGCCGTGATCGGGTCGAAATTCGCACCGCGCATGTAGGAATCCGTCCAGACGCGCACACCGGTCGTGTCACGATCCAACGTGAACGACAGCGTGACGACGTCGTTGTGATAAGCGATATCGCCCGTGAAATTGAAGAGCGCGGCATTGGCACCGGCCGAAAACGCTGCGAGTACGGCGGCGGCAACAAGCTTTTTAGTGAACATATGGGAACCCTCTAATATGGAAAACTCAATGCCCAGACAAAGCAAATACAGTGCCAGAAAAAATCAAATCAATGTTTTCAATGTAATAGATATCCCTTAGAGGTAAACCTGTACAGACGACGTAAAAAATTTCGACAATTTTGAAGCGCACTCATGGACAACACGAACCAAGGTGCCGCCCGATATCTCTCGCAAACCGATTCAGCCTTGATTCAGCCATCCGGACATACACTCCCGACACCGTCTGAACTCGCGCACCCGCGCTCGCCACAGCTAACGGAGAAACCTTATGTCTGGTTGCCGCTCCCATGCCGTCATGGCCGTCGCCCTCATTGTTTCGGCCGTTGCATTGCCCTATCCAGCCGCCGAAGCTTCCGACGACAGCCGCTTGCACCAGGACGAGGTGCGTCTGCTACGCGCAAGTGGGAAAATTCTTCCCATGGAAGACATCATTGCCCGTATCCGCACATCTCAACCGGGCCAGATTGTCGAAGTCGAGCTGGACCGCGAAAATGGCCGATATGTTTATGAGGTCAAGGTGATCGACGAGCGCGACGTCATCCATAAACTCGAACTCGACGCCGGCACGGGTGAAGTACTGCGGCGTAAGGAACGCTACAGGGGGCGATAACAAAACCATGCGTTTGCTCATTGCCGAAGACGATGCCGAATTGGGCGAGCGTTTGCGCCACCGCTTGATGCGGGAAGGGTATGCGGTCGACTGGGTGACCGACGGTATCGATGCCGGCCATCTCGGCGCCACCGAACCTTACGACGCGGTCATTCTCGATCTTGGCCTGCCCAGCCGCGCGGGGCTCGATGTGTTGCGCGACTGGCGGCAGGCGGGTAATGCCGTGCCGGTTCTGATTCTCACCGCGCGCAACACCTGGAGCGAGCGTGTTGCCGGCCTGCAGGCTGGCGCCGACGATTATCTCGGCAAACCGTTTCATGTCGAGGAACTGATCGCCCGCGTACAAGCCCTGCTGCGCCGCGCCACACCAAGCGCCGCGCCGCAACTGCGCATTGGCGGCCTGCTGCTGGACGAAGCCCGCCAGTGCCTGATCGACGAAACCGGCGGCGACTTTCCGCTGACAGCGACTGAATTCCGCCTGCTGCGCTATTTTCTACGCCACCCGAACGAGGTTTTATCGAAAACCCGGCTGGCCGAGCATGTTTATGACTACGACGGCGCGCGCGACAGCAATGTCATCGAGGTTTATATACGCCGCCTGCGTTCCCTGATCGGCGCCGAACGCATCGAAACCCGCCGTGGTCAGGGTTATATCCTCCACGGCGACACCTGATCCCCCGATGATTTCATTGCGCGCCCGCCTTTCCCTGACCCTGTCGGCGGTGCTGCTCGCCGCCGGCTTGCTGCTCGCCGCCGGCCTGAAAGACTTCCCTCGCCAAATCGTGCAGGACTTCATCCTCTCGCGCCTGCAACACGACGCCGATCTGCTCTATGCCCGCTTCGCCAGCGGCGACACTGCCTCCGAAATACAGGAATCGGCCGGCAGCCTTTATCAGCTACCGCTTTCCGGCCATTACTTCCGTATCGTTCAAGGCGATACGGTCATCCTTTCCCGTTCCCTGTGGGACACGGACCTTGCCATACCCGACTCCGCCGCCGAAAACGCAAAGCCCGTCCATATTCGCGGCCCGGCGGATCAGTTGTTGCTCGTCTTCACGCGCCACTTCAGCACCGATGACGGGCAAACCACCGTTTTCGTCGCCGAGGATATCTCGCAGCTAAAGGCGGCCATCATCCTTTTCCGCCGCCATTTGCTGACCGGCGTGGCCATCGCGCTGGTGTTGCTGCTGCTACTCCAACGCCATCTGCTGGTGCGCGGCCTGGCGCCCTTGCAGGAAGCGGTTGCCGCCTGCCGGCGGCTGGAACGCGGCGAAGTCACGCCCGTACCAACCACGGCGCCCAGCGAAGTACGACCGATGCTCGACGCGGTCAATCGCCTCGTCCGCTATCACGGGCAGCGCTTGGGGCGCATCCGCCACACCGTCGGCAATTTATCCCATGCGCTGAAAAACCCGCTCGCCGTGCTCAATCAAAGCGCGGACGAACTGGAGGAACGCGGAGAAACGGAACTGGCCAACACCTTGCGCAACCAGGTCGACACGATGTACCGGACCATCGAACGGGAACTTCGCCGCGCCCGCCTCTCCGGCGGTGGCCCGCCCAGCGACGGCTTCGATGCCAGCGCACAGTTGCCGGCACTGGCCGATGTGCTGCGCCGGCTATACGGCGAGCACATCGCCATTGAACTCGATATTCCCGCACACAACTACGCGCTCGACCGCGAAGACCTGCTCGAACTATTCGGCAACCTGCTCGACAACGCCTGCAAATGGGCGACAAGCCGCGTGCGGCTACGCATCGAGCCCACCGCGACCGACGAATTGATTTTTCACATCGAGGACGACGGCCCCGGCGTGCCCAACGCTTTGCTCGACCGCCTCGGCGAGGCCGGCCTGCGCGCGGACGAAAAACAACCGGGCCACGGCCTCGGGCTCTCCATCGTGGCCGACATCGTCACCCAGTACGGCGGCACGATCCGCTACCGGCGTTCGGAAAATCTGGGCGGCTTGCGCGTCGACGGCCATTTGCCGGCAACCGCTGCCAGTTGAACAGTAGTCAGCGCGTACGCGCCGACCTCGCCTGATCGACGCGCACGATCAGGTCTTCCGCGATCGGATTCCGCGCAAAAGGGTTCAGGGTGAAAGACGAAGCGGGCGAAAACGAAACTTCACCGCCAAACCTGCCCGGCACAACCAGGCGCAGGGTAATTCGCGGAGGGTTCATGTTTGTCGAAACGCTCACGTTCATGATGTTCGACAGCAGCACCCTATCCTCTTCTCCGCGATTTTTGACCAGCAGAAAATCGCCGCCATCGTAGACCTCATCGACAAGATCCCATACCAGCTTTTTCATGATGAAAAAACCAAACACGGCCATCAGGCATGGCATGACCATGAATCCGAGGTCTTGCTTATAGGCTCCGCTCAAAACGGCCGCAACCATAAAGCAAGCGAGAAAGCCAAACCACAGCAGCGGGAAAATCCTCTTCATAACGAACAGGTATTTGGCTGAAATTCGAGTCATGGGAATAGCGCGCTTCACTCCGCCTCAAGGTAGGGATTGACCAGACTATCGATCAAACCGTGCAGCGCGGCACGGATCTGCGCTTCGCTACACCCCATGAGCACGGCGTCTTCCAGCGCATCCTGCGCGACTTGGCGCAGTTCGGCGTAGTTTTCGTTGAGAACCTTGATTTTCTCGTGACACGAAACCGGCGAGCCGTCCGGCTGCAACCAGCGCGGCAAGGCGGATTTTTCCACGTTTCAACTCCTTGATGCTGCAACTCACCAATACGGTGCGCTCACTCCGGCGCGAGTTCCGCCCCGGCCGCGATCTGCGCAGTATCGACGATATCCATGATTTTTTCGATCTCGACCAGGGCCGGCAATTCGGTCAGGCTGCGCAACCCCAGATCGTCCAGGAAACGCCGGGTAGTGGCGAACAGCGCCGGCCGACCCGGCGTATCGCGGTGGCCGACGACGTCGATCCAGCCGCGCGCCTCCAGCGTTTTCAGCACGCCGGGCGATACGGCGACGCCGCGAATGTCTTCGATATCGCCACGCGTCACCGGCTGGCGGTAGGCGATAATCGCCAGCGTTTCCGTAACCGCGCGCGAATAGCGCGGCGGCTTCTGCTCTTTCAGCCTGTCCAGATACGGCTGGTATTCGGGCCGCGTCTGAAAACGCCAGCCGCTGGCCTGCTGCGCCAACTCCACGCCGCGCTCGGCCTGCGCCCATTCGGCACGCAGTTCGTCGAGCAGCCGCCGCACCAGATCCGGCCCTGGATCGTCGTCGAACAGGCGACGCAGATCACTGGTCGCCAGCGGCCCCGGCGCGGCCAGCAACGCCGTTTCGATGATCCGTTTGTAACGCTCAAGCGTCGTCGTGTCGGGCTGCATCGGCCAGT
Source organism: Azoarcus sp. (assembly GCA_031546845.1). Lineage (GTDB taxonomy): Bacteria > Pseudomonadota > Gammaproteobacteria > Burkholderiales > Rhodocyclaceae > Azoarcus. The sequence goes on along the minus strand of JAVBJT010000037.1, from coordinate 50,732 downwards.
TTCACGTAAATGGGCGCGAACGCCTCGTTTTGAGTCATCTCGACCAGACGTTCCTTCACCAGTTCGAGCATGGCGAGAAAGCTCACCACCAGCCCGGCCGGGCCGAGCGCAACATCGAACAAAGTATCGAACACGACGAATGCGCCGCCGGCAAGCTGGCGCAGGATGGCGGTCATGTGCTCCCGCACCGAAAGCTGCTCGCGGCCAATGCGGTGATGTTGCGTTAGCCGCGCCTGTTTCATGATCCGCAGCCAGGCCAGTTGCAGATCGTGCAGGCTGACTTCCGCCAATCGCTCGACCACCTTGCCGGCGACGAACACGCCGACCCATTCGAAATCGCGCTCCGCGCGCGGCAAGGCATCGAGCCGAGCCCCCGCCAGTTTCATCTGCTCGTATTCGAGCAGGCGGCGCAACAGCACGGCGCGCGGGTCTTCTTCCTCCTCGTGCTGCCGGGGCGGGCGCGGCAGCAGCATGCGCGATTTGATTTCGAGCAAGGTCGCCGCCATCAGCAGGTATTCCGCCGCCAATTCGAGATTGCTTGTCCGCATCGCCTCAACGTATTCGAGGTACTGGGCCGTCAGCGGCGCCATCTTGATGTCGAGAATATTGAGATTCGCCTTGCGGATCAGATACAGCAGCAAGTCGAGCGGCCCCTCGAAGGTTTCGAGGAAAATCCGCAGCGCATCGGGCGGAATGTAGAGGTCTTTCGGCAGTTCGAGCAGCGGCTCGCCGTACAGGCGGGCAAAAGCCTCACCGGCGTCGCCGGTATCGACCGGCGCGAGTCCGAGCGGAAGGTTCATGCGCTCAGGAAAAGCCGAAGATTTTCGCCAGCAGCATCTGGCAGATCGCCAGCAAGGGCGACAGTATCTGGCCCAACACTTTGCTAAACAGCAGCACGAGCAGAATCGGAAACCCGAACGGTTCGATTCGCGCGTAACTGCGCGCCAGCGGCATCGGCAGCAAGCTGACGACGATGCGGCCGCCATCGAGCGGCGGAATGGGCAGCAGATTGAGCAGCATCAACACCAGGTTGATCTGTATTCCGGCAACGGCCATCGCCGCCATCGGGGTGGCAAAAGCCCCCACCAGGCCGCTTGCCGCCAATTTGAGCAAACCGGCCCACCCCACTGCCATGAGCATATTGACAAAGGGGCCGGCCGCCGCGACCCAAAGCATGTCCGCCTTGGGGTTGCGCAGACGGCCGAAGTTGACCGGGACAGGTTTCGCCCAGCCGAACAGAATCCCGCCACCGCTAAACAAGGTGCTAGCGGCAAGGATCGCAAGCGGCACGAGTACGGTTCCGATGGGGTCGATATGGCGCAACGGGTTGAGCGTGATACGCCCCGCCCTGTCCGCCGTCGGATCGCCGAAGTGGCGCGCGACATAGCCGTGCGCCGCCTCGTGCAGCGTGATTGCGAGCAGTACCGGCAACGCCCAGATGGCGATGGTCGGGATTAGTTCATTCACTTACAGAAAGCCCATTTTCTTGGCGTTTTCGCGCAATTCCGCACGGAAGTTCGGATGTGCGATGGCGATCAGTTCCTGCACGCGCTGCTTCACCGGCTTGCCGTAGAGCTTGGCCACACCATATTCGGTGACGACGTAATTGACGTCGTTCTTGCTCGTGGTCAAGTGCGTACCTTGCGTCAGGGTCGGCACGATGCGCGAGATGGTGTCGTCCTTCGCCGTCGATGGCAGCACGATGAAGGATTTACCGCCTTTCGAACGATTCGCCGCGCGCACGAAATCAACCTGGCCGCCCGTGCCGGAATAAGGCGCGGAAGCAAGGCTTTCGGAACCGCACTGGCCGAGGAAGTCGATCTGCAAGGTCGCGTTGATCGAAACCAGGTTGTCGTTCTGCCCCGCCAGATAGGGATCGTTGGTGAAATCGACCGGGTGCATTTCCAGCATCGGGTTGCGGTTCATGAAGCGATAGAGCTTGTTCGAACCGAGCGCGAAGGTGGCAACCATCTTGTTCGGCAGGTAGTTCTTGCGCCGGTTGTTGACCGCGCCGCTTTCCAGCAGGGTCAGGATGCCATCGCCGATCATCTCGGTGTGGATGCCCAGATCGTGCTTGTGGGTAAGCTGCATGACCACCGCATCGGGAATGCTGCCGTAGCCGATCTGCAAGGTGGAGCCGTCGTCGATCAGCTCGGCCACATGCTTGGCGATGGCTTCCTGCACCGGACCGATCTTCGGCAGGGGAACCTCAAGAATCGGATCCTCGTTCTCCACCAGCGCGGCCACCTGCGAAATATGCACATGGCAGTTGCCGAAAGCGAACGGCACGTTCGGATTGACTTCGAGCACCACCGCGCGCGCCTTGGCGACCGCGGCCATGGTGTAGTCGGTGCCGAGGCTCAGGGAGAAGTAGCCGTGCTCGTCCATCGGCGAAGCCATCGAGAAAACAACCTCGGCCGGCGTCAGCCCGCGATCGATCATGCGCGGTATTTCGGAAAAATAGTTGGGTAGAAAATCGATCCACCCCGCCTGGCCGCCGGGACGCGTGGCGCCGCCGTAGAAGTAGGTGGAGTGACGAACGTGCTCGGTCGTTTCCGGGTCGATGTAGCCGTATTTACGCAGCGACAGGATCTGGCTGACCTTGACGTCGCGGAAATCCCGGCGCGCGTCGGACAGCGCTGCCAACAGCGTTGGCGGCTCGCCCACGCCCGTGGGCACCACAATCGTGTCTCCATTGCGCACCAGTTTGACGGCATCGGCCGCGGCGCGTCGTTTTTCGCGATACATTTCCTGAGGGCTCATAGCCTCTTTTCTCCCATCTGAACAGTGGTTGATACCGGATAAAACACTAAGCTCGTTATTTCATGCCGCCTCCAATCCAAACGGCATCAAGTCCCCTCGCCCTGCGCGTATCAGCACCGGCGTGCCGGAGGTCAAATCAATGACAGATGTCGCCTCCAGTCCGCAAACCCCGGCCTCGATGATCAGATCGACCTGTTTTTCCAAACGTTCGCGGATATCTTCTGCATCGGTCAGTTGCAATTCCTCGCCACCGATCAGCAGCGTGGAACTCAGCAACGGCTCGTCGAGTTCGGCCAGCAGGGCCGATACGACCGCGTGCTCGGGCACGCGCAGACCGATGGTTTTGCGCTTCGGGTGCAAGACCCGGCGCGGTAATTCCTTGGTGCCTTCGAGAATGAAGGTATAGGGGCCAGGCGTCGTCGCCTTGAGCAGGCGGTATTGGCTGTTATCGACGCGCGCGTAAGTGGCGATTTCGGACAAATCCCGGCACATCAGCGTGAAATGGTGGCGCTCGTCCACGCCGCGAATGCGGCGGATGCGTTCGAGCAGATCGGCATCGCCGATATGGCCGCCCAAGGCATAGGCGGAATCCGTCGGGAAAACCACCAGACCGCCGTCACGAATGATTTCCGCCGCTTGGCGAATCAAGCGCCCTTGCGGCTGTTCAGGATGTAAAGAGAAAAATTGGGCCATTACCGCCTGTGTGTATGTTTATGTATGTTCATGCGTATCTGCGCCGGCGCGCGGCGGCATCATACCCACCTCGACCAGACCGGCGTGAGATCGGGCGGCAAGGGGTGGCAGCGACCGATATCGACCGGGCTTTCTCCCTCGCCATGAAAATCGGACGCGCGCGACGCGGCAAGGCCGCGACGACGGGCGACCGAGGCGAAACGCCGCACTTCGTCCGCGGTCTGCGCGCCGGAGATCACTTCGACCGCCTCGCCGCCGGCGGCGATGAAACGGTCGAACAAAGCCTCCATATCCGCGTTCGACAGCCGGTAGCGCGCCGGATGCGCAACCACGGCCACGCCGCCCGCCGCGCGTATCCACGCCACCGCGTCTTCCAGACGCGCCCATTCGTGCTCGACATAGCCCGGCTTGCCACGCACCAGATAATGGTCGAACACCGTTTTCACATCGGGCATCACCCCGCTCGCCACCAGGAAACGGGCGAAATGGGCGCGGCTCACCAGCGCCGGATTGTGTGCAAACGCACACGCGCCTTCGAGCGCGCCACGAATACCGACCGCCGCCAGCGCCTCGCCAATGCGCTGGGCGCGTTCGTCGCGGCCGGCGCGCACCTGGCTCAAACCCGCAAGCAAGACGGGGTGAGCCGGGTCGATGGCCAAGCCGACGATGTGGATCGTTTCGCCGCAATACGACACCGAAACTTCCACCCCGGGCAAAAAGCGCAGATCGAGACTGGCGGCGGTGCGCGTCGCGAGATCGAGCCCGCCGACTTCGTCATGATCGGTCAACGCCAGCAATTCCACACCATTAGCCGCAGCCCGGCGCACGACAGCGTCGGGCTCGAGCCAACCGTCGGACACGGTGGAGTGGCAATGCAGATCGACATTCATGATATGGACGTTTTCTGGCGGCAAGCGATTATCTCTACCCGTCTGAAACACTCCCGGTTAAAACGATTCCAGCCAAGGCTACAAACCCCAAGACTACAAACATTAAGACAGCAAGAACCTTTCCACGATCCTCGCTACCGCCTCGGGCTGGTCAAGATGCAGATTGTGCCCTGTGTCGGCGATGGTTTGGAGAGAAAAATCACGAAAACACGCCTTGGTCGCCGCATGTAGCTCATCGCTCACACCAAGGCGGCGCCGCAGCCCCTGCTCCACCGGCTCCACCCACAGTACCGGCGCGCTCACCTGGCGCCAGCATGCCTCGGCCTCGGCGCGGCGGTACAGCACCGGATTGATCCCGCGGTGCGCCGGATCCCCGAGCAAACGCACACCCTCCGCGCAATCCTCGCCGTGATGGCGCGCGAGCCAGGCCGCGCGCTCGGGCGACAAGCGCGGATTGGCTCGCCGTAGACGCTCGGCCAGCACGCCGTAATCGGCATATGTTTGAAAGACGGCCGGCACGGCCAGTTCATCGAGCCATTTCGCATAGCGCTCGGGCGCCTCCTCCGGTAAGCGCGGGGCCAAACCGAACGCATCGAGGGCAACGACCCGTTCGATGCGCGCCGGCCGGATACCGGCGTACATCATCGCCGCATTGCCGCCCATGCTATGCCCCACGAGCCGCGCCTGGCCCTCGGGCAGAAAATGGCGCAACAGCGCATCGAGATCGGCGCAGTAATCGGGAAACCAATATGTATCGGCGCCGCTCCACTGCGTCGCGCCGAAACCGCGCCAATCGGGCGCGATCACGTGCCAATCGGCCGCCAGCGCATCGACCATGAATTGAAACGAAGCCGACACATCCATCCACCCATGCAGCATGAACAGCTTCGGCGCGCCCGGCTCCCCCCACTCGCGGATGTGGTAGCGCAAGCCACGCAGATCGATAAACCGGCTACGGGAGTTTTTCATCAGATAGATGATAACAAATAGCCCAATAACGAAGGTAAAGGCGCGGCCCACGCGCACCGCTCCACGGTTGCTCCCCGTTGCTCAGCGGTGCTATCGTCGCCGATGGTTTAGCGCTCCCGCTTCATCCACCCTGGAGTCGACGATGAACACGCCCGCCAAACAAACTCCGCTGCACGCCGCCCATATCGCGGCGGGCGCGCGCATGGTCGATTTCGCCGGCTGGGATATGCCCGTGAATTACGGCTCGCAAATCGACGAGCATCACGCCGTGCGCCACGACGCCGGCATGTTCGACGTCTCCCACATGCTCTCGCTCGATCTTTCCGGCGCCGACGCCACGCGCTTTCTGCGCGGCCTGCTCGCCAACGACGTGAGCAAGCTCGCCGAGCCGGGCAAGGCGCTCTACGCCTGCATGCTCAACGAAGCAGGCGGCGTCATCGACGATCTCATCGTCTATCGCCTCGGCGATACCGATTACCGCATCGTGGTCAATGCCGGCACGGCGGACAAGGACGTTGCCTGGATGCGCCAGCGCATCGCCGCCACCGGCGCCAACGTCACCCTGAACGGCCGGCGCGATCTGGCCATGATCGCGGTGCAAGGCCCCGCCGCGCGCGCCAAGACATGGGCCGCGCTACCCGAACTACGCGCGGCGGGCGAAGCGCTCAAGCCCTTCACCGGCACACACGTGGGCGATCACGCTTTCATCGGCCGTACCGGCTATACCGGCGAGGATGGTGTGGAAATCGCCCTGCCAGCCACACGCGCGATACAGGCGTGGAACGCGCTCACCGCCGCCGGCGTCGCCCCCTGCGGCCTCGGCGCGCGCGACACGCTGCGGCTGGAAGCCGGCATGAGCCTGTACGGGCAGGACATGGACGAAGACACCTGCGTGCTCGACTGCGGCCTTGGCTGGACCATCGATCTGCGCGACGAGGCGCGCGACTTCGTCGGCAAGGCCGCCCTGCCCACCCGCCCCGCCAGCCGCCGCCTGCTCGGCCTCGTGCTCGAGGACAAAGGCGTGCTGCGCGCCCACATGCGCGTTTTCACCGCGCAGGGCGAAGGAGAAACAAGCAGCGGCAGTTTTTCCCCCACGCTGGAAAAATCCATCGCGCTCGCCCGCCTGCCGCTCGGCGTCGAAGCCGGCGCCACGGTGGAAGTCGACGTGCGTGGCAAACGCCTCAAGGCCCGCGCCGTCAAGCCGCCTTTCGTGCGCAACGGCAAGGCGCTGATTTGAATCGCCACGGCAATACGTTCCACTCCTTTCCGCCACCCCAACACCATCAACCGACACCGGAGTCCTTTTTGATGAGCACGCTTCCCGCAGACCTGAAATACACCCCGTCGCACGAATGGGTGCGCGCAGAAAGCGACGGCACGATCACCGTCGGCATTACCGATCACGCCCAGGCGGCGCTGGGCGATATCGTCTTTCTCGAACTGCCGGAAATCGGCCGCGCGCTGGCCGCGGGCGAAGCCTGCGCGGTTATCGAATCGGTGAAAGCCGCGTCCGATATCTACGCACCGCTGGCTGGCGAAATCGTCGCCACCAACGCCGCCGCCCTCGAAGCGCCCGAATGCGTCAATGACGACGCCTACGCCGCGTGGCTGTTCAAGCTCAAACCCAGCGACGCGAGTGGCCTCGCCACGCTGCTCGACGCCAAGGGCTACGCGGCGGCCATCGCCGACGCCTGATCTTTCTCTTTCATCCCGCTCCGCTCTTCGCGCCCTTATTGCGCCCCCCTCGCCATGCACGCTCTGCTTTCCGCCCCGCTCGCCCAGCTTGAACGCCGCGACGCCTTCATCCGCCGCCATATCGGCCCCGACGCGGACGACATCGCGCACATGTGCGCCGCGCTCGGCGTCGCCGATCTCGATACGCTGATCGCGCAGACAGTCCCCGCCGCCATTCGCCTCGACGCCCCGCTGCCGCTCGCCGGCCCATGCCCGGAGCATGAAGCGCTGGCCACGCTGCGCGCAATGGCGGACAAGAACGTGGTGAAAAAATCGCTCATCGGCCTCGGCTACTACGGCACCCACACCCCGGCGGTGATTCTGCGCAACGTGCTGGAAAACCCCGGTTGGTACACCGCCTACACGCCCTATCAGGCGGAAATCGCCCAGGGCCGGCTAGAGGCGCTGCTCAACTTCCAGCAGATGGTGATCGAGCTCACCGGCCTCGAACTCGCCAACGCCTCACTGCTGGACGAAGCCACCGCCGCCGCCGAGGCCATGACGATGGCGCGCCGCCTCTCGAAGGCGAGTAGCAACGCTTTTTTCGTTGCCGAGGACTGCTTTCCCCAAACCCTCGACGTGTTGCGCACGCGTGCGCACTACTTCGGCTTTGAGCTCGTCACCGGCCCCGCCGACACGGCCGCGGAACACGACGTTTTCGGCGCGCTGCTGCAATACCCGAACGTCAATGGCGAGGTGCGCGATCCCGGCGCGGTCATCGCCGCGCTGAAAGCCAAGGGCGCAATCACCGCCGTCGCCAGCGACCTCATGGCCCTGGTACTGCTCAAACCGCCCGGCGCAATGGGCGCGGACATCGTGCTCGGCTCGGCGCAACGCTTCGGCGTGCCGATGGGCTTCGGCGGCCCGCACGCGGCTTTCTTCGCCACCCGCGCGGCCTTCGCGCGCGCCATGCCGGGACGCATCATCGGCGTCTCGCGCGACGCGCGCGGCAAAACCGCGCTGCGCATGGCGCTGCAAACGCGCGAACAGCACATTCGCCGTGAAAAGGCCAACTCCAACATCTGCACCTCGCAGGTGTTGCTCGCCAACATGGCCGCGTTCTACGCCGTCTATCACGGTCCCGCCGGCCTCGCCGCCATCGCCGCGCGCATCCACCGCCTCGCGGCGATCCTCGCCACCGGCTTGCGCGACGCAGGCTTCGATGTGCCCTCGCGCGCCTTCTTCGACACCCTCGTCGTGCGCGCCGGCGCGCGCGGCGAAAGCATCCTTGCCGCCGCCGAAGCCGCCGGCTACAACCTGCGCCGCATCGACGCGCACACGCTCAGCATCGCGGTGGACGAAACCATCGATGCGGCCGATATCGCCGCGCTACTCGCCTGCTTTGGCGCACAGGCCAAGCCCGCAGCCGACCTCGCCACGCTCGATGCCCGCGTCGCGCAAACGGGCGGCGCCTTGCCGCAAAGCTTGCTGCGCGCCGACACCTTCCTCGCCCACCCCGTGTTCAACGCCCACCACACCGAACACGCGATGCTGCGCTACCTGAAGAAGCTGCAGAACCGCGACCTCGCGCTCGATCACGCCATGATCCCGCTCGGCTCATGCACGATGAAGCTCAACGCCGCGAGCGAAATGATGCCGGTAAGCTGGCCCGGCTTCGCCGCGCTCCACCCCTTCGCCCCACGCGAACAAGCGGCCGGCTATCTGGAGATGATCGACGGCCTCGCCGATTACCTGCGCGCCGCCACCGGCTTCGACGCCATCTGCATGCAGCCCAATTCCGGCGCGCAGGGCGAATACGCCGGCCTTGTCGCCATCCGGCGCTACCACGCCAGCCGGGGCGAAGCGCACCGCGACGTGTGCCTGATTCCGCAATCGGCCCACGGCACCAACCCGGCCAGCGCACAAATGTGCGGCATGCGCGTGGTGGCGGTGGCTTGTGACGAAAATGGCAACGTCGATCTGGCCGACCTGCGCGCCAAGGCCACGCAGCACGCCAGCACGCTGGCCGCACTGATGATTACCTACCCCTCCACCCACGGTGTGTTCGAGGAAGCGATCCGCGATATCTGCGCCATTGCCCACGCCCACGGCGGCCAGGTCTATATGGACGGCGCCAACCTCAACGCCCAGGTTGGCCTCACTTCGCCCGCCGCCATCGGCGCCGACGTGTCGCACATCAACCTGCACAAAACCTTCTGCATCCCCCACGGCGGCGGCGGCCCCGGCATGGGGCCGATCGGCCTCAAGGCCCACCTCGCCCCCTTCATGCCCGACCACGCCGTCGCCCCGACCGGCGGCCCGGCGCGCCCACACCAGGGCCAGGGGGCGGTCTCCGCCGCACCCTTCGGTTCCGCCGCGATCCTGCCGATTTCGTGGATGTACATCACAATGATGGGCGGCGAAGGGCTCAAGCGCGCGACCGAAGCGGCCATTCTCAACGCCAACTATCTGGCCGCCCGCCTTGCCGCGCACTACCCCGTGCTCTACACCGGCCGCCACGGGCGTGTCGCCCACGAATGCATCCTCGATATCCGCCCGCTCAAGGCGGCGTCCGGCATCGGCGAAACCGACATCGCCAAGCGCCTGATGGATTACGGCTTTCATGCCCCCACGGTGTCCTTCCCGGTGCCCGGCACGATGATGCTGGAGCCGACCGAGTCGGAAAACCGCGCCGAACTCGACCGCTTTGCCGCCGCGATGATCGCCATCCGCGAGGAAATCCGCCGTGTGGAGGCCGGCGATTGGCCAGCGGACGACAACCCGCTACGCAACGCGCCCCACACCCAGGCCGATCTTGCCGGCGACTGGCCGCACCCCTACAGCCGCGAGCAAGCCGCTTTCCCCCTGCCCTGGGTGGCGGAAAACAAGTTCTGGCCGAGCGTCAACCGCATCGACGACGTCTACGGCGACCGCAACCTGTGCTGCGCCTTTCCGGCGCCAGACCAAGCGGACTGAAGACCGGAGCGGAATCCAGATAGAATGCGCGCGCTTCCCCCAAAGCCGCGCCAGGTTCAAGCATACGGATTTGCATTCGATCGGATAACAAGGCGGGGAGCCGAAGACAGTGCTGTAGCACGGCAAGGCGACCCAACGAAGTTATACGATTGAAGGCGAATCCGTATCAGGCCACGCCCGAGTGCGTGGCTTTTCCTTGCCACGGCCCCCAACCCTTTCAGAAACGCCCCGATGACCGCTCCCCGCACGCCCTGGCTCGCCCTGCTCATCATCCACCTGGCCGGCCTCATCGCGCTTTCCGCCTGGGTTTTCAACCAGGCGCGTCCGGTGGAGATGCACAACCTGCATCTCGCCGAAGGCGAAAAACTCAAGTGCGTGTCCTACGCGCCCTACCACTTGCCTGGGCAAACCCCTTTCAACGAAGGGTTGCGCATCCCGCGCGCGCAGATCGCCGCCGACCTGAGCGCGCTGGCAAGAATCACCGAATGCGTGCGCCTGTACTCCGTCGATCAAGGGTTGGATCAGGTGCCGGCCGTCGCCCGCGAAGCCGGCCTCAAGGTGCTGCTCGGTGCCTGGATCGGCGCCGACACGAAAAAGAACGCGCTCGAACTCGACCACGCCATTGCCATCGCCAATGCCAATACCGATGTGGTCAAGGCACTGATCGTTGGCAACGAAGTACTGCTGCGGCGGGAGCGCACCGAAGACGAAATGCGCGTGCTGATCGAATACGCCAAAACGAAGGCCCAGGTGCCGGTGACTTACGCCGACGTGTGGGAATTCTGGATGCGGCACGACAGCCTCGCCCGCACGGTGGATTTCGTCACCGTGCATATCCTGCCGTTCTGGGAGGACGAGCCGGTGGATATCGAGCACGCGTTGCAGCATGTGGCCGATATTCGCGCCAAGGTTGCCACCCATTTCGACGGCAAACGGATTCTGATCGGCGAAACCGGCTGGCCGAGCGCCGGCCGCCAGCGCGAGGAATCGCAGCCGTCGTTGATCAATCAGGCGCGTTACGTACGCGAATTCATCCACCGCGCGCACGACGATGGCTGGGACTACAACCTCATCGAAGCCATCGATCAGCCGTGGAAACGGCGCCTCGAAGGCACCGTCGGCGGTTACTGGGGCATGCTCGACGCCGCCACGCTGCAAGCCAAGTTCCCGCTCGCCGGGCCGGTGGCCGAGCGACCCAATGTGTGGCCGCCCTTCACCGGCGCCGCGCTGGGCGCCGTGCTCTGCCTGCTGCTCGGCGTCATGAATGCTCAAAACGCCAAGGGCAACACGCTGCGCCTGGCGGCGCTGGGCACGGCCGGCGCTTTCGGCGGCCTCGTGGCCGTACTGCACGCGGAGCACGCCCGGCTGGCCTACCGCGATCTGCTGGAGTGGGCCGTGCTTGGCGGCATCGCCCTGCTCGGCGCCACGCTGCCGCTGCTGCTGGCGTGCTGGCGCGGCGGTACGCTGCCTAACGCGGCTTCGGCATGGCGCAACTGGCGGCACGGACACCGCAGGCTCGACACCGATACCGCGTTCGCCCTGTCGCGCGGCCTACTGCTGTTCGCCGCCGCGGTCGCCGCACTGCTGTTGTTCGCCGACCCGCGCTACCGCGATTTCCCCAGCCTGCTCTATCTGACGCCGGCCATATTGTTCTGTGCGCTCGGCCGAGCGATTGAAAGAGCCGGGCGGGCCGAACGCATCTGCGCCGCAACGATCGCACTGGCCGTCATCGGCCGCTGGGCGACCGAACCTGCCAACCCTCAGGCCATCGGCTGGCTGCTCACCGGCCTCGCGCTCGCGCTGCCAGCACTCGCCCCGGGGCGTACCAGCACGAGTAGCGACAGCAGCGCCCCGACCGCGGCTGGATCGTAGCTGTACAGCACCAGCCCAACGATACCCGCAAGCCAACCGGCCCAGGCCAGCTTGCGGCGGTCGAGGGAAAAAGCGGACGCGCCGCAAAACAGACTGATCCAACCGATGCGCTCGTGCAAAAACGATTGCACCAGCGCCCACTTGAAACCACAGGCGCCAAACGGCGCCTCGACCGGGAAAACGCCGCAGTCGCGCGGTAAAACGCCGTTCTCCAACAAACCGTATCGAATCGCGGCAGCCACGATGAAAACGACGCCTCCCGCCAGCAGCGCCCGTATGCAGCGAGACTTCACGCCCTCATTCCACATCATTAATTTTTCCCTTACGAATCAAGCCGCCGGCCCAAGTACGCTCACGCATCGCATTTCCTATACGCTCTGTTGCAAATTGCATCAGAACGCTCTCCTAACGTGCTGAAATAACGAATAAAATAAATTGCGTTCGGTAAGTGGTGGAGAATGCGGATTCTGGCACATTCGACGGCTTGAACGCATCGCCACATACCATGAAGCAAGACACCTGAAAAACATCAAACGCCCTCCGCCGCACACCCGACTTGACCCTCCCAGCCCCCCATTCCTTGATCGGACAACGCTTTACATGAAAAACGCCGTTTCGCTCGCTTACCGCCTGGGTATTGCGTTCGCCTTGGCCAGCCTGGTCGCGCTGGCTCAATACTGGATCTGGGAACAATTCAACCGCGGCACCGAATTCATCGGCACCAACCAAAGCATCAAGGGCTTCGCCTACAACGGCTTCCAGCGCGACCAGAGTCCGCTGCAGGGCACCTATCCGTCGAAAAAGAATCTTGCCGACGATCTGGATCTGCTGGCCCGCTCGACCGACGGACTGCGCACCTACGGCGTCAACGACATGCCCTCCCTGCTCGATCTGGCCGGCGACCGCGACATGCTCGTGACCGCCGGCGCGTGGATAAGCACGGACAAGCAAAAGAACGACGAGGAAGTCACCGCGCTGATCGATATCGCCAAGCAAGAGCGCTATATCGAGCGGGTCATGGTCGGTAACGAGGTTCTGCTGCGCGGCGACCAGACCGTCGATGAACTGATCGGCTACCTCGACCGCGTGCGCAAGGTCTTGCGCAAACCCGTTTCCACCGCCGAACCCTGGCACGTTTGGCAGAAGAACCCCCAACTGGCCGAGCATGTCGATTACATTACCGTGCACCTGCTGCCCTACCACGAGGGTCTACCGGTCGAAGCGGCGGTGGATTACGCCTTCAAGCGTTACGACGAGATGGTTCGGCTATTTCCGAAAAAGAAGATCGTCATCGGTGAAATCGGTTGGCCAAGCCGTGGCCCGGTCATCGGCGGCGCGGTTCCCTCCCTCGACAACGAAGCCCGCTTCATCCGCGAATTCCTTGCCAACCCGCGCACGGCGCGGCTGGATTATTTCCTGATGGAAGCCATCGACCAGCCGTGGAAGGTCGAAACCGAAGGCTGGGCTGGCGCCTACTGGGGCATGTTCAACGCCGACCGCGAGCCGAAATTCGCCCTCGAAGGCATTGTCGAGCGCGACCCGCACTGGTCGAAAAAGGCCAGCAACGCCGCCGTGCTGGCCTTCCTGCCGATGTTCCTGGCGATCTTTTTCCTTGGCAGTTGGAATTTCGCTGGCCGGATTTTCATTGCCGGGCTGATCCAGGCGTGCGTGTCGACGCTGATCGTCGGCCTCAACGTGCCGGTCGATTACTACCTGACCCAGCGCGATCTCGTCGGCCTCGCCTTACTCATCGCGGCGACCGGGCTCACCGCGGCGGTCCTGCTCTCCCACGGCTTCGAGTTTGGCGAGATGCTGTTCAAGCGCCAATGGCGGCGGCGTTTCCTCCCCCTGGCGCCACACCCCATCGACCGCCAACCCTTCGTCTCGGTCCATCTCGCCTGCTACAACGAACCGCCGGAAATGGTGATCGCCACCATCGACAGTCTGGCTCAGCTCGATTACGACAACTTCGAGGTGCTGATACTGGATAACAACACCACCGACGAAGCGCTGTGGAGACCGCTGGAAAAGCGCTGCGCCGAACTCGGACCCAAATTCCGCTTCTTCCACCTGGAAAACTGGCCGGGCTTCAAGGCTGGCGCGCTCAACTACGGGTTGAAGATGACCGACCCGCGCGCCGAGGTGGTCGGCGTCGTCGATGCCGACTATGTCGTCGACGCCGCTTGGCTCGCCAGCCTCGTTCCTCATTTCGACAAAATCGACGTCGCCGTGGTGCAAGCGCCGCAAGCCCACCGCGATTGGGAAACCCAGGCTTTCCGCCGCATGTGCAACTGGGAGTTCGACGGTTTTTTCCGCATCGGCATGCACCACCGCAACGAGCGTAACGCGCTGATCCAGCACGGCACCATGACGCTGGTGCGCCGCAAGGCGCTGGAAGAAGTGGGCGGCTGGTCCGAATGGTGCATCTGCGAAGATACCGAGCTCGGCCTGCGCCTGATCGAAAAAGGCTACGACACCCGCTACGTCGACCATATTCTCGGCCGTGGCCTGACGCCCTCGGACTTCGCCGCGATCAAGACCCAGCGCTTCCGCTGGGCCTTCGGCGCAATGCAGATCCTGAAAAACCATCTGCCGCAAATGATCGGCCACAGCCGGCTCAACCTCGCCCAGCGCTACCACTTCCTCACCGGCTGGTTCGCCTGGCTGGGCGACGCGCTGCAACTCGTATTCGCTTTCGGCAGCCTGCTGTGGACGCTCGGCATGCTCGTTTTTCCGAAAGACTTCGGCCTGCCGGTAACGGCACTGGCGCTGCCCATTCTCGGTTTCATGGCATTCAAGGCGGCGCTTGGCCCGATCCTGTACCGGCGCACGATGAACTGCCCGTGGGCGGACATCCTCGGCGCCTCCATCCTGTCGGTCGGCCTCGCCCATGCCATCGCGCGCGGCGTATTCGCCGGGCTGGTGAAAAAGAAAGGAGAATTCGTGCGCACGCCGAAAGGCTGGAAAGCCAAGGGCGCCATGGCCTTCTTCAACCCGATCCGGGAAGAAATCGGCATGCTCGCCGCACTCGTGATCGGCGCATCGGCGCTGGCCATATCGCGCGGCATGAACAGCCTCGAAGCGCAGCTCTGGGTCGGCATCCTCGCGCTGCAATGCATCCCCTACCTTGCCGCCATCGGCTGCCAGATCGCCGCGTACATGCCGGAACGCCCAACTGCCGGAAACAAGGCCATTTTGACGCCCAAACCCTCCTGAATCCGCCACGCCGCACCAGTATGTCGCCGCCCGGGAGGCGGCGGCAAAAACCTCGATTCGGGGCAAGGCGATGACGCATATCAAAAAAATAAATGCGCCTTATCAGAACAAACTGCGAAAGCGGCAAATCGCATTGTTTATAATTCTCGTTTTATTTTTTCGGTCATGGGGTCTACAGCTCTGTCATGAGTAATCTGCTGCAGGAACAAGTCATCAGCGTTCATCATTGGAACGACACGCTATTCAGCTTCCGTACCACCCGCTCTCCCGGTCTGCGCTTCGAAAACGGCCAGTTCGTGATGATCGGCCTCGAAGTCGACGGCAAGCCGCTGACCCGCGCCTACAGCATCGCCAGCCCGAATTACGAAGAACATCTGGAATTTTTCAGCATCAAGGTTCCCAACGGCCCGCTGACCTCGCGCCTGCAACATCTGCGCGTGGGCGACTCGGTCGTGGTGAGCAAGAAGCCGACCGGCACGCTGGTGCTACACGATCTGACGCCGGGCAAGCATCTCTATCTGCTCGCCACGGGCACCGGCCTGGCTCCGTTCATGAGCGTCATTCAAGACCCCGAAACCTACGCGCGGTTTGAAAAAATCATCCTGATCCACGGCGTGCGCTACGTCTCCGAACTGGCCTACGCCGACTTCATCACCAAGACCTTGCCGGAAAACGAATTTTTCGGCGACGAGGCGCGCGAAAAGCTGATCTACTACCCCACCGTCACGCGCGAACCCTTCCGCAACACCGGCCGCCTGACCGAATTGCTCGACTCCGGCAAACTCAACGCCGATATCGGTCTGCCCCGGCTCGATCCCACGACCGACCGGGCGATGATCTGCGGCAGCCCGTTCATGTTGAAGGACTGCTGCGAATTGCTCGACCGGCACGGTTTCCACATTTCGAAACACATTGGCCAGCCAGGCGACTACGTCATCGAACGGGCCTTTGTCGAAAAGTAATACGGCGGGATAAGCCGGTTTGAGAGCGCGGAGGTCAAATCTCCGCGTTGTCTTTGTGCCGCTGTTTTTGATTCAGATTAAAAAACTCCGCCGCTGGCACGCTAAAATGTCGCGGTGAGTCGTAGCTTTCCCCACCTCGTCACCGCCGCTTTTCTTGCCGCTCTCGCGGCTGTGCTCGTTGTATTGAATTGGCAGACGATCTCTTCCACGCCCGAGCCAGAAGCGGCCACGCCACCTGAAACCGCGGCCACGCGCAGTCAGGAGCCAATCGCCCCGCTACCGCAAAGCGTTCCGCAAAGTCCGGAGTTTCAGGCCAAGGCGAAACTGGGGCAACGCCTGTTCAGCGACCCCATCCTGTCGGACAACCGCACCATTTCGTGCGCCAGTTGCCACCCTTTAGGGCAAGGCGGCATGGACCGCCGGCGTTACTCGATCGGCGTCGGCGGGGCGCTCGGCACGACCAACACGCCAACCGTATTCAATAGCGGATTCAACTTCACCCAGTTCTGGGACGGCCGCGCCGCCACGCTGGAGGATCAGGTCGGCGATCCCGTCAAAAATCCGATCGAAATGGCCTCCGCCTGGCCGGAGGTTGTCGAGCGGCTACGCGCGGAGCCGGACTATCGCGCGCACTTCGCCGGCCTGTACCCGGAAGGCATCACCAAGGCGTCGATTTCGGATGCGATCGCCCACTTCGAGCGCACGCTCATTACCCCCGATGCGCCTTTCGACCGCTATTTGCGCGGCGAATACGACGCCATCGACAACGACGCCCGCCAAGGCTATACGCTGTTCAAAACCTATGGCTGCGCAAGCTGTCATCAAGGCGTCAACATCGGCGGCAACATGTTCCAGCGTTTTGGCGTACTGGGCGATTATTTTTCCGCGCGCGGCCAGGTTTCCACCGCCGACCTCGGCCGCTACAACACCACCGGCCATGAAAACGACCGCCACGTGTTCAAGGTTCCAAGTCTGCGCAATGTCGCCCTCACGCCACCCTATTTTCACGACGGCTCGGTTGAGCGGCTCGAAGACGCCGTCGCCCTCATGGCCCGCTACCAGCTTGGACGCGATCTCTCCGCGGATGATAACCGCCTGATCGTCGCGTTCCTGCATACGCTCACCGGCCGGCTCAATGGCGAGCCGCTACGATGACCGCCGCGCTCCCTCCATCTCCCGCCCCAGCAACCCCGATACGCCGGATTCCCGCCGATTGGCGGCGCATCGTCCGCAGCGTTCTTCTCGTTATGCTGGCGAGCACCGTCCTGGGCTGGCTGTTTCTGGAAGCGGACTCGGTCGATATCCGCGAGCACCAGAATTATTCGCGCGATCTGGACAGGCTGCACCAGGGCGACGCCGAATTCAATGTCGCCATCCTTGTCAGTCATTTTGGCCTGCACCGCGATTTCGACGGTATTACCGCCGCGGTCGCGAACATCCAGCGCATCGAACAGGCCCTCGAAACCGCGCCTTCTTTCCTTGCCGCCGAGGATCGGGCGAAATTGCGGAAAAGCCTGTCTGAATTCGATCAGCAGCAAGATGCCAAGGTCGACGCCGTCGACTATTACAAGCGCGAAATCTCCGTACTGCGCAACTCCCTGGCTTATTTCCCCGCCGCCACCAACAGCTTTCTCGAAAGCACGCCGCCCCACTCGGAACAAGCGCTTGCCGTGGGCATGTTCTCCCGCGACATCGCAACTTACGCGCTGAACGGCGATATCGCCCTATGGACCGATCTGGTCGAGCGCGCCCACGCCTTGCGCAAAATGCCCACCCCGGATCCGCTCGTCGCGGCCCGGCTGGACAATCTGCTCCTTCACGCCAATATCATCCTGGAACACAAACCGGTTCTGGATACGCTGACACGTCAAATCCTCGATTTCCCCACGGCCAAACTCAGCAACCAGCTCACCCAACTGTATGCCGATGGCTATCAGCGAGCGGCACAGCATTCCCACATTTATCGCGTGCTTCTGTTCGTCACCGCGCTCGGCCTGGCCGCCTATCTCGCCTTGGCCTTCGTCCGCCTCGGCCGCACCTCGCATGCGCTGAGCCGGGCCAACCGCCACCTGGAAGAACGCATCGACACGCTGCACCGGACACAGGAAGAACTACGCCTGTACGCCACGGTATTCACCAATGCCGCCGAGGGCATGACGATCACCGATGCAAGCTCCCACATCATCGCCGTCAACCCTGCCTTTACCCGCATTACCGGCTATGCCCCAAACGACATCGTGGGACAAAAACCGTCCATCCTGAACTCGGGCCAGCACGGCCCCGAGTTCTACCGCGAAATGTGGCAAACCCTTGCATCACGCGGCCAATGGCAAGGCGAAATCTGGAATCAACGGCGCGACGGCACGGCTTTCCCCGAGTGGCTGTCGATTACAGCGGTACGCGACACCAAAGGCGTCGCCACTCATTACATCGGCATCTTCTCGGACATAACCGAGCGCAAGGAGGCCGAAGCGCGCATTCACCACCTTTCCCACCACGACGCGCTCACCAGCCTGCCCAACCGTCTGTTGCTGCAAGGACGCCTCAACCGGGCCATTCTCCAGGCGCGAAACAGGGACCGGCATGTAGCGGTCCTGCTGCTCGACCTCGACCGCTTCAAAACCATCAACGAAACCCTCGGCCACGAAGCAGGCGACACGCTGCTGGTTCAAGTGACGCAGCGCTGCCTCGGCGCCGTGCGCGATACCGACACGGTCGCCCGCCAAGGGGGCGACGAATTCGTCATCCTGCTGTCTGAATTGGCTCATGCCCAGGACGCCGCGCAGGTCGCGCGCAAGATTCTTTCCGCCCTCACCCAACCCTTCCAACTCGGTCCTCACGCGCTCACCGTCACCGGCAGCATCGGTATCGCGCTCTATCCGGGCGACGGGCAAAACGACTCCACCTTGCTACGTAACGCCGATACCGCCATGTACCGGGCAAAGAGCGAAGGACGGAACTGTTTCCAGTTCTACTCGCCCGACATGAACACCACGGCTCTCGGTGAGTTGCTACTGGAAAACCAACTGCGCAGCGCGCTCGCGCGCAACGAATTGCTGCTCCACTATCAACCCAAGGTATACGCCGGCAATAATCAACTGGCTGGCGCGGAAGCGCTGCTGCGCTGGCAGCATCCGCAACTGGGCTTCCTGGCGCCCGGGCGCTTCCTTCCCGCAGCGGAAGAGGCCGGACTGATCGTGCCGATCGGCGAATGGGTACTACGCGAAACCTGCCGCCAACTGCGCGAATGGATAGACGCCGGCCTGACTCCCGTGCCCATCGCGGTCAATCTGTCCGCTCAGCAACTCATCCACCAGGACGTCCCTGGTCTCGTGCGCAGCGCCCTAGCCGACAACGAACTGCCCGCCCACCTGCTTGGACTCGAACTCACCGAAACCACGCTGATGCGCGACATCGACCGCACCATCGACATTTTGGCCGAACTACGCAGCATGGGAATCAGCCTGTCCATCGACGACTTCGGCTCGGGCTACTCTTCCCTCACCTACCTCAAGCGCTTTCAGGTCAATGTGCTGAAAATAGACCGGAGCTTCGTACACGACATCCGCCCGGACGGGGAAGAGGGGCACATCGTCGCCGCGGTCATCGTGCTCGCCCACAGCCTTGGCCAGCAAGTCGTCGCGGAAGGCGTGGAAACCGAATTTCAACGCGACTTTCTCATTCGCCACGGCTGCGATCAGTTCCAAGGTTTTCTGTTCAGCAAACCGGAGCCTGTCGCCGATTTTGCCCAGCGCCTGATACCGTCCTAGCCCCCGCAATAGCGGCACGCCTGATTCCTTTAAGGCCGCTACGGACCACACCACCCGGCAGCCCGTTCACCGCCCGAAGGCGGCGCGCTCGGGTAGACTGCCGCCTTTACCCCGCGCCAACACTCTCGAACAACGGAAAATCATGGCCCAGTATGTAATGAGCATGCTCCGAGTGAGCAAAATCGTGCCACCCAAGCGGCAGATCATCAAGGATATTTCCCTTTCCTTCTTTCCCGGCGCCAAGATCGGCCTGCTCGGGCTCAACGGCGCGGGCAAATCCACCGTGCTGCGCATCATGGCCAACGCCGACAAGGAATACGACGGCGAAGTCCAGCATCTGGCCGGCATCCGCATCGGCTATCTGGAGCAGGAGCCCCGGCTCGATCCGGGCAAGACGGTAAAGGAAGAGGTCGAGTCTGGTCTGGGCGAGCTCATGGAGGCGCGGCAGAAACTGGAAGAAATCTACGCCGCCTACGCCGAGCCGGACGCCGACTTCGACAAGCTCGCCGAAGAACAGGCGAAATACGAAAACATCATCGCCAGCGCGGGCTCGGATGTCGAAACGCAAATGGAAATCGCCGCCGACGCGCTGCGCCTGCCGCCCTGGGATGCCGTCATCGGCAACCTCTCCGGCGGCGAGAAGCGCCGCGTCGCGCTGTGCAAGCTGCTGCTGTCACGCCCCGACATGCTGCTGCTCGACGAACCGACCAACCACCTCGACGCCGAATCGGTCGAATGGCTGGAACAGTTCCTCACCCGCTTTCCGGGCACCGTCGTCGCCGTCACGCACGACCGTTACTTCCTCGACAACGCCGCCGAGTGGATTCTCGAACTCGATCGCGGCCACGGCATTCCATGGAAGGGCAATTACTCCTCCTGGCTGGAACAGAAAGGCCAGCGCCTGGAGCAGGAACAGAAACAGGAAGCCGCCCACGTCAAGGCGATGAAGCAGGAGCTGGAATGGGTGCGGCAGAACCCCAAGGCCCGTCAGGCCAAGAGCAAGGCCCGCCTGGCGCGCTACGATGAAATGACCACGGTCGAATACCAGAAGCGCAACGAAACGCAGGAAATCTTCATTCCGCCCGGTGAACGCCTGGGCGACAAGGTGATCGAATTCAGCGGCGTCTCCAAGGCTTTCGGCGACAAGCTGTTGATGGACAACGTCAACTTTAGCATTCCGCCCGGCGCCATCGTCGGCATCATCGGCCCCAACGGCGCCGGTAAATCGACGCTGTTCAAGATGATTCAAGGCAAGGAAACGCCCGACTCCGGCGAAGTCACGGTCGGCCCGACAGTAAAGATCGCCGCGGTGGACCAGTCGCGCGAAGGCCTGGCCGACGACAAGACCGTGTTCGAGGCGATCTCGGAGGGCGCCGATATTCTCACTGTCGGCAAGTTCGAGATGCCCAGCCGCGCCTACATCGGCCGCTTCAACTTCAAGGGCGGCGACCAGCAGAAGATCGTCGGCAATCTTTCCGGCGGCGAGCGCGGCCGGTTTCATCTGGCGAAAACGCTAATCGCCGGCGGCAACGTTCTGCTGCTCGACGAACCCTCCAACGATCTCGACGTGGAAACCCTGCGCGCGCTCGAAGACGCCCTGCTCGAATTCGCCGGCTGCGCGCTCATCATCAGCCACGACCGCTGGTTCCTGGACCGCATCTGCACCCATATCCTCGCCGCCGAAGGCGACTCGCAATGGACGTTCTACGCGGGCAACTACCAGGAGTACGAAGAAGACAAGAGGAAGCGTCTGGGCGAGGAAGGCGCGAAACCCAAGCGCATCCGCTACAAGCCGATCAGCCGCTGAAACCGACCTGACGCGCGCTCGGACGGGAAATCCCGCCCGAGCGCCACGTCGTCAAATAGTGAAGTGCGCCATGCGCGCGCGCAGGCTTTCGGCAAGACGTTCCAACTCGGCCGCATGTTCGGCCGATTTTTTCGCCATTACATTGTTGTCGTCAGCCATTCCCGCGATCTTTTCGACGTTTTTCGCGATTTCAGCAATCGCGGCGGTCTGTTCTTCCAACGCATGCGAAATGCTCGTCACGGCGGTCGTTACGTGACCGGAGCTATCGCGAATATTTGAGATGCTGGAACCGGCGTGCTCGGCGAACACCATGCCTTCCTCGACCTGCTGGACACCGTTGTTCATGCTGACCACCGCATCCTCGGTGCCGTGCAGAATCCTGTCGATCAACGTCCCGATCTCCTGCGTCGATGAGGAAGTGCGTTCGGCGAGCTTTCTCACCTCGTCGGCCACCACGGCGAAGCCGCGCCCTTGCTCGCCCGCGCGAGCCGCTTCGATAGCGGCATTGAGCGCAAGCAGATTGGTCTGATCGGCAATTTCGCGGATCACGCTGACGATCGCCGAAATCGCTTTCGACTCCTGCCCCAGCGTCGTCACCGCCGTCGAGGCGGTACGCACCGTGCCGGCAATACGCGTCATGCTGGCGACAGCCTGCCCGATCACCTCCGCGCCCTTACTGGAAATCTGCCCCGATTCCGCCGAAACGCCGTTAGCCCGGTCGGCGTTCTCAGCCACATTCACGATATTGGCGTTCATTTCCTCGATGCTTGACGCCATGGCCGAAGCGGCATCGCTTTGCTGGCCGGACTGCGTTGCCACCTGGGTAGCCGCACCGGACAGATGACCGGCGCTTTCGGCAAGCTGGAACGTCGCCGTCTGGATGTCGCCCAAGGTGGCGCGCATATCCTTCACCATCGTATTGGTGGCATCGAGCAACTGCCCCACCTCGTCGTTGCCGCGCCGTTCGATGGCGACGGTCAGATCGCCCGCGGCGATGCGCTGCATCGCCCCTCCCACCTCGGACAACGGCCGCGTTACCCAGCGCCGCGAAGAGAACATCACCACGCCGCACAGCAAAACGCACAAAATCACCGCGGCGATGGCAAGACGATTGCGCAAGGCATTGGCCTTGGCCCCGAACTCTTCGGTATACACACTCGACACCAAGACCCAATTCCAAGCCGGAAGGTAATCGAACACGGCGACTTTTTCGCTTTCACCGGTTCCCCCGGGCTTTGCGTACCGGTAATCGAGCAAGCCATTTTTCTTCTCGACGATATCGCGGATGTAATGAACGCCGTTGCTGTCCTTGGCGTCCCATGCATTTTTGCCCTGACTCGATGGATGGATGACGAACTCACCTTTGTTCGCGCCGGCATCGACAACAAAGATATAACCGGTCTGGAACAGTTTCACGTTCGACAATCTCTTTTTCATGTCGACGAGTTGCTCGCTGAAATCAAGACCGACAAAAACCGCTCCGACGACATTGCCTGCCTGATCACGCAAAGGCCTGTAGTTGGTCATGTAATCGCGCCCGAACAAGCGCGCCTTGCCGGTATACGGCTTGCCGGCAAGCAGCAGTTCGCGCGCCGGATGCTTGGCGCCCAACGGCGTTCCCATCGCGCGCGAGCCATCTTCCTTCTTCAGCGAAGTGGCGATGCGGACGAAATCGTCCCCCTGGCGGGCAAACAGGGTACCGACCGCGGTTGTCGTCGCGGTAAAGCGGTCGAGCGAAGCGAGGTCGTTATTGACTGCCTTGCCATTGAAACTGAGGAGCGGAGTTTTCGCGCCGCCGACCTCCACCGTTTCATCGCCATGCAAAACGAATTCGCCGTCATAGCCGCTTTGTAGCGTGCTGCCCAACCGTTCCGCCGCTTGTTCGAGCGACAAGCGAACCGTTTCGACCGTGTCCACCGCCTGCTGGTTGGACTGCTTGATCTCCTCGATGCCTTGCTGCTCGAGATTGGCGCCGAGCCAAACGCTCACCGCCGCAATCGCCGCGGCGAAAAGGATGAGAACCGCAGCAGCCTGGACCACATTGAGCTTGGTCGATATCGACCAATCACGAAAAGCATGCGATGACATGGAACTACCCTCTTAGCTGAACATCATCAGGACAGCTCATGTTCTCACAGAAACTCGATGCAACTGGTCTATAAATCAAGCAGTTTTACGTGCTATTTCATGTTCCAAACGAAGGGCAAGGACAAATTTCCCGATTACCGAGGCACTCCGACGAGACTTGGCTTGTCCAATACCCCCAGATGCCTGCGAAAGAGTCCGCCATGACCCCGCAATCCATCACAACGCTCATGATCGATCTCGACGCGGAAGACCCGCTCGATATCGGACCATTCTCCATCGACAAGGCGGATGCGCGCGAACTCATGGCGAATCATTTTTGTACGCTCAATCAACAGCTCATCGCCCACGGCCTGGATGCCGAAGCCCGCCTGGAAATGATGGCCGCCATCGCCGCCCATGCCATGACCGAGAACATGATTCTTCACCTCGGACAGTTGCGCACGGCGGCGGGGCAGAACGAGTTCCGCGCCTGGATGCGGCGCCACGGCCTCGGCTGAAACCACAGGCTCGAACTCACCGCTTTTCCCCACCGGCCGCCGCCTACCCGCGCGCCAAAACTCGCCTACAATTCAAATCGCCCCATTGTGGGTAGCCATACCGGCCTGAAAACCCTCCATCGACAAAGAGGGGGAGATTCATGCGGCCGGATGGAAAAAATGGGGGATGGAAAAACAGAAGCGTTATTCAAAACAAAATTGGGGAGAACAAGCATGGCGACAATGAAAGCAACGGTATTCGTCAAACCGGGCATCATCGAACTGACCGACAAGTCCATTCCGGACGTCGGCCCCAACGATGCGCTGATACGCATCACCACAACGACGATCTGCGGCACCGACATCCACATCCTCAAAGGGGAATACCCGGTCGCACCCGGCCTCACCATTGGCCATGAGCCGGTCGGCATCATCGAAAAGCTCGGCGGCAGTGTGCGGGGCTATCGGGAAGGCCAGCGCGTGATCGCCGGCGCGATCTGCCCCAGCTTCCATTCCTATGGCTGCCAGGACGGCCACCCCTCGCAAGACGGCGGCTGCACCGGGCACGGCTACAAGCCCATGGGCGGCTGGCGTTTCGGCAACACCATCGACGGCACACAGGCCGAATATGTGCTGGTGCCCGACGCACAGGCCAACCTCGCGCCGGTGCCGGACGGCTTGACCGACGAACAGGTATTGATGTGTCCGGACATCATGTCCACCGGCTTCGCCGGGGCGGAGGCCGGCAACATCAAAATCGGCGACGTCGTCGCCGTGTTCGCGCAGGGACCGATCGGTCTGTGCGCCACCGCCGGCGCGCGGCTGCGCGGCGCCAGCACGATCATCGCGATCGACGGCATCGACCAGCGCCTGGAGATTTCGCGCCAAATGGGCGCGGACGCAACAATCAATTTCCGCAAGGTCGATGTGGTGGACGAGATCCTGCGCCTCACCGACGGGCGCGGCGTCGATGTCGCCATCGAAGCGCTCGGGCTGCAAACCACCTTCGAAGCCGCGTTGCGCGTGGTCAAACCCGGCGGCACCTTGTCGAGTCTGGGCGTGTATTCGTCCGACCTGCGCATTCCGCTGGATGCCTTCGGCGCGGGTCTGGCGGAAAAGCGGATCGTGTCCTCGCTGTGCCCCGGCGGCAAGGAACGCATGCGCCGGCTGCTCAACATCGTCGGCTCGGGGCGGCTCGATCTGAGTCCGCTCGTCACCCACACCTACAAGCTCGACGATATCGTGGCCGCCTACGATCTGTTCGGCCATCAGCGCAACGGCGTGCTGAAGGTGGCGATCAAACCCTGAACGCATAACGCCGTAGCACAAGAGCGCACACCAGCCGCCTCGCTCCCACGATGGGACGAGGCGGTTTTTCTTTATCCGGCGCGTTCCGCCCAAGCTGCCCTGCCGCGCCGATAGCTATTGACGACCCACCATGCCCCGGATATATTGATATAAATTCTCATTATCATTTAACCGCACCATGATAACCACTCCCCCCGCTTCCACTTCGACCGTGCGGCCGCAAACCGTTACACGGCCGCCATGCATCGGCAGCGAAGAATTGCTGCGCGGCGGGCGCATCGTTGAAATCGACCACGCGGGACAACGCTACACCTTGCGCGTCACCAAGGAAAACAAGCTGATTCTGACCAAATAGCCACTTATTTGGCCAGCGCCCGGTTTGCCATCATCGGCACAGCGGCAGCCTGACAAAAACAATAATCCAAACCGCCTACAGCACCGGACAAATACACAGCAACACCGTTAAACGCCCAAGCACGCCGAACAATCGCCAGCCAGGGACACACGCCACACGCGCAAACCCAGCCAGCAAGAAATCCGACATTCATTTCTTGAAGGCTGGAACATGCAAATCCGTAGAAATAGCCTGGCCCTGCTCGTCGCGGCGGCCTGCAACGCCGCCGGAGCGGCGGAAACGACGCTGAAGGACACGGTGGTCACCGCCACGCTGTCCGAGCACGACACCGCCACCGCGCCGGCCTCGGTCACGGTCATCACGCGCGAGGACCTGGAAACGCGCAATGCCACCGATCTGCTCGATGCCGTGCGCGGCACGCCGGGCGTTACCTTGTCGCCACGCCAGGTCGGCGGGCGCAAAACCATCTCGCTACGCGGCCTGGAAGGCAAGCACACGCTGACGCTGATCGACGGGCGGCGCATTTCGCCGTCGGACGATGTCGTCGGCCATTCCGATTACCAATATGGCTGGATGCCGATCGCGGGCATCGAGCGCATCGAGATCATCCGTGGGCCGATGTCCACGCTGTACGGTTCCGAAGCGCTCGGCGGCGTTATCAACATCATCACCCGCCCGCCCGAGGACCACTGGATCGGCACCGCTTCCGTCTCCGGCTCGGGCCTCATCAACGACGAGAAAGGCGGCGGCGGGCAAGACCTCTCGGTCTTCGCCGCCGGGCCGGTGGGCGAGCGCCTGAACCTGCGCCTGCTGGGCGAAACCAGCCGCAAATCGGCGACGCCGGACCCGGACGACAAACGCTATTCCGAAATCGAAGGGCACGAATCGCGCAGCGTCGGCATCGGCGCCACGCTCAAGCTCACCGGCAAGCAAACGCTCGAGGCGGACTGGAACGACGGCCACGAGGAACGCTTTTACGACGATGTGGCCACCACGGGCGCCAAGCAACGATACGAAAACCGCTACTTCATCGAACGCTCGCAAGGCCATCTCACCTGGCGCGGCGACTTCGACGGCTGGCGCGGCCAGGTGCGCGCCTACCGCAGCGAAATCGATATCACCAACCGGCGCACCAACGGCGTCGCGGCCACGCGCCCGCAAAACCTCAGTGACAATGTCGTCGACGGTTTCGCCGCGCTCACGCTGGGCGACCATCTGCTGACCGTGGGCGGCGAATGGCGCGAAGAGAAGCTGGAAAACGCCGGCCTGATCGGCGGCAAGGACGACGCCACGCACAAAGCCGTATTCGCGCAAGACGAATTCGCCCTCGCCCGCAACCTCACGCTCACCGCCGGCGTGCGTGTCGACGATCACGAATTCTTCGGCAGCGAAACCAGCCCGCGCGCCTACCTCGTATGGGAAGCCGCGCCTGGCCTGATCGTCAAGGGCGGCTACGGCCACGCCTTCAAGGCGCCGACGCTCAAACAGATTTCCCCGAGCTACATCGGCTCGGAAGGGCCGCACACCTTCATGGGCAATGGCGACCTGAAGCCGGAAACCTCCGATTCAGTCGAAATCGGCGCCACCTGGAGCCAAGGCCCGCTGTCGCTACGCGGCACGCTGTTCTACACCTGGGTCGACGATCTCATCACCTACCGCCTCATCAACACCCAACCGGGGCCGCCCGTGCGCCGCACCTATATCTACGACAACGTGAACGAAGCGCGGATCGGCGGCCTCGAAGGCGGTTTTACCTGGGATATCACCCAGGCGCTGGCGTGGAACACCGACATCACCCTGCTCAGAACGGAAGACAAATCCACCGGCAAGGAACTCGACGACCGCCCGAACGCCAGCATCGCCTCGCGCCTCGACTGGGATGCCGGCAACGATTGGAGCGCGCGCTTCGGCCTCGAATACACCGGCACACAAAACAGCGCGGGTGCGCACCTGCCCGCCTACACCTTATGGAACGTCAGCATCGGCAAGCGCATCGATAAAACCTTCAGCCTGCGTGCCGGCATCAACAACCTGACCGACGTCCGCCTGGCGGACAAGTCGGCGGATTTCGGCTACGCGGAAGACGGACGCACGCTGTACGTCACGCTACGCGCCGTGTTTTAAACCTTCACTTTCAATCATGTCGCGCATCCCACTCAAAACTGCCCTCCCCCGCCTGCTGCTGGCCAGCATCGCCGCCGTTCTGCTGTCGCTGCCCGCCGGCCCGGCGCTGGCGGCAGCCGTGCTATTCATTTCCACCAGCCCGGTACCGGCGGGCAAATTCCAAAAGCTCGCCGAGATCGGCGCGGCACAGGGATTTCGCGTCGAGCACCAAAAGGCCGAACGCCTGCCCGCCGAGCAAGATGCCAGTCTGTTCACCGGTTTCGATGCGGTGTTCTTCGACGCGCCGCGCGACCACCTGGAAGAATACGTGCGCACACGCTTGGCCAAGGCCCTACCCGGCCTCAAGGCGCCCTACCTGTGGATGCACGATAAAACGCCATCGTCGAACGGCTTGCCCGCCCCGCTCGCCGAACGCCTGCATACGTATTACATCAACGGCGGGCGCCAGAACTTCGAGAATTTCTTCCGCGCGCTCGCCGCATGGCGCGACAAACAGCCGCTGGACGGCGTGCCCGCGCCGGTCGTCTTTCCCAAGGCGGCGATCTACCATCCGCAGGCGCCCAATCTCGTGTTCGCCGACCCCGCCGCCTATTTCCGCTGGCGCGGCATCGATCCTGTGAAACATCCGCCGGTCGTCGCCATCGCACTGCATCAGACCTACATCGCCAGCGAACAGACGGGGTTCATCGACGATCTGATCGCCCGCGTCGAAGCCGGCGGCGGCATCGCCCTGCCCTATTACGTTTCGGTCATGGAGCCGCAGATGGCGATGCTCCAGATCGACGGCAAGACGGTCGCCGACGCCGTCATCAACACCCAGATCGTTCTCAACCCCGAAGGCCGGCGGAAGGAATTCGAGGCGCTCGGCGTGCCCGTCGTCCAGGCGTTGTCCTACCGCAAGGGCGACGAAGCGCAATGGCGCGCCGACCCGCAGGGCGTGCCGCTGATGGACGTGCCCTTCTTTCTCGCTCAGGGTGAATACGCCGGCATCATCGACGCCATCATCGCCGGCGGTACGCGCAAGGAGGATGAGCAGATCGTTTCGATTCCCGAGCAGGCCGCCGCCGTCGCCGCCAAGGCGCTGCGCCTGGTGCGCCTGCAACGCCTGCCGAACGCGGAAAAGAAAGTGGCCGTGTTGTTCTGGAACTACCCGCCGGGGGAAAAAAACCTTTCCGCCTCCTACCTCAATCTGCCGCGCAGCCTCGTCGCCACACTGAACGCGATGCAGACGGCCGGCTACGACACCCGCCCCGAGGACGAAGCCGCCCTCATCGCCCACCTGCAACGTTTGCTCGCCCCTTTCTACCGCGATGGCGAATTGGAAGCACTGTTGCGCGACGGCCTGGCGGAAAAGCTGCCGGTGAAAACCTACCGCACCTGGTTCAACGGCCTACCCGAGCAAGTGCGGCACGACATGACCGAACGCTGGGGCGAGCCGGAAAAATCGTCGATGGTCGTCCGCGAAGGCGGCGAAGCCTTCTTCGTCATCCCACGCTTCACCGCCGGCAATATCGTCATTACCCCGCAAGCGCCGCGCGGCGAACGCTGGGAAGAAAAGGAAAAGGCGCTCTACCACTCGACCAAGGCCGCCCCGTCGCACTTCTACATGGCGCATTACCTGTGGGCGCGCGAGGCGTTCAAGGCCGACGCACTGGTGCATTACGGCACGCACGGCACGCAGGAATGGCTGCCGGGCAAGGAGCGCGGGCTATCGGTGTACGACTATCCGCTGCTCGCCATCGGCGACGTGCCGGTGGTCTATCCCTACATCGTCGACAACATCGGCGAGGCGCTGCAAGCCAAGCGGCGCGGCCGCGCCGTCATCGTTACCCACCAGACGCCGCCCTTCGCCCCCGCCGGCCTGCACGACGCCACCGTGCACATCCACGACCTGCTGCACGCCTGGCTCGCGCAGGACGACGGCGCAGTGAAAGAGAAGATCGCCGCCGATCTGGTCGCGGAGGTGGAGAAAGAGCGCATCGGCCTCGACATGGGCTGGAACGACGAACGCATCGCGCGCGACTTCCGTGAATTCATCGACGAACTGCACAATCACCTACACGAACTGGCGCAAACCGCCCAACCGCTCGGCCTGCACACCTTCGGCACACCGCCGCAGGAACAGCACCGCCTCGGCACCGTTTTGCTGATGCTCGGCAAACCGTACTGGGAGGCAGCCGCGCACGCGGCCGGCGTGGAGGCCAGCGCGCTCGACGAAACCTTCGTCGGCGATTACGCCAAGCTCACCGAATCGGCTCCGTTCAAACTCTTCACCGCCTACCTCGCCGGCAATCCACCGGCGGGCCTGGACGACGCTCTCACCGCCCAACTCGAACAAGGCAAGCGCTGGTACGCCGATCTGGGCGCCGGTGGCGAAATCGACGGCCTGCTGGCGGCGCTCGCCGGGCACTACCGCCCGACATCCTACGGCGGCGACCCGATGAAGAACCCGGACGCGCTGCCCACCGGGCGCAATCTGTACGGCTTCGACCCCTCGCGCGTGCCGACCAAGCAAGCCTGGGAAGCCGGCAAGGACGCCGCCGAAGCGCTGATTGCCGCCTATCGCAACAAAAACGGGCGCGCGCCGAAAAAGCTCGCCTTCAGCCTGTGGTCGGTCGAAACCATGCGCCACCAGGGGCTACTCGAAGCGCAGGCGCTGTGGGCGATGGGCGTGGAACCTGTGTGGGATGCCGGCGGCCGCGTTACCGGCGTGAAACTTGTGCCGCGCGAAGCGCTCGGGCGGCCGCGCGTCGATGTCGTTCTCTCCGCCACCGGCCTGTACCGCGACCACTTTCCCAACGCCATGCGCCAACTCGCCCGCGCGGTGGAACTGGCCGCGCGCGCGGAGGAAAACGACAACCCAATGTACGCCAACAGCCGCGCGCTGATCGAGCGCCTAGTGAAGCAAGGCGTACCGGAAACGGCGGCGCACAAGGCGGCCGAAACGCGCATCTTCTCATCCGAATCCGGCCGTTACGGCACCGGGCTGGACGATGCCACGCTTGCCACCGATACCTGGAAAGGCAAGGACGAGGGCGACCGCAAGCTGGCCGCGCTCTACCTCTCGCGCATGCAGTTCGCCTACGGCGCGGACGAAGCCGACTGGGGCAAGCGCGGCATTGCCGGCGCGGATGGCGAAGCCGCCGGCAACATGCCCGACATCAACCTGTACGCCGAGCACCTGAAAGGCACCGAGGGCGCGGTACTGTCGCGCAGTTCCAACCTCTACGGCATGCTCACCACCGACGACCCCTTCCAGTACCTCGGCGGCATCGCGCTGGCCGTGCGCCAGCTCGACGGCAAGGCGCCCGAACTGTTCATCTCCAACCTCCGGGGCAGCGGCGCCGGCAAGGTCGAGGGCGCCGACGCCTTTCTCGCCAAGGAACTGGCCACGCGCAACTTCCACCCCGGTTACATCAAGGGGCTAATGGCCGAAGGCTACGCCGGCACGCTGCAAGTGCTCGACTCGGTGAACAATTTCTGGGGCTGGACAGCGGTGGCGCGCGAAATCGTGCGCGACGACCAGTGGCAGGAATTCGTCGACGTCTACGTGCGCGACAAACACCAACTCGGCCTCAAGGACTGGTTCGAGCGCAACAACCCGCACGCGCTGGCGCAAACGATGGAGCGCATGATCGAAGCCGCCCACCAAGGCTACTGGCAGGCCGACGAAAAAACGCTGGCCGAACTCAAGGCGCGCTACCGCGAGCTTGCCACGCGCAATGACGTGCGCACCGACAACGCGGAATTCAACGCCTTTGTCGCCCCGGCCGCCACCCTTACGGCCACCGACGCCGGCTTCGGCCTGCAAGCGCCACAAGCGCCCGCCGCGGCTCCGGCCCGCCCGCCCAGCGCCGCCGACCTCACCCCCGTGCCGCCTCCCGCCCCGCCCGTGCAAGGCATGGTGCTGGAACGCGTGCAAGACACCCAGCCGCCCGCGCCGCTATACGCCACGCTCGGCCTGTCGCTGCTGCTGCTTGCCACGCTCGGCGGCATGACGCGCGCTGGCGCCAGCCAGGCGCTGCGGCGTCCGGCATAACCCTTCGCTATCGACCAACCCCACCACGGAACAAGACCATGTCCTCCACTCTCGTCGAAACAACCATGTACCAGGTCTCGCAGATTTTCCTGCTGCCGACGCTGGCACTGATCGCCATACTCTTTTTCTATGCCTTCTGGGTGCTAGGCGATTTCGCCGTATCCGCCTGGCTGCGCCGCCGTGGCGGCGGCCGCCCGCTGCTCGCCCGCTACCGCAAGCAGCCGCGCCTTTCCGCCGACGAACTGGATGTGATCGCGCACAAACAGCTTGAAACCGCGCGCATCGCCAGCCGCGTCACCCCCATGCTCGGCCTGGTGGCGACGATGATCCCGATGGGCCCGGCGCTCAAATCGCTGTCCGACGGCAATCTCGCCAAGGTTTCGGACAACCTCACCGTCGCCTTTTCCGCCGTCATCCTCGCCCTGATCGCCGCCTCCATCACCTACTGGGTGGTCAACATCCGCCGCCGCTGGCTGGCCGAGGAGTTGCTGGAAATCGAAGCCTTGCGCGCCGCGCCGCGCGAAACCCCATGTGCCGCGCCGCACGCAACGCAGCATGGCGCCGCCAACAACACGGCAACGGCGGGAGCGGCGGCATGAGCCTGAAACTGCTGCACGAACCGGAAACCGAGGACCCGATCCTGTCGGTGGTTAATCTGATCGACATCTTTCTTGTCATCATCGCCGCGCTGCTCATTACCGTGGCGCAGAATCCGCTGATCAACCCGTTCAACAAACAGGACGTGACCGTCATCACCGACCCCGGCAAACCGTCGATGGAAATGGTGGTCAAGAAAGGCGAAAAAATCGAACGCTACAAGGCCAACGGCGGCATCGGCAGCGGCGACGGGGAAAAAGCCGGCGTTGCCTATCGCATGAAGGACGGCTCGATGATCTACGTGCCAGAAAGCGACGCGGGCAATACGGCAAAATAAATATAGCGAAATAAATAGTACACCCGGGTAAACCGCGCCATCGCGCACCGCTGTCGGCGGGCAGCGTGCATGGCGCGGTTTTTTTATTTTTACGAATGCCTTGCCTGGCACGCATTTCGCACAATCCGTTGGCATAACAGTTGTAAAAATTGATAAAAATCAACCCTCTCTGGCAGTTCACAGGTAGCATTCGCGCCTTAAGTTCCGGTAGTGACGCCACCGTTTTCATTCAAGTGGCACCCATCGACTTCAGCGCAGGCACCGGCTTTTCAGCCGCGTGCCAACCGTGAAAACGGGTGTGCTGAAGAAATGCAGTGCACATGAGTTTCGGACGTTCCGTTTGGCTGAAAACGCTGTGGATCGCACAGCCAGAGATGCCCTCGGATGGCGTTCGCTCCCGTCGTACCGAATATGACAACCATGTAGCAAAGCGACCGCCGCCGGACCCCCGACAATCGGCATCGCTGATGTAAGGAAATATCTTGGCTCTCGCTGTAACCAACCTTAAGGCTCCGTTTCTCCGGCGTTGCCTGACGGCGGCATTATTAATGCCATTAGCATCATCGGCGCAACCGTTGCCGGAGCTCTACCACGCCGCGCGCTCTATCGACCCGGCCGTGCTCGGCGCGCAAGCCGAAGTGCGCGCGGCGGAAGAACGCCTGTTCCAAGCCCGCGCCGGCTTTGGGCCGACAGCGGTGGCGACAGGCTCCAAATCGACCACGGATTATTCCGAAGCGCCCAGCTATGACAAGCGCTCGTTCGATTCGAAGCAAGCCAGTGTGCAGGTCACACAGCCGCTGTTTCGCGGCACGCTGTTCGCCTCGCTCGACTCGGCCAAGGCGCTGCTCGAACAGGCCCAGGCCAAGCTCGACCAAGCCAACGCCGAGGCGATACAACGGCTGGTGGAGGCCTGCTTCGACGTATTGAAAGCGCGCGACGCGCTGATTTTCGCCGAGGCACAGCAAGCAGCCACGGTCGAACAACTCGTGGCGGCGCAACGCAGCTTCAAGATCGGCACCGCACCAATCATCGACGTCCGCGAGGCCGAGGCGAAAGCCGATACGGTGGCCGCGCAGGTAGACGCGGCACGCTATGACCTCGATCTGAGAAAACAGATACTGGCCGAAATCGTCGGCCACGATGTGCCCGATCTGACCGACCGCGGCTTGGATGGCCGCCGGCTGCCGTCGATCGACTCGGCGGCGTTGATCGACTGGCTGACCGACGCGCTTGTACAAAGCCCGCAGTTACGCCAAGCACGACAAGCAATGAGCGCGGCCGATGCCGAAGTGCTGCGCGCCCGGTTGGGCCACGCGCCCACCGCCGACCTGACTTACACCTACACGCGCAGCAACGAAACCGGCTCGCTCACCAGCACCTTTCCACGGCGTGGCGACAGTTCGGCGGTCGGCGTCGTCATCAACATGCCGCTGTTCGCCAGCGGCGCGACCCAAGCCAAGGTGCGCGAAACCATCGCCTTGCAGGACAAGGCGCAGAACGATATCGATGCCGCGCGGCGCGGCGTCACGCTGGGCGTGCGTCAGGGCTTTTCGACCACGCTGTCGTCGATCAGCCAGGCGCGCGGCCTGGAAACAGCGGCCCATTCCGCCGAGGTCGCGGTACGCGCGAACCGCCGCGGCTACGACGTAGGCATGAAAGTAAACACCGATGTGCTCGACTCGCTGAGCCGCTTGTTCGAAGTCAGGCTCAACCTTTCCCGCGCGCGCTACGACGCATGGCTCAGCTATGTGAAGCTCAAGGGGCTGTCGGGACAATTGGAAGAAGCCGATGTGGCGGACATCGATAGTCTTCTGAGGGCGGTGGAGCCACAGCCGGACGACCTTACGTTCGGCCACAAACCCAACCGCAAACGCGAGGGCGGACAATGAACGCGCCACAACGCCAAGCCGACCAGGAACCGCAAGCGTCGCCCGACAACGACGCGCAACAAACTCCAGAGGCAAGCCCGCCGCCGGAGGCGGCCACAAGCCAAATCACGATCCAAACCGCAGCCCCGGCCGAAACCAATAGCGACCTTACCGCCGCGCTCGAAACCTGGCGTGCCCGCCTCAGCGCCGCCGGCGTATCCTGCCGCGCGGTTGCTTTCCACAACGACGACGCACGCTGGAACCACGACTTCGCATCGGACCAGCCGGACGCGGCGCGCCTTGCCGAAACCTGGGCGCAACTGCGCGCGCGTATCTCGCCGGAGAACCCCGTCGCGCTCGGCAAGCTCGACGCCACGGCGAGTTCGGACCTGTTGATGGCCACTTCGCTGCAACTGCCCGACGGCCGCGCCGGTATCGTCGGCGCCTTGCTCGTACCGCCGCACAACGAACGCACGATCCAGCTCGTATTGCTGTCGCTAGGCTGGCTGCAACTGGCGATTTCCGCCGCAAGCCTGGTTCACAACCAACGCGCCGCGCGCCTGCTCGAACTGCTCGGCCATGTCGGCTCGCAACGCGAGGCGCGCACCGCCGCGCAAGAGTGGGTCAATCGCAGCGCGGCATGGGCGCGCGCCGAAGCGCCCGCGCTGACCGAATTGGCGCTGACACTCTTCGAAGTGCGCCGCCAAACGCCGCACTGGTGGGTGGCGGCCGATACGGCCTGGGCCGAAAAGGCCTCGCCCACGGTGCAGGAAGCCGCCGAAGTCGCCAGCCGGGCGATGGCCGAAATCCGCGAAATACGGCTGCCGTCCTGGTGGGCGATGCCCTTGCTCGACGACGGCGAGGCGGTTGCCGTGCTCGTCGCGCGCAGCGATGGCACTCCCCTGCCGGACGAAGCGCTGGCCGTGCTGCGCGCCAGCGCCAACCTGTCCGAACCATTGCTGCGCCACTGGCGCGAAGCCAACCGGTCGCTGTGGCGCCATGTGCTCGATTCCATTCGCTCGGCATGGCGCAAACTGCGCGGCCCGGGGCATTTCACCTGGAAGGCGGTCGCCTCCGGCCTTGCCGTATTGCTCGCCGTGCTGGTGCTATGGCCGGTAACGGATCGCGTTACCGCCAACCTCGTCATCGAAGGCCACGTTCGCCAGGTCATCACCTCGCCGTTCGACGGTTTCGTCGTCAAGGCGCTGGTCAGACCGGGGGACCGCGTTCAACAAGGGCAAGCGTTACTGCGCCTGGACGACCGCGAACTGCTGCTCGAACAAGCCAAATTCCGCAGCGAACGCGACCAGGCAGCCGGCAAGCTGCGCCAGGCGATGTCCGAACGCGACGCGCCGGCGCTGGCGCTGGCCACGGCCGAAGTAAGGCAAAGCGAGGCGCAACTCGCGCTGGTCGAAGCCAAGCTCATGCGCGCGGAACTGCTTGCACCGATGGATGGCCTGGTAATCAGCGGCGACTGGGTGCAGCAGATCGGCAGCCCCGTTGAAACCGGCAAGGAAATGTTCGAGATCGCAACCATCGACGCCTACCGCGTGGTGCTGCACGTGCCCGACCGCGATATCACGCGCGTGCAGGTCAGCCAGCACGGTCTTCTGCGGCTGGCCGGCCAGCCGCACACGAGCTACGGCTTCAAGGTCAGCAACGTGACGGCCATCGCGGGCGTGCAGGACGGCGACAACGGTTTCCGCGTCGAGGCGGTTTGGGATGGCGCCGCGCCGGCCCTGAATCCGGGCATGCAAGGCGTCGGCAAGATCGAGGTCGGCTCTTCCAGCCTGCTGACGATCTGGACGCGCCGCTCAATCGATTGGCTGCGGCTCAAATTCTGGACCTGGTGGTGGTAACGGGCTGAGCCGCTATGCAAACACTGCTATCGGAACACTGGCATGCCGTGCGCACCCTGCGCCCGCGCCTGCGCGAGGGCGTCCAACCACTGCACCGGCGCTTGCGCGGCAAGCCCTGGGTATTGCTGTTCGACCCGGTAACGCAACGCTTTCACCGCATGGCGCCGCCGGTTTGGCGCGTTTTGCAGTTGTTCGACGGAAAACGCACGCTGGATGAAATCTGGAACGAAGCCTGCGCGCAGGCCACCGCATCCGGCACCGACGCGGCCGAGATCACGGCGATCTCGCAGCCCGAGCTGGTGAGCTTGCTCTCGTCGCTCTACTCGAACGATCTGCTGCGTACCCAGGTTTCGCCGGACGCGAACGAGGTTTTCGAGCGTCACCGCAAACAAGAACGCACCCGCCTCAAACAAAGCTGGTTCAACCCCATCAGCCTGAAGATGCCGCTGCTGTACCCCGAACCCTGGTTCGAGCGCCGCGCCGCATTCGCGCGCAAGCTGTTTTCGTGGATCACGTTCGTGGCCTGGCTCGCGCTGATCCTGCCGGCCGCCATGCTGGCCTGGCAACACTGGGCGGCGCTGACCGAAAACCTGTCGGACCGCGTGCTGTCGGCAAGCAACGTCGCGCTGCTATGGTTTACCTACCCCGTCGTCAAAGCGATACACGAGTGGGCGCACGGCATGGCGGTCAAGGCTTTTGGCGGCACGGTGCGCGAGATGGGGCTGATGTTCATCGTGTTCACGCCGGTGCCCTACGTCGATGCGACCTCGTCGTACCGCTTTCCGTCGAAATGGTCGCGTGCCACGGTCGCGGCGGCCGGCGTCATGGCCGAACTGGCGCTTGGCGCGGTCGCGGTTTACGTATGGTTGCTGGCCGAACCGGGCCTAATCACGGCCATCGCGTTCAACGTGTTGCTGATCGCCGGCGTATCCACGCTGCTGGTCAACGGCAACCCCTTGATGCGCTACGACGGCTATTACATTTTTTGCGACCTGCTCGAAACACCCAACCTCGCGCAGCGCGCAACGCAATACTGGGCCTACCTGTTCGACCGTTTCGCTTTCGGCTCGCCCGACGCCACGCCGCCGCTGGAATCGGCCGGCGAACGCGTGCTGTTGTGCATCTACGGCGCCATCGCGCCCTTTTACCGGCTCGGGATATTGATCGGGCTAATCTGGTTCGTCGCTTCCGAGTACTTGTTCATCGGCGCGGTGCTCGCTGCCGCCTGCGCCTGGACGGCGCTCCTGATGCCGCTGTGGAAAGGATGGAAACACCTGAGCGCAAGCCCGTCGCTCGCGCGCCGGCGCGAAGTGGCACGGCGGCGCACCTTGATCACGCTGGCGCTTGCCGCCGTTTTCTTCGGCGTCATACCACTGCCGTTTTATTCCGTACACCAAGCGGTCGTGTGGCTGCCGGACGAGGCCATCGTGCGCACGGAGGTGCCCGCGCACGTAGCGGCCGCGCTGGTGCGGCCGGGTGAAAGCGTCACCGCCGGGCAGGCGCTGCTGCAGCTCGACAGCCCGCCCCTGGTTGCCGAGCTCGGCATGGCCGAAGGCGCGCTGGCGCAAGTGCAGGCGCAACTGCGCAAGGCCGAGGTGGACGACCCCGTGCGCATCGCGCCGCTGCGCGCAGAAGTCGCTTCACGCAGCGCGCGCGTCGCCGAAGCGCAACGCCGCGTCGAAGCGCTGACCATCACCGCCGCCACCGCTGGCCATTGGGTACCGGCAGCGCCCACCGAACTGGCGGGCCGCTTCGTCAAGCGCGGCGAAATCGTCGGCCATATCGTGGCCGGACCGTCGCGTCTGGTGCGCACTGCGGTCACGCAGGAAGACATGGACCTGATCGTCCACGCCATGGCGATCTCCCCCTCGCTGGCGGACGGACAAGCGCAGGCACGCGGCGTGGAAGTGCGGCTCGCCAACGACGTGCGGCATTCGGTAACGGCGCACATCACGCGCGCGGTGCCCGGTGGCGGACTCGATCTCGTCTCGCCCGCGCTCGGCACCAGCGGCGGCGGCGAGGTTCCGGTCGACCCCGCACAGCAAGGCGGCGTGCGCAGCTTGCGGCGCGTATTCGACATCGAAGTCGAACTCGACCGCGCGGCGCCGGCCGAAGCCTTCGGCGACCGCGCCCATGTGCGCTTCGACCTCGGCTGGACGCCGCTGGGTTGGCAGTGGTTCCTGCGCCTGCGGCAACTCTTCCTGGCACGCTGGAATGTCTGACCCGACGCTGATCCGCGCGCTGGCCGGCACCGATCTGCGCCGCGCCGACACCCTGCGCGACGAACGCAATGCGCGACACAGCCACATAGTCGAGGAATTTCTGCGCGGCCTGCCCGGCTGGATACCGCCGCAACACGAACCGGCCCAGGCCATCGCCCGCTTCGCCGAGGCAGCGGAAAAAACCGCCAGCGCATTGCGGATGGAAGACGACACAGCCGTGGCGCAGCGCTTCCACGACGAACTCGCTCAACTCAAACTGGGCGCGGCGGCCCGCGCCACCGCTATCGCCGACGCGGATTCGCTGGCCACGGTGTTCGCCTGCGTCGGCGAAGCGAGCCGGCGCAAGCTCGGCATGTGGCCGCACCCGGTGCAGTTCGCCGGCGCGCGGGTTCTGCTGAACGGATGCCTGGCCGAAATGCAGACCGGCGAAGGCAAAACGCTCGTCGCCGCGCTGGCTGCCACCGTCATGGCCGGCTCGGGCGCCTTCGTGCATGTCGTCAGCACCAACGACTACCTCGTGCAACGCGACTGCGAAGAGATGAACCCCTTGTTCGAGTTCTTCGGCCTGCGTGGGGGCTTCGTGCTCGGCGGCATGGAGCCGGACGAGCGGCGCGAGGCTTATCGCCACAAAATCTGCTACGTCAGCGGCAAGGAACTGGTATTCGATTACCTCAAGGACCGGCTTGCCGGGCACGGTGCCCTTCCGGCGCGCGTCAGCCAGTTGCACCAGCTATGGAGTGGCGCGGCGGCACAAGCCGCCGAACCGCTGATCCCGGCGCTGCACGTCGCCATCGTTGACGAAGCCGACAGCGTGCTGATCGACGAAGCGCGCACGCCGATGATCATTGCGCGCGAAACACCGGGCCTGTACGAACCGGAACTGCTGAACTGGGCCATCGCGGCAGCGCGCGACCTGCAAGACGGCACGCACTACCGCATTCGTGAAGGGCGCGACGTGGAATTGCTTCCCGGCGCCATCGACCGCGGCCCGCCCGTACCCTCGACCGTGCGGCCGGCCTGGCGCTCCGCCGCCTGGCGCGAAATGCTGCTGCGCCAGGCGCTGACGGCGCTGCACCTATTCATACGCGACCAGCACTACATCCTGGCCGAAGGCAAAGTGCAGATCGTCGACGAATCGACCGGCCGGGTCATGGCCGACCGCTCATGGGAACAAGGCCTGCACCAGTTGATCGAGGCCAAGGAAGAACTCGAATTCACCCAGGGCCGCGAAACCCTGGCACGCATGACCTTCCAGCGCTTTTTCCGCCGCTACTACCTGCTCAGCGGCCTGACCGGCACGGCGGCCGAAGCCGCGCGCGAACTGTGGTCGGTCTATCGCCTGAAAGTACGGCGCGTACCGCCGAACCGCCCGAACCGGCGCATGCGGCTCACCGACCACTGTTGCGCCCAAGCGGATGACAAATGGCGCGCCGTGGCGGACGACGCCGTGGCAGCCGCGACGCGCGGCCAGCCGGTACTGGTGGGCACGCGCAGCGTCGAGGCTTCGGAGCAGACCGCCGCCGAACTCACCCGCCGCAACATCGAACACGTCGTGCTGAACGCGCGCCAGGACGCGGAAGAAGCGCAGATCATCGCGCAAGCCGGCCACCCGGGCCGAATCACGGTGGCCACCAACATGGCCGGCCGCGGAACCGACATCAAACTGACCGACGCGGCCCGCGACGCGGGTGGCCTACACGTGATCCTGACCGAATTCCATGAATCGCCGCGCATCGACCGGCAGTTGTTCGGGCGCAGCGGACGGCAGGGCGACCGTGGCTCGATACGCGCCATCGTATCCGCACAGGATGACTTGTTCGCGCAGCAACCCGAACCGCTGCGCCGCCTGCTCGCGGCCTCGAACGGCCCGACACAGCAAACGCTGCTGCGCTGGATGGTACGCCGGGCGCAAGCGCAAGCCGAACGCCGCGCCTACCGCACACGCATGCAAACACTGAAGCAAGACAAAGAGCTACACCGATTGATCGGATTCGCAGGAAACGTGACATGAAATTTGGACTCCCCCCGTGCAAGGCCCTCCTCTTTTTTTCGGCCGCATGCGCAATAACAACCGCCCATGCCGCGGAGCCGACGGAATTCGACTGCATGATCGAGCCCACGCAGGTGGTCGAGATACGCAGCCCGGTCGTCGGCATCCTGCAACAAGTGCCCGTGCGGCGCGGCCAGACGCTGCGCAAGGGCGACGTGCTCGCCACCATCGAATCGAGCGTCGAACGCAGCGCCGCCGCCTCGGCCAGTTTCCGCGCCGAAGCGCAAGGCGCCCTGCTGCTCGCACGTAACAAAATCAATGCCGCGCGCGACAAATCCGCGCGGATGCAACAGCTCTACGAAGAAGAATTCGTTTCGGCGCAAGCGCGCGACGACGCGGCGACCGAATTCAAGCTGGCGGACGCGGAACTCAAGAGCGCCGAGGAAAACGTCGAGCTCGCCAAGCTCGAACACCGCCAGACCCTCGATCTACTCAACCGCCGCGTGCTGCGCAGCCCGTTCGATGGCGTTGTCATGGACCAATATCTCTACCCCGGCTCGCTGGTCGACCCGAGCGAGGGCAAAAAACCCATCCTCAAAATCGCCCAAACCCATCCGCTGTCGGTACAAGCGATCCTGCCTTTCCGCTACTTCCCGCAGGTCAAACCCGGCGAGACCGCCATCGTCACCCCGGAACCCCCCTTCGCGCGCCAAGAACACGCCCGCGTCAAAACCGTGGACCGCGTCATCGACTCGGCCGCCGGCACCTTCGGCGTCCTCGTCGAGATAGACAACGCCAACCAGAGCCTACCGGGCGGGATCCGCTGCAAACTTGCGCTACCGGGGCTGCTGACTGCGCGCTGAAACGCTTTTACAATAAACGTCATACTCAAAAACACTTCGCGCCCGCGATGCATACCAACATCGAATAGCGCAAACACATCATCATTCACCTTTTAAAATTTCAGCGTCTGAGATAGAGAAGCGGCCCTAAAAATGGGCCTTTCAGCGCTGTACAACGCCAATACGCATCAGGGAATTTGTCACATATGTCCTCGAACCGCCCGTCCGCCCGCGCCACTGCCCGTACCCAAACCCTGCCTGCTAGCGGGGTTTCTGTTCCCCCCACCCGCCTTCATCCCATGGCGGCAGCCACGCGCGCGGCCCTTGGCAGCCTGAGCCGGGCGGCGCGGCCGCAACCGGCGCGCCCTGTTGCGGCGCAATGGAAAATCGAAACGCTCGAACCGCGGCTACTGCTCTCGGCCGACCTCATTCCTGGCGTGACGCGCATCGAAGGCAGCATTGACCAGCCTGGCGAACAAGACCGCTACGAATTCGTTCTCACCGAAAAAACCCGCTTCCTCTTCGACGGCGTCCAAGGCGACCAGATCCAATGGAAGTTAAGTGGTCCGGGCGCGAACAACCAATTTGACTACCGCAACCTTACCGCCCGCGGCGACCGCTCCCTCGCGCTCGACCCCGGCACCTACACCCTCACCGTTGACGGCACAAACGACAAAACCGGCCTCTACGAATTCCGCCTCATTGGCGTCGAAGCCGTCAAACCCCTCACCCCGGGCGAACACACCACCGGTACCCTGCAACCGGGCACCCAGGCCGGGCTCTACAGCGTCTATCTGGACGCCGGCGACCGCATCTACTTCCAAGCAGACACCGGCAACAGCACTGGCGTCTGGTCGCTTTTCGACCCTATTGCCGCGATCGTACTAAACCAACAAAGCCTGCAAAGCGACACCGGCG
Source organism: Azoarcus sp. (assembly GCA_031546845.1). Classification (GTDB taxonomy): domain Bacteria; phylum Pseudomonadota; class Gammaproteobacteria; order Burkholderiales; family Rhodocyclaceae; genus Azoarcus. The sequence continues at coordinate 8,117 of JAVBJT010000037.1, read as the reverse complement.
GCTTCACCGCCCAACGCTCCGGGCTCTACTGGCTCTCCGTCGAAGGCCAAAGCGGCGCAACCACCCCCGCCAACTACGGCTTCACCCTCTTCCGCCATCCCGCTCGCAACGAAACCCTCCAACTCGGCCAGACCCACACCGTCGAACTGAGCACCCCGGGCGACGCCATCACCTACAGCCTCGACCTCGACCAAGCTACACAGATCCAGTGGGACCAGCTCTCGGGTTCGCTCCCCAACGTCAAATGGACCCTGCTCGACGCCAACACCGGCGCTAGCCTCACCAGCAGCACTCTCAACGCCCAGGACGGCGAACAGCCCCCCCTGCGCCTCATCGCCGGGCGCTACCTCCTGCGCATCGAAGGCACTGAGCGCGGCACCGGCACCCTCTCCTTCCGCCTGCTCGCCTCCACTCTCGCAGCCCTTGCCCCCGATCAGTTCCCCACCTCCAACGGCTCCGCGCTGGGCGGGCAGGTCGTGCGCATCGATGCCACCGAAGCGGGCCAACTCTCCCTTGCCTACCTTCCGCTCCCTGAGGCTGGCGACCACGACACCCTCACCAACGCCCGCGAACTCCTCGTCGCCGCTAGCGGCACGGAAAACGCCACCGTGACGCTGGGCGAAGGTCTCTCGGGCGCGCTCGACGTAGAACTGCTGCGCATCTTCGCCGCTGCCGGCGACCAGATCGCCCTCAACGTCACCGCCAGCGACCTTGCCCACCGACTGCGCCTTTTTGATGCCAATGGCATCGAACTCACCGCCACTGCCGGCACCACCCTCAACTGGACCGCCACCACCACCGGTCTGTACTACATCGGCACCAGCCGCGCCGCCAACACCAGCTACGACCCGCGCACCGCCCCTATATCCGGCGCCGCCGTCACCGCCGGCACCCTCTCGTTGAGCGTACAGCGCACCCCTGCCGCCGTCAGCATCGAAACCGACATCCCCGACACCCTCGCCACCGCCGCCGACCTCCTTATCGCCGGCGGCGCCCAAACACTGCCTATCACCATCGGCGACGGCCCCCACGGCACCCGCGACGTCGACCTCTACCGCATCGTCCTTACCGCCGGCGACGTACTCAGACTCTCCGTCCCCAACGGCCCCGGCTTCGACGGCTTCGCCCGCGTCTTCGACGCCGCCGGTACCCAAGTCGCCAGCGCCGACGACAACGAACTCGGCTACACCGTCACCGCCACCGGCGTCTACTACATTGGCATCAGCAGCTACGGCAACCGCGGCTACAACCCCGCCGTTGCCGCAAGCGGCCCCGGAGGCCCAACCGGCACCCTCTCGCTGACAGTCACGCGCGAGCGCAACACCACCCCTGCCGCCACCCGCTGGACCCTCACCGACACCTTCGGCACCCGCATCGGCTCCGGCAACCTGCGCGCCGGCGAAATCGCCACCGCCGCCCTCGCGCGCGCGGGCAGCTACTACCTGTGGACCAACCCCAGCCTCGACACCGGCGTGCGTCGTGGCGAACTGCTGCTCACGCAATGGGCCGCCACCGCCCCCGCGACCCTCGCCCTGGACAACAGCGCCGCCCAAAGCATCGCCGGCGAACTGCTGCGCGGCCAGACCCTCGCCACCGATCTCACCGTCAACGCCAGCGGCGTCTGGCTGCTGACCCCCGGCCAAATCCCCGAAGGCGCCCAATGGCGCCTCACCGGAGCACGCGGCGTCGAATTCGACTGGAGCACAATGTCCGCAAGCCAGACCCAGGCGCGTTACCTGAGCCCTGGCGTCTACCGCCTCGAAATCCGCGCGACCGGCCTCAGCGCCGGCGCCTACACTATCGCCACCACCCCCTTTGCCGCCGCCACCGCGCTGACCTCGGGCGTTGCCAGCGCACTGCCCGCGCTCGCGCTCGGCCAATCCGCCCTGCTGTGCACGGACGCCGCCCCCACCGACGCCTTCACCCTCGCCCTCTCCGCCGACCGCGCCGACTTCGCGCTCCAAGCCTTCGACGCCTTCGGGCGCGTCCTCGCCCTCGACGGCGCGGACCGCTTCACCCAAGGGCAGGCTCGCGGCCCCGTCTACCTGCGCGTCACCCGTATCGCACACGCCGGCAGCGCCTCGCCGCAGCTCACCCTCACGCGCACCCCGGGCAATCCACCCGCCCTCGCAACCGGACAGGCCATTGAGCTCGGCGCCGAAATCAACGCCAATCCCGCCGCGACGCCGGACTATTGCTTCGAATTCAACCAAGCCGCTGACGGCTGGATCGCGCTCGAATGGCAACAAGGCGACTGGACCAACTGGACCCTCACCGGCCCACGCGGCGTTGAAACCGGCGCGGTCCGCGAATCGTTCTACGATGGCGGCAGCCGCACCTGGTCGGCTCCCGTGCGCTGGCTCCCCGCCGGGCACTACACCCTGCAATTCACAGGCGGCAGCAGCGCCGCGCGCTTCACCGTGCGCGATCTCGCCCACGCCACCGCGATCGCCACCGACACCACCGTCGCCGTCGACCTTGCCGCCAATGACGCCTTTGAGGCCTTCGACGTCACTCTCAAAGCCGACCTCAACACCTACCTGCGCGGCCTTGCCGGCGCCGGCGCCGACGACTGGTTCCGCCTCTACGACACCGCCGGCACGTTGCTCACCCAAGGCAACCCCGCCTCGACCACTCCGCTCGCGCTCAACGTCCCGCGCGACGGTCACTATCTGCTGATCGTCGCGCGCAACACCACCGCTGCCGCAGGCGGCCAGGCGCTGCGCTTCGAACTGCAGACCGCGCCCAAGAGCGCCGTACCAATCGCCGTCGGCGGCACGATCTCCAGCCGCTTCGTGGCGAACTACGAAAATCGGGATTTCAGCTTCACCGTGAGTGAAGCCACGCAACTCGTCCTCACCGAAAACAGCACCACCGGCTCGGCCAAGACTTACCAGATTCTCGATGCCCAGGGCAATCTGGTCGACCTCCTCACGGCCTACGGCGGCAAGGTCTGGGGCCTGGCTGCGGGGAACTACACCCTGCGCGTACAGCGCAGCGACTACTACGGCACCCCCGGGCTGGACGACCGCTTCAATGCCACCGTCACCGCCATCGGCACGGCGCGCGCACTGAGTAGTGATGCCAACGCTACGCTGCAAATGATCAACGGCATCGCCGACGGCGCGCTGAAACTCGAACTGGAGGCCGGGCAAAGCTACTGGCTTACGAACTCCGCCGCCCTCGGCTACTACCAAACGATGCGGCTTGCCGTCTTCGACCCCAGCGGCAACCGGGTACTCCAATCCGAAATCGGCGGCGGCTGGTGGGCGTCGAACAAAGGCGTCCGCATCACCCCCGCGCAATCGGGCACCTACACCGTCATCGCCGGCGGTTGGGACTCCAATATCGGCGCGAATGGCACGCGCGTATTCAAGCTCGAACGCAGCCAAGCCACCGACGAAACGCTGAGTCTGGGCGATGAGGCCACCGGCACCTTCGCGCAAGCGGCCGACAAAGCCACCTACCGTTTCAACCTCGCCGAACCCACGCGCATCTGGATCAACGTCGCGGGCGACTATTACGACGCAAGCCTCGTACGCACTGACGTCGCCAACACCGTCATCGGCGTGCAAAACATCTACGGCAGCGACATCATGCGCGCGCTCGAACTGCCCGCCGGCAGCTACGAGATCCGCCTGCAGGCGCGCCAGGACAACCCCGGTGGCTACCGCGTACAACTGGCCAACGTCGCGAACCTTCCCGCGCTCGCGCTCGACACCACGGCCAGCGCCACGGTCGCGCAAGGCCAATGGGCCAGCGCCTGGGCCTACGACGGCATCGTCGGCGAAAAACTGCTCGTCGACCCGCGCGTCACCACCAACGCCTACAGCTACTGGACCCTGCTCAGCCCCAGCGGCGCCACCGTATCTTCCGGCAGCGGCTACGGCATGGGCGACGCGCTGCAGCGCGTCACCCTGGCCGAAAACGGCCGCCACGTCCTCTACCTGTACGGCAGCAGCACCGACACCGCCGCGCGCACCACAACGATGCTGCTGCGCCACTACAGCGAATCGACCACTCCCATCGCGCTGGGCAATCAGGTCAGCGCTGCTATCGGCACCGCGGGCAATATCGACCACTACAGCTTCACGCTCGCCGCCGACACCACCGTCGCCCTCGACGCCCAAGGCGGCGCGGTCTCCTTCAAGCTCAACGGCCCCACAAGCAGCGAATCGTTCTCGCTGAACGCCGAAGAGTTTTACGTACGACGTCTGGCCGCCGGCACTTACACGATCGATGTCCAGGCCTCCAACATCGCTGCCACACCCAGCTACGCCTTCAAACTGCTGGCCGTGCCCGACGTTGCCATCGCGCACGACGACGCCGCGCAAGACAACGGCGACATACACCTCGCTGGCGACCTGCCGGCCGGCAGAAACCTCGCCGTGCACCGTTTCGACGCCATCGGCGGACGCACCTACAACCTCGCCTTCAACACACCGACCGCCTATCCCGACTATTTCCGCTACCTGATCGTGGATGCGGCCGGGCGCACGGTCGCCGCTACCACCTGGACCAACACCTCCGTCAGCTTCACCGCCAACGAAGACGGCCCGCTCTACCTCGTCGCCAAACAATACTATGTGGCCGGCGCGCCCGTGCATTTCGACGCCACGCTGCGCCCGGTGGCCAACGCCACACAGCCCCTCGTCTGGGACGAAGTCACCGCGGCCGCGCTCACCACGCGCGCCGACATGCGCGACTACCGCTTCGCGCTCGATACTGCCGGCTGGGTCGAACTGCAGAACATTGCCACCACGAGCGGCTCGGTCACGCTGCAAATCCTGCCGCCCAGCGGCGGTGCGCTCGTCTCCAACACCTACAACAGCACCAGTCAAACGCTGCGCGTCTATCTCGCGGCCGGCCAATACACCGTGCGCGCCAGCGGCGCCACCGACGGCGCCGCGCCCACGCTGCGCTTCACCGCGCGCCAGGTTCCCGCGGCGCACCAGCTCGATCGCCAGGCAGTCACCCCGCGCGCCCTGGCCGAAGAGGCCGGCGCGCAGACGCTGTCGCTGTGGAGCCTCGCCGCCGCCGCCGGCGACCACCTGCACCTCACCACCACCACCTGGAGCGGCACGGGCAACGTACAGATTTTCAATCCTTCGGGTGGGTTGCTGACCACCTGGAATCCCGCCGGCGCTCCGCTCGACCTCACCCTCGGCACCGCCGGCACCTACCTGCTGCGTGTCGCCCGCGCCAACGCCGCCGACAACGCCTACCACCTCGACGCCACCTGGGGTGAAGCAGCGCTGCCCGACCCCGGCGTGAGCACCGCCTCGGCCACCGGCACGGTCGCGGCCAATGCCAAGCAAACCTACGCCTTCGAGGTTTCTGAGGCCGGACTGTGGTACCTAGATCGCAACAACATCCCGGACTACAACACCCGCTACTACAACACCGCGCGCGTGCTCGACGCCAACGGCGTCGTCGTGGCCAGCGCCTGGGACCAAGCGGTCCGGCTGCAGGCGGGCAAATACACCCTGGAAATTTCCTCCGTCTACGTCACCACCACCTACGACTTCACCTGGCGGCGGTTGGACACCCTCCCCGCCACGGCCTGCGACCAATCCACAACCAGCGCCTCGGCCTCGCTCTTCACCGCGCGCACCTACCGTTTCGACGCTGCCGCAGGGGATCGCATCCGCTTCAACGCGCTGGCCGTCAGCGGCACCACGGCCAACTGGATTCTGTACAACGCCCACGGCCAGGCGCTCACCAACTGGGCATCGGCCAACGCCGACGGCGCCGCACTCACCGTTGCCGCCGATGGCCCGGTCTATGTCGTCTTCGACCGCACCGACACCTACGGCACCGGTCTCAACGGCGGCTTCTCCTTCCAGCTCGACAAGCTCACCAACACCGCGCCCACCACCTTCACCCTGGGCCAGACCGTCTCCGGCACGCTCGATGCGCTCACCCAGGCGCGCGACTACACCTTCACCCTGACCGAACCCAGCACGGTCCTGTTCGACCGCCTCAACTCGGGCTCACGCACGGTCGACTGGCGACTCACCGGCCCCTTCGGCACCCCCGACACGACCGGCGTCTTCTACGCTGGCACCAATTTCCCCCAGTACAACCAGTTCCACCTCGCCGCGGGCACCTACACGCTGAGCGTCTCCACCTCCGCGCTCGATACCGCCACCTACGCCTTCCGCGTGCTCGACGCCACGGCTGCCCCCCTGCTCGAGAACAGCCAGGTCGTCGAAGGGCGGATCGAACCGAACGGCGAAATGATCACCTACGGTATCGATGTCGAAGCCGGCGACCGCCTGTTCGTCGACTTCCGCGACCTGCTCGCCCGCACCTACGCCTATGACGCCAGCGCGGGCGGATGGCGCTACAACTACACGGCCCAGGTCCGCATCATCGACCCCTACGGCCGCGCCGTCAGCGACCAACAACTGAACGACGCCGAAATCCTCGCCACCGTTAGCGGACGCTACACCGTCATACTCGACGGCGCTTATGCCGCCGACATTCCCGTACCGTACCGTTTCGCGATCTTCGTCAACAAACCCGGCCAACCGCGCCCGATCGACCTCACCGGCGGCACCACCGCGATGGATCTCGTCGTCCAGAACGTCGCCATCCAAAGCGCCGAAGAAGGCGCGGAGCCCGACACCGCCATCACCTCCGGCGGCGCGATCCGCGTCAGTTGGCAAACGCTCAACCAAGGCGTGAGCCCCACCCTGGGCGACTTTACCGACCGCGTCCTCGTGCGCCGCGTCGGCAGCGGCGAAATCGTCGCCCAAGTGAGCCTGCCCTACAGCGAAGCCGAAAACGGCCCGCTGCAGGTTAACCAATCGGTCCCGCGCGAAGTCCAACTGCGCCTGCCCCACGGCCCGGCCGGCGCCGGCGAATTCGAAATCGTCATCGAAACCGACGCCACCAACACCCAGGTCGAAGGCGGTGCCGCTGAAGAAAACAATCACGCGCGCGCCCCCTTCACCAGCACGCTCGCCGCCTACGCCAACCTGCAGGCGCAAGCCCTGAGCATCGCACCGGAAGCGAACTGGACAGGCGGCGACGCAGTCACCGTCAGCTGGACCACCGCCAACACCGGCACAGCCCCCGCCATCGGGCGCTGGAGCGAACGGCTTGAACTCGTCAACCTCACCACCGGTGTCGTCGTCTCCCGCATCGACCTGCCGCAGGAAGCGCAAAACCTCGCCGCGGGCGACACGGCCCAGCGCAGCGCCACAATCACCTGGCCGAACGGCCTGAACGCAATCGGCGTCTTCCGCCTGCGCGTCAGCCTCGACGTCCTCGCCGAAATTCCCGAATACGACGCCAGCGGCGCGCTCGAAACCGACAACACCATGGAGCAGACGCTCACCGTCGGCCCCGATCTGATCGCCCGCAACGTCGCCGTGCTCGAAAGCGCCCCGCAGGCCGGCGACACCGTCACCCTCGTGTGGGAAGACGTCAACCAGGGCAGCGTTCCCACCCCGATCAACTACCAAGACCGCGTCACCATTCGCCAGCGCAACGGCGACGGCAGCCCCGGCGCGATCGTCCTCGACAGCTCCGTCGCCTTCGCCGGAGCTGCCGCCGCCCCGCTCGGCGTGGGAGAGGCGCGCGCGCGCGCCTTCACCTTCACCCTGCCCGACGGCGCGCTGGGCGCCGGCACCTTCGACGTCACCGTGCGCGTAGACGGCAGTACCGCCGGCACCGGCGTCATCTTCGAAACCAACCTCACGGGCGACGCCGAAACCAACAACACCGCCGCGGGCAGCTTCACGGCCAGCGAACGGCTGTATGCCGACCTCGACGTCGAAAGCCTCATCGTGCCGGCCAGCATCGCCTCCGGCGCCGAAGTCTCCCTCAGTTGGACCGTTGCCAACCGCGGCAACGCCCCCGCCAACGGCGGCTGGGTCGACCGCCTCATCCTCAGCACCGACGCCATCATCGGCAACGCCGACGACATCATCCTCGGCAGCGTCGTGCACAACGACGAGCTTGCCATCGGCGCCAACTACACCGCCAATGCCACCGTGCGCATCCCCACGCGCCTCGTGGGCAACTACCGCATCGCGGTGATCAGCGACGCCAACCTCAACGTACGCGAACCCGACACGCGCGCGAACAACCTGCGCCTGTCCGGCCCG
>JAVBJT010000044.1:0-9543 GCA_031546845.1 Azoarcus sp. | reverse complement strand
GACGGCTTACGGGGGGAAGCGCGCCCGGGGACCCGCAGCCCGGCACCAAAAACGCGGCGCGCCCCCGCCCCAACCGGGGCCCGCGCCTCTTTTATATTGGCCGTAACACTCCGATTCGAAAACCCGCGAAGCGCTGAATTCCGCCCGAACCGGACAGCCGCCAAGCCTCAGTTCTTCGGCTGCCTGCCCATCAGATAAAACTCATCGTTAGGCCGCATGCTGGTCAGGTTCGCCAAACGATTGCTCATGGCGAAAAACGCGGTCACGGCGCCGATATCCCAGATATCCTCATCGCTAAAGCCATGCGCGCGTAGCGCATCGAAATCGGCCTCATCCACCTCCGCCTGGCGCAGCGACAGCTTCATGGCGAAATCCAGCATAGCGCACTGGCGCGGCGTGATTTCCGCCTTGCGGTAATTGGTGGCAACCTGATCGGCCACGCGCGGATTCTTCGCCCTCACGCGCAGAATCGCCCCGTGGGCAACCACGCAATACAGGCAATTGTTCGCCCCCGACGTGGCCACCACGATCATCTCGCGCTCCGCCTTGGTCAAGCCACTTTCCTTTTCCATCAAGGCATCGTGGTAAGCGAAAAAAGCACGAAACTCGTCAGGCCGGCGAGACAGCGACAGAAAAACGTTGGGCACAAACCCCGCTTTTTCCTGTACGGCAAGAATCTTGGCGCGAATATCCTCGGGCAAACCGGATAGTTCGGGCACCGGGAAGCGACTGTTGGAAAGTGGGTTCAAGCTTGTCTCCTTTATAGTATTAACCGCACCCTGTGCAGGGTAAGGCCACGGCAATACACCATGAATGCCCATCGAAGGCAATAGCAGAAACACAGCGGCAGCACCGTTGTCTATTCCCGCACGCTGCCGGGCACCCGTCTCACAGCACGGCACAACAACCTTGGAGAACGCCATGAATATGCCAAAGGAGCTGGATAGCCTGCTCCCCGCCCGCTTGATGGACCGCCGCGATTTCGTCACCACCGCGCTTGCCGCCGGTTTCGCCCTGGCGGTACAACCGGTCCAGGCGCAAACCGTTGTTGTTACCGAAGCGGCGGGGCTGGACGCGGGCATGGCTTCCATTGCCGTGGAAGGCGGCGATCTGCCAATTTATTTCGCCCGCCCGGCAGGCGGAAAGAGCTTGCCGACCGTGTTGGTGGTTCAGGAGATTTTCGGCGTACACGAATACATCCGCGACGTTTGCCGCCGCCTCGCCAAGCTCGGCTACCTGGCGATCGCGCCCGAGCTTTACTTCCGCCAGGGCGACCCGGCCAAGCGCGACAGCATCCCCGCAATCCTTGAAACCATCGTATCCAAGGTGTCCGATGCACAAGTTCTCGCCGATCTGGATGCCACGGCCGCCTGGGCGCGAACACAAGGCGGCGACCCCGCCCGGCTGGCGATCACCGGCTTTTGTTGGGGTGGCCGCATCGCCTGGCTATACGCCGCGCATAACCCTGGATTGAAGGCCGGTGTGGCGTGGTACGGGAAACTGCGCAGCGCCACGTCCGCGCTCACGCCGAGACACCCGATCGACCTTGCCGGCGCCCTGCATGCGCCGGTGCTGGGCCTATATGGCGGGCAGGATCAAGGTATTCCGCTGGACGATGTGGAGGCGATGCGCAAAGCGCTAAAAGCGGCGGGCGACAAGAGCGAGATCGTGGTCTATCCGGATGCGCCCCACGCTTTCCACGCCGACTATCGCCCGAGCTACCGCAAGGAGGCCGCCGAGGATGGCTGGCGGCGGCTACAGCAATGGCTCCATGAGCATGGCGTGTAGCCGGTGCTCGGCGGAACGAGCCAAATCCGTGCCGTTCCGCCGCAGGCTCATTCTTTAGAATGAAATGCTATTCGTGCTATCCGATCTGATTCCGCCCATTGTCCCTGTTTCCGTACAGCCTATCGGGAGATTGTATTGAGCGGTGTATTTGATGCTCAGATGATCCTCAAGCACGCGCATACGCTCAAATGTTGCCGTCCCTTGCCCACCCGAGGAACCGCACGTGAAGGTGCCAGACCCGGACAGCACAGAACCGGCGTGGGTCAGATGCAGCGTGTAGTCGCATCCACCCATGCTTACAACATAATTCCCGCCGCCGTTATTGACCACTTTCCCGGTATTCATGACCGTTCCAGGTGTCGTGCGGTTGTTGCTTGCAACCGCACAGCCGCCTCTGAGATATTCACCGAAAAACTTGTATTTCCCTTCTGGTGCAAGATCGCCCATAGAAAAACGGGTCAGATTCATCGAACCTTTCACGCCATTGATCGTGTACTCGAACGTCGCGCTAGTGTCGGAAACGAAATGCAACTTGCCCGTACCGGCAACGCTATGCTGAACGCTGCTGGGGTTGTACGCGGGGCCGGGAGCGGGGCCGGTCGCCGACTGTAAGTCACCGGTGAGGGTGCCGTTCTCATCGAGCGCACCCGCGAACAGCACATAGCTCGATTTCCCATCCGTGCCGAAGTGGTACCAGGACATGGCGACTACATTACCTTGGTGCCCAATATTGATGCCCATGCCGTCCTTCGACGCATCCCACCACCAATCCTGATAATTTGATGCCGCCGCGGCATTCAGGCTAAGCAACGCGGAACCGGCAACAACAAGGCTTTTCAGCAATTTCATGCGAAACCTCAGATAAAAAGTTATTGATCGTTTTGAGCTACGGCCCGCATGGTGTCGCGGGATCTCAACCCGTGTCAATGCAAAAACACACAGAATATCCTATTCAAATATCTCTTTTTCCACCGCCTGCCATCATCCGCTTCCATCGATGACAAACCATTCACCTTTCTACATCGGCCGCTTCGCCCCCTCCCCTACCGGGCCGCTACATATCGGCTCGCTGATCGCCGCCGCAGGCAGCTATCTGGAAGCACGGGCGCGCGGCGGGCGCTGGCGGGTGCGGATGGAAGACGTGGATACGCCGCGCATCGTCGCCGGCGCGGCCGATTCGATCCTCGCCACATTGGAACGCTTCAAATTCGAATGGGACGATGCCGTCGTCTGGCAAAGCCGGCGGCGCGACGCTTACGCCGCCGCGTTCGAGCTTCTGCGCGCTGGCGGGCACGTTTTTCCCTGCGCATGCACGCGCAGCGAAATGACCGATTCCGCCCTGGCACGCGACGGCTCGCGGCGCTACCCCGGCACCTGCCGCAACGGCTTACCGCCGGGCCGTACCGCGCGCGCCTGGCGGGTGCGGGCGGACGGCGTGGTGCGCTTCGACGATGCCATTCAAGGCACACAGGAGGAAGACCTCGCCCGCGACGTTGGCGATTACGTCGTACTGCGCGCGGACGGTCTTCATGCCTACCAGCTTGCCGTCGTCGTTGACGACGCCGATGCCGGCGTCACCCATGTGCTGCGGGGCGCCGACCTGCTCGATTCCACCGGCCGCCAGATCCATTTGCAGCATTGCCTCGGCCTGCCCGTACCGGCCTACGCGCATCTGCCGGTGGCGACCAACGCGGCGGGCGAAAAGTTATCCAAGCAAACGCTCGCCCGCGCGATCGACGACATGCCGCCGGCCACCGCATTACTGGCGGCACTACGCTTTCTCGGCCAGAATCCGCCACCCGCGCTCACGGGGGCGCCACTGGCTGAAATCTGGGCCTGGGCCTTTGGCCATTGGCGCTTGAGCGCAGTACCACGCTGCCGGCACGCCGTGGCGCCGGACTTTTCCTGAGGATCGCGCAATGATCGACGACACCAGCCTGCGCCGCATATTGCAAGCAACACGCACCATCGCCGTGGTGGGCCTGTCCGCCAACACACAGCGGCCAAGCCATACCGTAGCCAGATACATGCAGGAACGCGGCTACACCATCATTCCGGTGAATCCCGCCTGTGAAACAATTCTGGGCGTAACGTGCTACCCCAGCCTGCGCGATATTCCGGTCAAGGTGGATATGGTTGATGTATTCCGCAAACCGGAGGAAGTCCCTCCCATCGCCGCCGATGCCATCGCCATCGGCGCACGCTGCCTATGGTTGCAATTTGACGTGATCGCACCGGACGCGGCCGCGAAAGCACAGGCCGCCGGCCTCGACGTGGTCATGGACCGCTGCCTGAAAATCGAATACGCGCGCCTGCTCGGCTAGCTGTTCAGGCCCACGATGCGATGGGCGGGGTTTGACCGTAAAGCGCAGCGGCTCAATGCCGTCCGCTCTGCCCCGCCAGCCCGACAGCCAGGCGCACCGCCTGATAGGCCAACCAGCTTGCCGCCCGGCTCAGCAAGGGCAGCTTGCGCCAATCTTCCGCGCGCAGTTCGCGCGCGCCCTCGTTCATCGCCCGCAGCACGCTGCCGCGCAGGTGGATAGCGAAATCGCCGTCCTCGACGAACACGTTCGCTTCGCGCGCCAACAACAGACTGAACGGGTCAATGTTGCTCGAGCCCACGGTTGCCCAGCGCGCGTCGACCACCGCCACCTTGGCGTGCAGATAGCTGCGGTGGTATTCGAACAGACGGATGCCGTGGCCCAGAAAAAGGGGGTAAAGCGCCCGCGTGGCATAAGCCTGTATGGGATGATCGGCCAGCCCTTGCAACAGCAGGGTTATGCGCACGCCGCGCTGCGCCGCCTCGACCAAAACCTGACGAAAACGCCGGCCGGGGAAAAAATAGGCGCAGGCGATCAACACTTCGGAGCGAGCACCATCGATGGCGGCAAGGTAGGCCTCCTCGATATCGCGCCGGTGGCGCAGGCTGTCGCGAATACGGAAAGACGCACGCCGCACCCCGGCCGGCCGATCGCACGGCAACACCCGTAGCGGCTCGTTTAGACGGCGGCGGAAGCTCGCCCACGCAACCAGCCGCCACAGCCGGTGCGCGGCATCGGCAATCGGCGCCAGCAGCGGCCCCTCCACCTGCACGGCGTAGTCGTAGCGTGGATGCGGCGGACCGGCGGGATCGAAATCGTCGATAACGTTGATGCCGCCAACGAAAGCCACCCGCATGTCGATCACCGCGAGCTTGCGGTGCATGCGTCGAAGGCGGTGGCGGCGCAGCGAAAACAACTTCAACTCGCGTCGGTAGATCAACACCGCCACGCCGCTGTCAACCAGATCGGCCATCAACGCGCGGACGAAATCGCGCCCGCCGAATCCATCCACCAACAAATGCACCGCCACACCGCGCCCGGCCGCCCGGCATAGCGCGGCGGCGATACGCCGGCCGGTGATGTCGGGATTGAAAATATAGGTTTCAAGAAAAATTTCGCGCTCGGCGTCGTCAATGGCGGCTTCCAGCGCGGGGAAATACTGCTTGCCGTTCTCCAGCAACGTAATCGCGTTGCCGTCGGTAAAGCCCGTCAATGCAAGGGCTCCAGATCGGCCGTGAGCGCGGCGTGATCGGAAATTTTCGACCACGGCGGGCCGAAGTGCACCTGCGCCTTGCTGACGCGGAAGCCGCGCACATAAATACGATCGAGGCGGAACAGGGGCAAGACGCTGGGAAAGCTGCGCGCGGGGTTGCCGCGGTCACTGCCAAACGCTTCCACCAAGCCGAGCCGGTGGCACAGCAACTCATCGGCCCGGTTACGCCAATCGTTGAAATCGCCGGCGATGATGAGCGGCTGGCCGTTCGGGGCAAGGTGCTCCATGCGCTCGGCCAGCGCCGTCATCTGCCGCCGCCGGCTACCGGCCATCAACCCAAGATGCACGCACACGCAGTGCAGCGGCTCGGCCATCGCGGGCCACAACACCTCGCAATGAAGCAGGCCGCGGCGCTCAAAGCGGTGGTCGGACACATCCTGGTTGTCCATCGACAAAATCGTGTGTTGGCTCAGGATCGCGTTGCCGTGATGACCGTGGGTATAGACCGCGTTGCCGCCATACGCGGTCTGCTGCCATACATCCCGGGCGAGAAATTCATGCTGCGCGTCTTGCGGCCAATCGGCATGGCGCCGCGCATGCCCCAAATGCAAGCCTTGCACTTCCTGCAAAAACACGAGATCGACGCCGAGGCCGCGCAAGCGCTCTTTCAGTTCGTGCACCACCATGCGGCGGTTGAACTGCGAAAAGCCCTTGTGAATGTTGTAAGTGCAGATGCGCAGGCGGCCCGTTTTTTTCAGCGTCTCGCTAAGCGGCTGATCCGCCGTGAGCAGAGCCGCGCTTCCTTTGGTCGCCGCCGTCCTTGTCGCAGTGCGTTGCATGCCGTCTCCTGGACAGGCTTATCGTGTGCTGGCTACGACACCGCCAGCATGCGATCGAGCGCGACGCGCGCCAACTCCGCCTCGCGCGCCGGCACCTGAATACGGTTCACCACATTGCCATCGGCAAGGTTCTCCAGCGTCCACGCCAAATGCTGCGGGTCGATGCGCTGCATGGTCGAGCACATGCACACCGTCGGCGCCATGAACTGAACGGTTTTGCCTGCTGGCTTCATTTCTTCCGCCAGTCGATTGACTAGATTCAACTCGGTGCCGACCAGCCAGCGGGTGCCGGCCTGGGCCTGGGTAATCGTGTTGACGATGTATTCGGTGGAACCGACGAAATCCGAATTCGCGCACACGTCCAGACTGCACTCCGGGTGCGAGATCACCAGCCCGTCCGGGTTCTGCGCGCGCCAGCGCCGGATATGGCTTTCCTGGAACATCTGGTGCACCGAGCAATGTCCCTTCCACAGCAGGATTTTGGCGTTACGGATCTGCGCCGGCGTCAATCCACCGTATTCAAGATCCGGATCCCACACCACCATGTCTTCGAGCGCGATGCCTTTCTTGTAACCCGTCCACCGCCCTAGGTGCTGATCGGGGAAAAACAGCACCTTCTCGCGCCGTGAAAAGGCCCAATCCAGAATGGTCGGCGCATTGGTGGAGGTGCACACGATGCCGCCGTGCTCACCGCAAAAAGCCTTCAGGTCGGCCGCCGAATTGATGTACGTGACTGGCGTGACGAGCGTATCCGGCGACGTCCCCAACACTTCCGCCAGTTCGCGCCAGCAGCGCTCCACCTTGGCGAGGTTGGCCATGTCGGCCATCGAGCAGCCGGCGGCAAGATCCGGCAGGATTGCGAACTGGCTGGGCTTGGACAGGATGTCGGCGACTTCGGCCATGAAATGCACACCGCAGAAAACGATGTAGTCGGCATCGGTCTGCGAGGCCAGCCGGGCGAGCCTGAGCGAATCGCCGGTGAGATCGGCGTGCTGATAAACATCGGCACGCTGGTAATGGTGGCACAGCAGCACCGCGCGCTTACCCAGGCGGGCACGGGCCGCGCGAATGCGAGCCTGCGCCTCGTCGTCCTGCAGCACATTGAAACGGTCGAAACTGATGGTGGCGACTTGCATGACGCGATGAAAATCCAATCGGGGAAGGAATAAAAAGGTAGAAACCGAAGAGGACGAAAAATTCCGCAGGGGCCGCGGCCCCCTTGAGGCCGAATCTCAGCCTTGCACCCAGGGCAAACCGGCATGACGCCAGCCGCCGATGTGGTTTCGCTGGCCGTTGGCGTCGCGGTCGCCCTCGAAACCTTCAAGGATGTTATAGCAGTTGTCGTAATCGGCGGCGCAGGCCGCTCGCGCGGCGGCATCGGAACGCCCACCCGAACGGCACAGGAACATGACCAGCGCCTGCGGATCGACCTCGTTGTGCAATTGCGCCAGAAAGCTGGGATTGGCCTGATTGCCCGGCCAGCGCATCCATTCGATCTGCACCGCATCGGGAACGCGCCCGACCCAATCCCATTCGGCCCGGGTACGCACATCGACAAGCTTCGCGCCGGGCGCAAGTTGCCACACCTGGTAGGCTTCGGCGGGCGTCAACGCCCCTTGATAGGGAAGATTCATGCTGGCGGCGCGCTGTTTGGCCAGGGCGAGCAGATCGGACAAGGTTCCCATGATGTCAGCCCGTTAAAATAGTGGATGGTTAAGTATATCGCCTCCACCCCTACACCACATGCCAGCGCCCAGCCCCATGCCCCAATCTCCGTTTCAAGCGCCCCCCCAACCAACCGGCCATGCCACGAACGATGACGGCGGCGGGCGCAAACGCGGCATCGAGCGCGCCGCCTGGATCGCCATCGCAACCAATACCAGTCTGGCCATCGGCCAGGCCGTCGCCGGGCTGCTGACCCACGCCTTCAGCCTGGTCGCGGACGCCGCGCACACACTTTCCGATCTGATCGCCGATCTGTTCATTCTCGTCGCCAACCGCCACAGCGCCGACCCGGCCGACGCGGAACATCCCTACGGCCACGGCCGCATCGAAACCATTGTGTCGCTACTGCTGGGCGCCATGCTGATCGCAACCGGCATCGGCTTCCTGTGGAGTTCGGGCATGCGTTTGCAGCACATCGAAACCTTGCCGGCGGTCCATCCGGCAGCGCTGTTTTTCGCCTTGCTCACCCTGGTCGCGAAAGAACTACTGTTCCGCTACATCCTCGCCGCCAGCCGGCGGCTGAAAGCGCCCATGCTGGAAGCCAACGCCTGGCACGCGCGTTCGGACGCCGCCTCGTCGCTGGTCGTCGCCGTCGGCATCGGCGGTAGCATCGCGGGCTACCCTTTTCTTGAGCCGCTGGGCGCGGCGGTAGTCGGCTTCCTTATTCTGCGCATGGGCGTCAAGCTGGGCAGGAAAGCGGTGGGGGAACTGATCGACACCGGTTTGCCGGAAGAAGACATCGCCCGCCTGCGCCACACCATCGGCGAAACGCCAGGCGTTATCGGCTTGCACGATCTGCGCACACGGCGCATGGCCGGCCGCGTGCTGTGCGACGCCCACGTACAGGTCGACCCGCGCATCACCGTTTCGGACGGGCATCGCATTTCCGACAACGTATATCTGCGCGTGCACGATGCCCACCCGGAAGTGCAAGACGTGCTGGTGCACATCGACGCGGAGGAGGACAACCGGTTTCAGGCCGCTACGCTCAACGCCCTGCCCAACCGGGACGAGGTGGCCACCGAGGTGTCGGTCATCGTGCGCGATCTGCTGGGCGCCACGGCGGCAGCGGAGCGCATCCAGATTCACTACCTCGGCCAACACATGGAGGTGGAAGTGTTTCTCCCCCCCGATGTGACGCCGCCGCCCCCTGAAGCCCTCAGACAGCGCGTGCAAACCTGGTCACAACAACACCCTCATAGGCATTCGCTGTCTTTTTTCATGCGTATCGCCCCATAACGGGGCATCACCGCTGACAAACGCACTTTATTGGTGCACACATAAGCCGCAATCACCCACGCGCAGCGCGATTCGCGCCTATGGCACAATGCCGCGGCAACCCCGAAAAGCATGGCACGCGCCATGCTTATCTCTGACCGAAGCCTCTGCTAAAAACCTTCGGGAAGCAGCTCGGAAACACGGCATCCACCACGATCCACCCGCTATCGAAAACCAGTTTCCTCAGTTCCATCTCTCAGCCAAGGAGCCAATATGAACGCCCAGGAAGTGATAAAAATGATCCAGGAAAACGAAGTCCGCTTCGTCGACCTGCGTTTTACCGACACCCGCGGCAAGGAACAGCACGTCGGGCTGCCGGTTTCCGCCTTCGAGGAAGATCACTTCGAGCACGGCCACCCGTTCGACGGCTCGTCGATCG
>JAVBJT010000002.1:0-66772 GCA_031546845.1 Azoarcus sp. | reverse complement strand
CTCACCGCGGGCGAAGCAACGGGCGGCGCGGGCCAAGGCGGCACGGGCGGCGCGGGCGGCGCGGGCGGCACAGTCACGGTCGATGCGGGACACTTCAATATGTCCAACACGATCAGCGGCAGCTTCACCAACGGCGCCGGCATCATCATCAATGCCCAAAACTCCGGCATCGGTGCGTTGGTACAGCAAAGCGCCAATGTGCAAGCCAACCTGACGCTCAGGTAATCCGCCCCGGGTAATCCCACACTCGGGCAATCCGCGCCCCGGCTTCGCGCGGCGCAATCCGCGCGAAGCCGGGGCGGGACCACCTGGAGGAGGACACAAACCATGACCCCCCAGCAATCCATGATCGCCCTCGGCATCGCGCTGGCAGCCACCTGCGGCTCTCCCGGCAACACGCACGCGGAACAAGACGCCACACCGAACGCCACGTTATCCAAGCTCGGCGGCAAAGTGGTGGATACAGCCCTGCTGGCCCAGCAGCGCGGCGGCACGGAAACCCACTTGAGCGACATCCACGCCACCGGTTCGGTCAGCGAAGTGCAGGCCTACGACCTCGTCACCGGCCACAACACCATTGCCGACGGCGCGCTCGCTGGCGCATCGGGCATGCCGATCTTCATCCAGAACAGTGGTAACGGCGTGCTGATTCAAAACGCCGTCATCCTCAACGTCGAACTGCAGTAACAAGGCCGCGATGGAGGCCGCAGTGAAAGCCGCAAGGAGCGCCCCCCTCCCGCGATATCCGTTTTTCGGTGGCGTGGCGGCACGCTGGTCATCCCTATGCAGGGTACTCACATACGGAGGATTCCTATGCGCCGCCGCGACCGCTGTTGCCGACGACCTGCGCTTTGTCGCCCCGCTCGGCGGCAGCCTGAACGTGCCGGTCGTCAGCCTGAAGGAAGCGCGCTTCGTCTCGACCACGCACCAACAATACGACTTCAGTTGCGGGTCGGCGGCCGTAGCCACGCTGCTCACCCACCATTACGGCTGGCGTGTCGAGGAATCCCAGGTTTTTCAGGCGATGTTCGAGCGCGGAGATCGCGAGAAAATTCGCCGCGAAGGCTTTTCCATGCTCGATATGAAACAGTACCTCGACAGCAAAGGCTTTCAGGCCAGCGGTGTGGAAACCACGCTGGATCAACTGGCGAAAGCAAAAATCCCCGGCATCGTCCTAATCAACGAAAACGGCTACACCCACTTCGTTGTCATCAAAGGGCTGCACGCGGACGAAGTACTGATCGGCGATCCCGCCGCCGGCACCCGCATCGTCAAGCGTGCCGAACTCGAGCGTAGCTGGATCAACAACATTGCCCTCGTGGTCGTCACCAACACCCAACTCGCCCGCTTCGACCGTAACGAGGATTGGCGCATCCGGCCCAAGGCGCCGCTACGCGACAGCCTCGAAGGCAACGCGGCCGACGTTCTGCTGCTGCGCCGCGGCCCATTGGATTTCTGACCGGAACGCCCACGCGCGAAACCACGCCATGTCGCCCAAACAACCACCCGGCCGTGCACCTCGCCTCCCGAGCCGTCTGCTCGCCTGGATCGCGCTTGGCGTGGGCGTCGGCGGCGTCCCAGCCGCGGCGGAAATCGCGGAAACGGCGGAGATGGAAGCGTTCTCGCCCGCCCACTGCGTGGGCGCCCCGCCACCGGCGGAACTGCTCGCACTCGCCGATTGGCCGCTCGACCCTGGCGGCACCTGCGCGCCACCCCCGCTACTCAATGCGAACAACAAGGCCCAGCCGGCCTGGCGAGCGCCCGTCGTGGAAGCCACCGTACTCCGCCCCCGCGACGTACCCGGCCTTGCCTATGGCGACCTGGATGCGTCCCCACCTGCATCCACAGCGGCGGTCGTCCAGGTTCCCTCATCGGCCTCACCACCCGCTCCGCTCCCGGTCATACTTGCCGACGCCGCCGTCATCGACGACGACGAACTCGCCGGTATGCGCGGCGGTTTTGAAACGGCCGACGGTCTCAAGCTCAGTTTCGGCATCGAACGCGCGGTCTACATCAACGGCGCGCTGCAAAGCGTCACCAGCCTCAACGTCGACGATCTGGGAAAACTGCACGGCAACGGCTTGTCCGCCCTGCCGCCCGGCACCGCTCTCACGGTTATCCAAAACGGCCCTGGCAATCAGTTCCAAGTCTCCGGCCTATCGCCCTCGACCCTGGCAACCGTCGTCCAGAACTCGCTGGACAATCAAAAAATCCAAACCGTCACCACCCTATCGGCAACGGTCAACAGCATGGAAATGCTGCGTGGCGCGCGCATGCAAAACTCCGTGCAGGAAGCCTTGACGCGCGCTCTGGTGCGCTGACGCGTCGCTCAGTGCACGTGGGCGGCGGCGCGCCCCAGATCGAAAGCCCGGGCATTCAACTCGGCCAGCGCCGATTTTTTCGCGCGGAAACGCTCGACAATGCGCTCCTTCAACATTTCCGGAGAAAACGGCAGGCTTTCGGAAATGGCGCCCATCATGATGGTATTGACCAGACGCAGATCGCCCAACTCGCGGGCAATGGCGCCGCCGTCGAAATCGTGGATACGGACGCCTTGCTTGCGAATCTCCTCCACCGGATTCTCGGGATAAGGATAAAGCCCGAGGGAAACGACAGGCGGCTCCAGGCGCAGGCAATTGACCATGGCAACCCCTTCGGGGCGCAGGTAATGGCACCAACGCATGGCTTCCGCCGCCTCGAAGCCCACCAGAACGTCCGCCTCGCCCGGCGCGATCTCGGGAGACAGCACCTTGGGGCCGAAGCGAACGTGGGACGACACCACGCCACCGCGCTGGGCCATGCCGGCCACTTCGGTTTTCTTGGCGTCGAAGCCCTGGGAAATAGCCGCTTCGCACAGAATTTCGGATGCGGTCATCACCCCTTGCCCGCCGATTCCCACCACCAGAATGTTAACGACGCGACCGCTTTCAACCATTTTCAAGCACCTTGAATAAACACGTTTGCCGAGGGCTGGCTTTATTTCATGCCGAGGTTCCACCGCTTTGCGCATTCTTTCCTTAAAAAAACAAAGACCGGCGGAACAAAGGGGGATTTTATCCCTTCGCGCGCCGGCGACGGCGGAAAACCGCTTGTCCCCGCCCGAAATCAAGCGGAAAAACGCACGTTGCACATATGCCCGGAAAGAAAACCGGGCGCAAGACACAACATATAATGCGGTTTCGCCCACAGCCCACCGAACGCCATGACCGCTACCGCCGCCCAAATGCTGGCTGGAGCCAGTTTGGATTTCTTCAAGCGCTTTTCACCCTTCGACCGCATGGAGCCGGAAGCGCTGGACTTCCTCGCCCAACGTGCCGTGCTCGCTTTCCATGCGCGCGGCAGCGAAATTCTCACGCCCGAAATGGGGCAGGCACGCCATTTCTTCATCGTGCAGCGCGGCAAGGTTCAAGCCCGCCAGGTTGGCGCGGCAACCGTCACCGAATATTCGAGCATGACGGTAAGCGCGGGCGAATGCTTTCCAATCGGCGCCATTTCGGCCGCCCGCCCGTCCACCAACGTTTACACGGCGCTTGAAGACAGTTACTGCTTCCAGATCACGGCCGAGGATTTTCTGCAGCTGATGCGGCTCAGCCCAGTCTTCCATCTGTTTTGCACCCAGTACATCGCCAGCCTGCTCAATCAGTCGCGCCAGCAGTTGCAGGTCACATTTTCGCAACGCGCCGCCGAACAGCAGACGATGACCACGCCGCTGGGACACGTGATCAAAGAAGCGCCGATTTTTGTCACGCCGGATACCGTGACCCGCACCGCACTGGAGAAAATGAACGAATCGCGCATCGGCTGCATGGTGATCGCCGATGCCGAACAGCGGCCGCTCGGCATTCTGACCTTGGCCGATCTGCTGCCTCGCGTGCTGTTGTCCGGTTTCGATCTGACCCGGCCGATCAGCGAGGTAATGACAGTCGATCCGCACCAGTTGCCCGCCAGCGCCTCGGCTTACGATGCCGCACTGGAAATGGCCACGCACGGCGTGCGCCACCTGCTCGTGGTCGACAGCGAAGGCCGGCTCAAAGGCGTCGTTTCCGAACGCGATCTGTTTTCGCTCCAACGCATCAGCCTGCGCCAGATCCGCTCCGGCATCGAAAGCGCCAGCGACATCGAAGCCTTGCAGCGCGCCAGCCACGACATCCGCCAACTCGCGCTCAATCTCGTCGCCCAAGGCATCGGCGCCGAACAGCTCACGCAATTCATCTCCACGCTCAACGACGCGCTGACGCGCCGCATCATCGATCTTGCCCTCGACCGGCACGATTTGCGCAGTATCGACTGCGCGTGGGTCGCCTTCGGCTCCGAGGGCCGCCACGAGCAAACCCTCTCCACCGACCAGGATAACGGCATCATCTGGCAATGCCCCGAGCAACAGGACATCGAGTCGATCCGCTCGCGCCTGCTGGCGTTTGCCCGCGAGGTGAATGAAAACCTCGCGGCCTGCGGCTTCCCGTTGTGCAAGGGCAACATCATGGCGAGCAACCCCGAGTTGTGCCTGACGCTGGACGAATGGTGCGAGCGCTTCGGCCAATGGATACGCGAACCCGCGCCCCAGGCGCTGTTGAACGCCACCATCTTCTTCGACTTCCGCGTGCTGTACGGCAACGAACGCCTGGGCGATCAGCTCAGATCCTGGCTCAACCGCACGGCCAAAACCAACGCCGCCTTCCTGCGCATGATGGCCGCCAATGCCTTGCAGGTTGCGCCGCCGCTCGGACGCATCCGCGATTTTCTGGTCGAGGACGACGGCACCATCGACCTGAAAAAATGCGGCACCCGCCTGTTCGTCGATGTCGCCCGCATTCTCGCGCTGCGCACTAGCGTCGACTCCAGCGCCACGGCGCAACGCCTGCGCCAGGCGGCAATCAAAACGGGCATACAGCCCGATGAAGTCTCGGCCATGCTCGACGGCTTCCATTTCATCCAACTGCTCCGCCTGCGCTCGCAGCACCTTGAAACCGAACACGATTCGCCGAGCGACAACAGGGTCAACCCCGAAAACCTCAACGAACTCGACCGCCGCATCCTCAAGGAAGCCTTCCGTCAGGCACGCAAGCTGCAACTGCGGCTCAAGCTGGATTACCAACTATGAACTGGTTCGACCGCCTGCGCGCCCAACGCGAAAACACCACGCTCACCGCCGCCAATGCCGACGCGCTGCGCTGCTGGCAAGCCCTGCCCGCCGCCGACTCGGCGCGCGCGCACTTTGAAACGCGCTACACCGTGGTCAATACCGAAGCGAGCGGCCTGGACCTTGAACACGATCGCCTCCTTGCCGTCGCCGCGATCGCCATCGACAATGGCCTGCTCGATCCCGAGCAAAGCTACTACGCCGCGCTGGAAACCGACGCCGAAACCGCGCTGCTGGACCTGCTCGTGTTTGCCGGTAAAGGGCCGCTGGTCGTGTTCAACGCCGACTTCAATCGCGGCATGCTGGAACGGGCATGGCGGATGCGGCTTGGCATCGAGGCCGAACTACCGTGGATCGACCTGCATTTTCTGCTGCCCGCGCTCTTCCCCGAACGCATCGAGGCACCGGCGCGGCTGGCCGACTGGATGGCGATTTTCGGCATCGAAACATTTCAACGCCATCATGCCCTGGGCGACGCCTGGGCCATCGCCCAGCTCTTTCTCGCGGCCCAGGCCAGGGCGCTGCAAAGCGGAGCCGGAAGCGCGCGCGCGCTTATCGACCTCGAACGCAGCCGACGCCAGTTATGGCGGCACAGGTAATAACCCAGCCGATCCCGCGCTATTCCTTTTTCTCTATTTCGCTTCCACTTTGCACTGCCCAAAAGCAGCCAATACCGCTTCGCCCAATTCACTATCGGTAATCGTATCGGCCAGCGGTATGTGCGGCCAATCATTTTCGTAGAACGTACCGGCAGCCGTCGTTGTGCCCAGCCACAGTTCGAGCAGGCCGTCATGATGCGTCACGACGAGATAACGCGCATGCGCGCCGGCTTGCGGGTTGGAAAAGCCTTCGCTCTCGGGGGTGCTACGCCCCTTGCCACCAAGGTAGCGGATTTGTGCGCTTTTTTGCGCTGACACCCCCCAGTCAAGCGGTAAGTTGTTTTCGCGCAGACGGGCGGCAAAATCGTCCGACATCCAGGCTTCCTGCAACCAACCGCGCTCGCCATATCGATCGCTTTCCGAATAACCCAGCCGGAATTGCCGCAAAGCGTGGCGTATGGCACGGCCAATGTCTACGGTATCGGCGCTCTCCAGTTCGCAGACTTCATCCTCGACCGGCAGATAGCGGAACAAGCCAACCAGTTGCTCGGCTTCGATGCGCAAGCGCTCTTCATCCAGGAACAACGCGACACGCGGCGGGCTGGCCTTGCGTAGTTCGATTGCCCGGCTGTAAGCCTGCGACCGGCGCTTTTTCAACTCGGCGGCAGGCTGGCCGACCTCCGCCACCGCCTGCTCAACGGCCGTTTGCGGCAACACCATGCCCTTGTCGCCCGCCAAGGCGATCCAGCCATGCTGACCCAAGGCAGCATGCATACTCGGCCAGTGGAATTTGCGCGCTACGTCCAACGTCTCCGCATCAAGCAACCAAGCTTCGTCAACAAGACAATCCCCCCGCCAAAGAAGCTGCGAACCGTCGGGATGCCAAACGGGCTGACTGACCGGAAAAGTTCGCAGTGCCCTCATGTTTTTCTCGATCCGTACCGTCCCGCTACGATCAAGCAAACGAAATACAGCTTCCCCCTGCTGGTGCAGCGGCCGGTGCAACCCGGCAACGAAAATATGCTCGCCATCCGGCGAGATCGCAGTGGTGCAATCGCAAAGATTCAGTTCGATTTTTTCCAGGCCGGGCTCCGTCCAGAGCCACAAAAAATCGCGCAGCCCGCGCTCGCAAGCATCCGCTTTGGCCATGAAGCCAGCGGCGACAAGGCCGTCGCGGGTTCGTGAAAGGCTCGTCGCCATGAAATCGAAACCGCAGGTATAGCCGTGCAACAACCCACCCGTATCGGCATCCCAGACGAAAAGCCCCGCCTGCGGGCCGCCGGAAGCATCGAACACCTTTGCGCCATCGGGGCTCAGCGCCAGATTGAAACCGCACTGCGCGCCCCGCTTGATCCGGCTGATCCGCCCGCCAGAAGCCACATCGATAACGTCGATCAAACCGCTTTCGTTACGCAGCGCCAGGCGGCTCGCATCACGATTGAGCGCGAGTCCACCCGGATAGGCCAAACCGGCGCTTTTGCACACGGCGATCCGCTCTCGCGTCGCCAGATCCCACACCTCGGCGCGATTGCCGACCAATACGGCGAATCGCTTTCCGTCGTCGGAAAACACCGGATCGGTCGAGAGCCCCGCTCCCAATGAAAATCCACCTGCTTTTTTGACCGAAAATTTCGTTGCCACAACGACATCCACGCTACCCGGAACATTGCATTCAACTATAAAAACAATGAAAAATCTGCACCCGGCTTACACAATCGGTATCCGGGCAAGCAGCCCTGCTTCATTGCGTCGATCCATATACCCTGATTTTTTCGACGCTCAAACTGCATTCTCTCGACCCTATTCGCCATGGCATAATCACGCCGGGGGTTCGAGTAGATTGAATTTCGAACCCAAACGCTTTGCTCTGGGGTAGAGCAACCGGGTACGGCAGGGTTTTCGAACCCTGTCGTACCCACCCCCGCACCTCGCCCATTCCTCGCGGCCTGATTTCTGCGATCTCCAATTTCCATCATGGCAACGCGCACCTCCTCCATCGCGCCTACCTCTTACGCTGCCGTGCTGGCATTGCCCTTCGGCGCATTCGGCCTGCGCTTCGAAGGCGCGCTGATCCACGAGATGGTTTTTCTGCCGCCGGAAACGCCCGCGCTTGCACCGACAACGCCTTGGGCCATCGACGCGGCCGAGCGCATCGAACGGTGGCTTGCCGCCCCCGAACAGGCGCTGGAATTGCCGCGTGCCTCGCGCGGCACCCCCTTTCAGCGCCGGGTTTGGAATGCCATCGACCAGATTCCTTGCGGATCGGTCGTCACTTACGGCGCACTGGCCACCCGCCTTGGCAGCGCGCCGCGCGCCGTCGGCCAGGCGTGCGGCGCCAACCCCTTTCCCCTCGCCACGCCATGCCATCGCGTTGTCTCGGCCAGTGGCATCGGTGGTTTCGCCAATGCCACGGACGGTTTTCTCCTGACCGCCAAACGCTGGCTACTGGCCCACGAAGGCGCTTGGTGACAGAAAAACCCGTCCCACCCATCCGTGCACTCAGCGCCGAGTCGCGGATCGAGTTGGACCGCTTTGCCGACGCGCTGTGGCTCGAACACGGCTTGGCCCAAAATACGCTTGCCGGTTATCGCAGCGATCTCGCCCGCTTCGCCAACTGGCTTGCCACCCGCGACAAGGAATTGAAACAAGCCCAGCGCGACGATCTCACCGCCTATCTGGCCGAATTCAGCCGGCAAGCCAAACCCACGAGCCAGCGCCGGCTTTTATCCACTTGGCGGCGCTATTACCGGCTGAAACTGGCGCATGGCGAAATCGCCGAAGACCCCACCCTTGCGCTGGACTCGCCCTTGCCCACGCAGCGCTTTCCCCACACGCTG
Organism: Azoarcus sp.; assembly: GCA_031546845.1. Classification (GTDB taxonomy): domain Bacteria; phylum Pseudomonadota; class Gammaproteobacteria; order Burkholderiales; family Rhodocyclaceae; genus Azoarcus. Next base: position 58,196 of record JAVBJT010000002.1, on the reverse strand, counting down.
ACCGAATCGCAAGTCGAAGCGCTGCTTGCCGCGCCCGATGTGGATACCGTTCTGGGCTTGCGCGACCGCTGCATGCTCGAAGTGATGTATGCCTGCGGTCTGCGCGTATCGGAATTGACCGGCCTGCAGATGTATGCCGTCTCGCTTGACGAAGGCATCGTCCGCGTCACGGGGAAAGGCAGCAAGGAACGTCTGGTTCCATTCGGCGAAATCGCCACCGAATGGGTCACGCGCTATATACGCGAATCCCGCCCCGCCCTGCTCGGCAAGCGCCCTTGCAACGAAATTTTCGTCACCCGCCTTGGCGCGGCGATGACACGGCAAATGTTCTGGCACATCATCAAACGCTATGCGCTGCAAGCCGGTATCGCACCGGCACGGATATCGCCCCACACAATACGCCACGCATTCGCCACGCATCTACTCAATCACGGAGCCGATTTGCGGGCCGTGCAAATGCTGCTGGGCCATGCCGATATTTCGACCACGCAGGTCTATACGCACGTTGCGCGCGAGCGGCTCAAAAAACTACACTCAGAACATCATCCTCGCGCTTGAACAACGCCGTCGACAGGCCAGAATCATAAATAGCCCCGATAAAAACAGGATACGCAATGAGCAAGCACGAGCGCCACGCCCCCGAAACCCAAGCTACGCGATTTTTACGCCAGCACGGCATCTCGCATTCGGATCACCTCTACGAATACGAAGAGCATGGCGGCACAACCGTATCGGCGCGCGAACTGAATGTTGCCGAACACGCGGTCATCAAAACCCTGGTCATGGAAAACGAAAACGCCATGCCGCTGATTGTGCTGATGCATGGCGATCGTAAAGTATCCACCAAGGAACTGGCGCGCCAACTGCAATGCAAGCATATCGAACCATGCAAACCGGAAGTCGCCAATCGCCACTCCGGCTATCTCGTCGGCGGCACATCGCCTTTCGGAACGCGTAAAAAAATGCCGGTATTCATGGAAAAAACAATCCTCGACCTACCGCTCATCTATATCAATGGCGGTCGCCGCGGTTATCTTGTCGGCGTTCATCCCCACGACATACTGCGTATTCTGCAAGCCAAACTCGTCAATGTCGCTCTTTGACTTTATTGCAACAATTGAATATTTCACTTTTCCATAATCTAATGGCAGAATTAGAATTGCATTATGGAATATCAACCTGCGCGGGAAATGTCGGAGGCGCTGGCACCAAAGCCCTGACTACCGAAACCCTGACATAGCCGCAGCTCAAAATGGAGAAATACATGGACCTTGGCAAAATGTCGCTCGTTGAACTGCGCCGCCTTCAATCGAAAGTGGAAGCAGAAATCCGCCGCCGCAGCGAAAGCGCCCGCCGCGATCTGCTCAAGAAAATGCAGAAAATGGCCGCGGAAGAAGGGCTTTCGCTGGATGATCTGCTGGACAAAAAAGCGCCCACCGAAAAAAAATCCACCCGCAAGCACGCCACCCGCAAAACCGCTGTCAAGAAAACAGGGGGATTGCCGGCGAAATATCGCCACCCGGAAAACGCTGCCATCGGCTGGAGCGGCCGTGGCCGCAAACCGCAATGGGTTCTGGACTGGGTTGCACAAGGAAAATCGCTGACCGAACTCGCGGTCTGATACGGATTTGCATTCGACCGCTCGTTCGACCCGCTAACAAGGCGGCCCAACGAAGTTATCCGGTTGAAGGCGAAGCCGTATGAATCGATCCGGCTTCCAAAGTGTGTGAAATATCACGAAAAAATAAAAATGCCGCTGAAACAGTCAGCGGCATTTTTTATTTCGCAGTGCCACAAAGCACAAAATGTGTGGACGGTGCCCCGTTCGCGCCTCATTCCATACCGGCTGGCGGCATCGTTCCTTGTTTGCCGCGCTGAATAAATACCCCAACCCGCCGCACATCCTTCATCACGCCGATCTTGGCGATACGAATCTTGACCCACGGCGCGCCAAACTCGTCGAACAACAGATTCACAACGAACTCCCCCAGCGTTTCGATCAAATTGAAATGCCGCTCGCCCAGTTCCTTGCGCACGCGCTCAATTACCTCGGCATAGTTGATCGTATCCGCGATATCGTCGCGCTCAGCCGCGCTATCGGGCACGCCAAAGGTAAGATTGAGCTCTACCGTTTGCGGGCTTGCTTTTTCGCGTGAATAAATGCCGACCCATGCCTGCACGCGCAGTTCTTCGATAAAAATGAAATCCATGCTGCTTCCCGATTAGAATCGCCGCCATTCTAGCCCGGATAATCCGGACAAATTTAACGGAGAAACCATGCCCACAGCGCACCTGCTTTTGCTGCTGGCCGGCGCTTACCTGCTCGGCTCGATCCCCTTCGCCATCGTCAGCAGCCGCTTGTTCGGCCTGGAAGACCCTCGTCGTTACGGCTCGGGCAACCCCGGCGCCACCAACGTCTTACGCAGCGGCAGCAAGCCTGCGGCGATCGTAACCCTGCTTGGCGATTGCCTGAAAGGCTGGCTCGCCGTCTGGCTCGCCGCCCGCCTGGGTTTCACGCCCGTGGAAGCGGCGCTGGCGGGCCTTGCCGCTTTTTTCGGCCATGTGTTCAGCGTTTTCTTGCGCTTCAACGGCGGGAAAGGCGTCGCCACGGCACTGGGCGTGCTTGCCGGCATCGATTTCCGCCTGGCTGCGATTTGCCTCCTCGTCTGGTTGGGCTGCGCTTTTGCCAGCCGCTATTCCTCGGCCGCAGCCATCGCCGCGGCCATCGCCGCACCGGCGGCCGGATTCTGGCTACTTGGCGGCGGGCCGGTCATCGTCGCGCTGCTGGTCATGAGCGCGATCCTGATCTGGCGTCATGCCGCCAATATCAAGCGCATGCTGGCCGGCACCGAAGGCCGTATCGGCGGCAAAAAGGCGTAGCGCTCATACCCGCCTCGCCGTTGCGCTCAGCGCACCGGCGGGTGCAAGTCAGCCAAAGGCCAGCGCGGCCGCACACGGACTGTCGCGGCCTCGGCCGCCGGGCGTTCGCCGGCCATCAAGCGCAGCGCCCCGGCAAAGGCGATCATCGCCCCGTTGTCGGTACACAACGCCGGCTCCGGGTAATACACACGCGCCCCTCGGCGCCCGGCCGCTTCATCCAAGCGTTCACGCAAGCAACGGTTCGCACCCACCCCTCCCGCCACTACCAAGGTCCGTAGGCCGGTTTGCTTCAGCGCCGCCAACGCCTTGGCGCACAAAACATCGATCACCGCGGCCTGAAAATCGGCGGCCAGATCGGCGGCCGCCTCCGGCTGCCACTGCGGCGCGGATACCGCATTCAGCACAGCGGTTTTCAAGCCGCTGAAACTGAAATCGAGATCGCCCGAATGCAGCATCGGGCGCGGCAAACGAAACCGCCCCGCATGGCCGCTTTCGGCCAGGGCCGCTAGTTGCGGGCCGCCGGGGTAGCCCAGCCCGAGCAGCTTGGCGGTTTTGTCGAAGGCCTCGCCCGCCGCGTCGTCGAGCGATTCGCCCAGCAAAGCGTAATCGCCCACGCCGCCGACCTTCATCAACTGGGTATGGCCGCCGGACACCAGTAGCGCAACGAACGGAAAAACCGGCGGCTCCGACGACAACAAAGGCGACAACAGATGCCCTTCAAGATGGTGGATCGGCAGCACCGGCACTCCCGCCGCCATGCCGAACGCCTCGGCCACACTGGCGCCGACAAGCAAGGCGCCGGACAAACCCGGCCCGGCCGTGTAGGCGACGGCATCGAGATCGGCCACGCTCAGCCCCGTTTCGGTCAAGGTCTGTTTCAGCAGCAGCGGCAGACGCCGGATGTGGTCGCGCGACGCCAGTTCAGGCACCACACCACCGTAATCGGCATGCAGGTCGATCTGGGAATGCAGGCAATGCCCGAGCAGGCCGGCATCGGTGTCATACACCGCCACGCCGGTTTCGTCACAGGACGTTTCGATACCCAACACTTTCATTGCCATTGAATCCGTTCAGACCAAGGCGCGCATTTTAACCGCCCTCCACCGCCAAACTCCTGCAGTTAGTTTTGCCCTATCTGGAACCTTCTGTATCGGCCAAGAACCCAATACAAAATGATCGGGGTCTTGCGGACACAAAATCGATCGGCATTTGGAGGAAATACCGCGCAAGCGGGCAAGACAAGAAATTTTATTTACGCATGAGAATTTCCGTGCCAGAAATATTTTTTCGGCAGCAGGACTGGATAACGGAGGATATGCGCCCGCATTCGAAACCAGGGAAAAGAGGATGAACACTGTGATCTGTTCATTCAAACTTCCTCTAAATATCGTGATTCAATTCACGTACCCCTCGCATCCGTGTTCCATATCGGGCAAGCTGTTTTATCGAGCATGAGAGTCCCGCCCTCCTTTCCCTTCCGGTCCAAACCCGTTCATGTCGCCATCGTCGCGGCCTTGTGCGCAATAGGCTCCCAAAGCTCACAGGCCGCCCTCTGCACCGGAACTGACACGGCCACGGTGAACTGCACTGGAACCGACACTGGCAACCATGTCACGAGCTTCGCGGGCAACTCGACCATTACCGCCACTGACATGAATCTGGACAGCGGCTATCTGCGCGGCCGCAACACGGGCGTCAGCGGCACCGTTTCTCTCATCGGCGATCGTGTCACCGTCACGCATGGCGGCGGCGGCACATTCGGCGCGATTCACCTGTCAGCCAGCACCCTTGGCGGCAACACTTCGCTAACTATCAGCAATTCCTCGATCAGTTCGACCTTCGCGACCGGGCATGGCCTAGCCTCGCATGGCAACAATGCCACAGGTAAAGCCGAACTCATCGTAAACAACACCACGGTCGACATGGCCGCATCGACCACCACCGGCTATGGTCTCGTCGTCAATGCCATAGGCAGCGGCGATGCCACGCTACGCGTAACCGGTGGTAGCGTCACTACCGCCAATTCCGCCACCGGTGGCGCCGACGCTGGCTATGCCGTCACCGCGCACTCGGGTTCAGGCAACGTCCTCGCCACACTACACGGCGGCACGATCACCTCGACCGGCAACAATGCGCAAGGGATCAACGCCGTAGTCAGCAGTGGGAACGGCACCGTCACGGTCGACAACAGCAATCTCGTATCCACCAGCGGTACCGTCGCGCACGGCATCTTCGCCAGTGCGGTCGATGGTGCCATCAACGTCACGAATGCCGGCAAGATCACTACCGGCGGCGAAAATGCACACGGTATTTTCGAGCGCTCCAGCGGCATGGGTAGCGCGACCATCACCAACACCGGCGACATCACGATCAACGGCGCTTCGGCTGCGATGCGCATCGAAGCCAGCGGCGGCAACGCCACCGTCGCGCAAAACGGCGGCAACATCCTGATCAACGGAGCCCTGGACAGTGGTGCGATATCCGCCACGACCAGCGGTACAGGCAACGCCACCGCCAACATGGCCGGCGGCGCGCTGACCAACAACAGCCCCGATTCTCAAAGCCACGGCTTGGTGGCCAGAGCCGCCGGCACGGGTGACGCCACCGCTCGCTTGGCCAACGGCAGCATCGCCACCAAGGGCGGGGCTGGTATCGTCGCCCTAAGCGGCAGCAGCGGCGGCGGCAACGTCAAGATCATCACCACGGCAGGCACAACCATTACCGCCACCGGCTCGGCAGGCATTTACGCCAGCGGCAGCTCAGCCACGCTGGGCACCTCGATTGCCATCGACTCACAGTCGACCATCATCTCCAAAACCGTCGGCATCGAAGGCATCTCCAATGACGGCGGCGCAGTCACTCTTAAGCAGACGGGCGGCAGCATCACCACCAATACGCTAGGCATCTGGGGCGCCACAGAGGGTGCGGTCAGCATCGGCAACAGCGGCATCATCCAAACCAGCGGGGCAGGCGGCCATGGCATTGTCGGCACCTCGCTCAACAGCACCGTGTCGATCGACAACAGCAATGCCATCGCCACCTCCGGCATTAATTCATATGGCATTTTTGCCTCCGGTCTTGGAGAGATCAAGGTCGTTAACAGCGGCGCAATCACTACTCAAAACACAGACTCCCACGGCCTTATTGCGCAACAAACATGGGTCGGTAGCGCGGCAGCGGTGCTGGTGCGAAACGATGGCGCCATCACTGTCAACGGCACTGGCTCAAGCGGCAGCAACAAAGGCATTCATGCCGACACCGCCGGCCCCGGCGATATCACGGTAACAGGCAGCGGCGCCATCGACATGAGCAACAGCGACAATGGCTCAGGGGATGGCATCTATGCCAACGCTAAAACCGGCGCGGCGAAAGCGGATTATTCCGGCAACATCGTCACCCGTGGCGTAGATGCTTCCGGCATTCGCGTATTGACAGACAACGGCGGCAATACGGAGATCAACTACACCGGCAACCGCGTCGAAGTATTCAACGACAACGCTAACGCCCTGCTTGCCTTCACGGCTGGCGGCGCCGGCAGCGTGAAAATCACGGCCGTCGGCGAACTGATTACTCACGGCGGCCCCACCGGCTCGGGCTCGGCGAATGGCATTGCCGCCTACAGTTCCGGTGGCACGGTGGATGTGGAATTCACCGGAACAAAAATCGATGTCGACGGCAACAATTCGTCGGGAATCGCGGCAAACAGCACACTAGGCGGCTTCGGCGCCGGCAAAGTCACCGTCGAGAACAGCGGCGAAATCATCACCCGCGGCAGCAACGGGCATGGCATTTCCACCCATAGCGGCGCAGGCGATACCGAGATCATCAACAGCGGCGCAATTACCACCGCGGGCACGCAGGCACGCGGTATCTACGCGCTCTCCAACGGTAGCGGCAACAGCGGCAACGTCACCAGTAGCGGCCCCATCACCACCACCGGCTCCACCCTGGCTGGCGGTGTGCTGCTCAACACCGCCAGCAGCCGTACCAACGCTAGCATCTCGAACGACATCCGCACCAGCGGTAGCGTCAGCCCCGCAGTGGAGGTCATCAGTTCGCGCAATACCGAAGGCACCGCCAGCAACCTGCTGAACTATCACGATGGCACGGCCACCATCGGCGCGGGCACAGCTTCAAGCATCCACTCCAATGCCATCTCGCTGTGGTCGGGCGGCGCGACCACCGGCTCGGGCGAAGTGCGTATCGGCCCCAACGCCGCCATCGACGCCAGCCACGGCCTGTCAGGCGTACAGAACCTCATGCCCGAGGACGGTCTGATCGACATCGACGCAAGCGCGACCATCCTGGGTGGCTCAGTCGCCGGCGTCGATCTCGATAGCCTGCGCGGCGCCCTGAACAACAGCGGCAGCGTGGGCGCAATGAGCGACCTGGCCATTCGCAACCAACCCGGCCTAGCCGGTCCGAGCCAAACCTTAGCGCTCAACAACCTTGGCAGCGGCGTCATCACCGGCACCCTCCGCCTGGATAACGGCAACAACACCCTGAACAACGCGGGCACCTGGAACCTACGCAGCTTCTCGGCCAGCGCCGGCAGCGGCGCGCGCGATACCTGGAACGTGGCCGTAAGCGACTTCGGCACCAGCGGCGCCAACAGCATCGACAACAGCGGCACCCTCAACCTCGTGCCCCAGCCTGCCAGCGGCATCGTCAATTTCAACGCCGCCGGCGCCTACCAACCCCTGGTCAGCGCACTGAGTACAACCCCCAACCTGCCCACCCTGGGCGGAGCGGTGCAAGGCCAGATCCTGGGTGTGAAGACCTTTACCCACAGCGGCATTATCGACCTGGGCAGCGGCCCGGCCGTGGGCAACACCCTTGTGATCACCGGCGGCCACACCCCAGGCCAGGATGGCGGGGGCGTTTTCATCTCCAACGGCGGCACCCTGATCCTGAACAGCCAACTCAATGAAGGCGGGAGTAACAGCAAATCGGACATGCTCGTCGTCGATTCGACCCAGGTCGGAGCGGGAGGCGCCACTAAAATCCAGATCATCAATATCGGCGGCAGTGGCGCGCTGACCACCGGCAATGGCATTGCGCTGGTCGAAGTGCTCAACAAGAATGCCGGAGCCAGCGCCAATGGCGCCTTTGCGCTGCAAGGCCGCGCCGTAAGCGGGAGCTACGACTACTTCCTGTACCACAACGGCGTCGGTACGGATACGAGCGACGGCAACTGGTACTTACGCTCAAGCGTGGAACCGACACCGCCACCTCCTCCTCCGCCACCTCCTCCGCCACCTCCTCCTCCGCCACCTCCGCCACCTCCGCCACCTCCGCCACCTCCGCCACCTCCGCCTCCGCCGCCGCCACCTCCGCCGCCGCCAACACCCCAAGTGCTTCGCCCCGAAGCAGGCGCCTACATGGCCAACCGGGCGGCGGCGCTGGGCCTGTTCAATACCATGACCCTGCACGAGCGCCTGGGCGAAGTGGACTTCACCGAGCGCCAGCGCCTGCGGGAATCGGACAGCGACGCCGATACGGCCGGCCGCCACAGCGCCGGCTGGGCGCGCATGACGGCCAACCATACCGACACCGACGTAGCGGGCGGCCAATTGAGCACCCGCGCCACCTTCAGCATGCTGCAATTTGGCGGCGAACTCGGCCGCTGGGTCGCCAGCGACGACAGCCGCTGGCATCTGGGCGTGATGGGTGGCGTCGGCCACGCCAGCAGCAACACCCGCAACACCCTGAGCGACTACCATGCCAAGGGCCAGGTGGACGGCTACAGCGTGGGCGTGTACGCCACCTGGTATCAAAACGCCAGCCAGCCCACCGGCTGGTACCTGGACACTTGGCTACAAGGAGCGCGTTATGACAACAGCGTTAACGGCCAGTGGCTGGCCAGCGAGAAATATCACACATGGAGCATCGCCGGTTCGCTGGAACTGGGCTACGCCATCGAGGTGAGCAAGGACGATCGCCGCAGTTGGTACCTGGAGCCGCAGGCACAAGTCATCGCCAACAACGACTCGGGCGTGGACCACACCGAAATCAGCGGCACTCGCGTCACCTCCGATAAAGGTAACAACCTGCTGACACGACTGGGCGCGCGCGCATACGCCCACCAACCGAATCTGGAAGGCAACCGTATCGAGCCTTTCGCGGAGCTCAACTGGTGGCACCAGAGCAACGTCAACAGCGTAACCCTGGACGGACAGAGCCTGAGCCAGACGGGCCAAAGAAACGTGGTCGAAATCAAACTAGGCGTACAGGCCGAGCTAGACAAGGGCTGCACGGCATGGGGCCACCTGGCCTACCGGCAAGGGGTGGGCGGAGGCAACGCCAACGTGCTGGACTCACTTAGCGGCGGCGAGGGGAGCAACAGCTACCGTGGCTACGGGCTGCTCGCCGGAGTCAAATACAACTGGTAAGCAACACCCGCCAAGGCCCACGTGCCGTACAAATTCACCCGATTGTCCCGAGGGGGACCATGAACAAATTTGCTATCCTGCCCGGCGGTCGTTTTGCCGGAATGCACGGGCCAGCCCCTCATCATTGAGCCGCTCCCTTGCAGGCAAACGCGGATGCCCGATCCGGAACGCCTTACTCTGCCGCCACACGCGGCGCATCATTCTGGAACCCATCGAGAAATGAAATTCAAATCCACCCGCCTTGCGGCACCCGTCTGCCTCGCCCTGTTCGCGGCCACCGCCGCCAGCCACGCGACCGATGACCCGCAAAGCCGCATCGAACACGTGGTGGACACCGCCATACAGCCCGCAATGGCGAAGTACCGCATTCCCGGCATCGCCGTCGGCATCGTCGCCGGAGGCCGGTCCTACGTATTCAATTACGGCGTGGCATCCACGGAAACCAGCCAGCCCGTCACCGATACCACTCTGTTCGAAATCGGATCGATCAGCAAAACCTTCACCGCCACACTGGCTTCCTGGGCGCAGGTCAATGGCGAACTTTCCCTGTCGGACACCACGGACAAATACCTGCCGGCCTTGCGGAACAGCCATTTTGGCGGCGTAAGCCTCCTCAACCTCGGCACCCACACACCGGGCGGGTTTCCATTACAGGTACCGGAACAGATCCGGAACGACGATCAACTGATGGCGTACCTCAAAACCTGGGAACCCACCTGCGCACCGGGAAGCTGCCGAACTTACGCCAACCCCAGCATCGGAATGCTCGGCCAGATAACGGCAAAGCGCATGGGACAGGACTTCGCCACACTGATCGAACAACGCCTGTTTCCCGCGCTCGGCATGAAGCACAGCTACATCGCCGTTCCAGCAACCAGCATGGCCGACTACGCACAGGGCTACACGAAAGACGACGTCCCGGCCCGGCTGACAGGCGGCATGCTGTCCGCCGAAGCCTACGGCATCAAGGCAACCGCCGCCGACATAACGCGCTTCATGGAAGCCAACATGGGCGTGGTCAAACTGGACGAAAAACTCCAACGCGCGATTACAGACACGCACACCGCTTACTTCAAGGCCGGCGTGATAACGCAGGATTTGATATGGGAACAATACCCATACCCGGCCGCATTGCAGACGCTGCTGGAGGGCAACTCGCCGGCAATGCTCAACGCGACACCCGTGACTGCGATACAACCGCCGCAAGCACCGCGGGAAGACGTCTGGATCAATAAAACCGGCGCAACCAACGGCTTCGGCGCCTATGTCGCGTTCATTCCGGCGCAACGGCTGGGGATCGTCATCCTGGCCAACAAAAATTACCCCAATGAGGCCAGAGTCGCCATCGCCCACCAAATCCTTACAGCGCTTGGCGGTGGCGAGTAACGGGCGGCGTGGCGGCTTGAGAAATTGACGAATTTGCACGCATCATTCCCCGTGTGTCCTGGTTACTGCGTCACCCGATCTTGCCATCCATTGTCTTTGTCGGTTATATTCGCCCCCTTTCTGTACACCAGACATCCGAGGAAGCGCGCAATGCCGGGTATTCGCGTCAAAGAAAACGAGCCGTTTGAAGTCGCCATTCGCCGCTTCAAGCGCACCATTGAAAAAACCGGGGTGCTGACTGAGCTGCGCTCCCGCGAGTTTTACGAAAAACCCACCGCAGAACGCAAGCGCAAGCTGGCCGCTGCGGTCAAGCGCAATCACAAGCGCCTGCGCGGCCAGATGCTGCCGCCAAAGCTGTACTGATCTGACTTTTCGCACCAGCTCGGCCGGTCGCCCCGGCGCAGCCGGTCGTTGTCTCCACGCCGGACGGCAAGCCAATGCGCTGCCGTCCGGCGCGTCGTTTTCAGCGCGATGATCCCCCAATCCTTCGTTCAGGATCTGCTCGCCCGGGTCGATATCGTCGATGTCATCGAGCGCTACCTGCCGCTGAAAAAAAGCGGCGCTAACTATTTCGCCTGCTGCCCATTCCACGGCGAGAAATCGGCATCGTTTTCGGTCAGCCCGAGTAAGCAGTTCTACCACTGCTTCGGCTGCGGCGTTCACGGCAGCGCCATCGGCTTTCTGATGGAATACAGTGGGCTGGGCTTTGTCGAAGCGGTCAAGGAACTCGCCGGCCAGGTCGGCGTACAGGTTCCGGACGACGGCAAACACACGCCGCATGCCCACGATGACAGCAGCGCGCAGCTTTTCGACGCACTGGCCGCTGCCGCGCGCCTTTACCGCGATCAGCTCAAACAGGCACCAGACGCAATTGCCTACCTGAAACGCCGCGGCCTGAGCGGCGAAGTCGCCGCGCGTTTCGGCATCGGCTACGCCCCTGACGAATGGCAAGGGCTGCAGCGGATTTTTCCCGATTATCAAGCCAAGGTACTCGCCGACGCCGGATTGGTCATCGACAACGACCAAGGCCGGCGCTACGACCGCTTCCGCCACCGCATCATCTTCCCGATCCACGACCGCCGTGGTCGCATCATCGCCTTCGGTGGCCGCATACTGGATAGCGGCGAACCCAAATACCTCAATTCGCCGGAAACGCCGCTATTCGAAAAAGGGCGTGAGCTCTACGGCTTCTCCCTCGCGCAGAAAGCAATCCGCGACGGCGGTTTCGCACTCGTCGTCGAAGGCTACATGGATGTCGTCGCGCTAGCCCAATTCGGCATCGAAAACGCGGTCGCCACGCTGGGAACGGCCACCACCCCGCATCACATCCAAACCCTGCTGCGGCAGACCGACCGCATCGTGTTCTGTTTCGACGGCGATGCGGCCGGACGCCGCGCCGCCTGGCGGGCATTGGAAAATGCGCTTGAAACCCTGCGCGACGACGCCACGCTCGCCTTTCTGTTTCTACCCATCGAGCACGACCCGGATTCGTTCATCCGCGCCGAAGGTGCCGACGCCTTCCGCAAAGCCGCAGCGAACGCACTGCCGCTCGCGCGCTTTCTGATACAGGAACTATCCGCCCGCAGCCCGCTCGACTCAGCCGAAGGGCGCGCCCGCTTCGTCCATGAAGCGCGGCCGCTTGTCACCCGCGTGGCCGCGCCGCTACTGCGCCTGCAACTAGTCAAAGCGGTAGCCGAAACCGGCGAGTTGACGCAAAGTGAAGTCGAACACGCGTTCGGCCTTAAATCGGCGCGCTCCCGCCCCGATCCGCAACCCAAATCCGCGCCGGTGCATTCGCGCGCCGCGTTTGCCCGCCCCTCCGCGCGGCGCAAGCCCGCATCGTCCGCCGGCACGCTGCTGCGCCTGATTCTGCAGCATCCGCATTGGGCCGCGCGAATACCGGTCGACCTGCTGCCCAACGACAGCGACGAAGGGCGCGCGCTGATCGCCATCGTCGACCTCATCAGCCTCGGCGAGCCCATTCCAGCAGGCGGCCTTGGCGCGCTCATCGAACGCTTCCGCGAAACACCCCACGGCGAAACACTGGCCCGTGTCGCCAGTGAGCAGATCGATACCGAGTTCGACGAGAACATCGTCGAAACCTTGTTCGAGGACGCGCTGCGCAAGCTTCACATGAACGTGGTAGCCAATGAGATCGCTAAGCTGCTAGAACAAGAACGTGAAGGCGAACTCTCCGCCACCGAGCGCCATCGGCTGGCGGAACTGCTGATGGAAAAACAAGCACTGGGCAAAGCGGATAGGCCGCGCGGTTTGTAGTATAATTGTCTGTTTAACCATCACTCGCCCTTCGACTTAAGGAGTGCCATGGCACGCGAAAAAACCAAAGATTCGCGCAAGGATAGTCCGAAGGGACGTGCTTCCAAAGCAAAAGACAAAGCTGCGCTGATCATCAGCCCCGAAGCCACGCCGCTGGACGCGGAGGTGCGCCGCACCCGGCTGAAAACCCTAATCACGCTGGGCAAGGAACGCGGCTATCTCACCTACGCCGAGATCAGCGACCACCTGCCCGACGACGTCGCCGACGCCGAGCAGATCGAAAGCATCATTGCCACCTTCAACAACATGGGCATCCAGGTTTTCGACGAGGCGCCAGCCTCCGAAGACCTGCTCATGTCGGACAATGTCGCCAACCCCGTTGACGAAGACGTCGCCGAGGAAGAAGCCGAGCAGGCGCTATCGTCCGTCGATTCCGAATTCGGCCGCACGACCGACCCGGTGCGCATGTACATGCGTGAAATGGGCACGGTCGAACTGCTGACGCGGGAAGGCGAAATCGAAATCGCCAAGCGCATCGAAGACGGTCTCAAGCACATGGTGCAGGCCATCTCCGCATGCCCGACGACCATCGCCGAAATGCTCGACAGCGCCGCCCGCGTGGCCAGGGACGAAATCCGCATCGATGAACTCATCGACGGCCTGATTGACCCGAACGCCACCGAGGAAGCCGCGCTCGCCGCCGCCGCCAGCGACGACACCGCCGCCACGCTCGACGACGGTGAAGCCGAAGAGGACGACGACGAAGCCGGCGACGCTGAAGGCGCTGCCGACAACGCCGCCTCTCTTCTGCTGCTCAAGACCGAAGCCCTGGCCCGCTTCGATCTCATTCGCGGCCATTACGAAAAAATGATGGCGAGTCTGGCGAAGAAAGGCTCGCAAGACAAAACCTACCTGCAGATCCAGCAGAAGATCTCCGACGAACTGCTGAATATCCGCTTCACCGCTAAATCCATCGAGCGCCTGTGCGAACCGGTTCGCCACATGGTCGAGCAGGTTCGCGCCCACGAGCGTCAGATACTGCAACTGTGCGTCGACCGCGCCGGTATGCCGCGGCAGCACTTCATCAAGAGCTTTCCCAGCCACGAAACCGATCTCGACTGGCTCAAGGGCGAAATCGGCGGCGGCAAGAACTACGCCGAAGGCCTGCTGCGCGTTCATCCGGCCGTGCTCGAAGAACAGCAAAAGCTGATCGACCTGCAAGAACGTATCGGCATTCCGCTGAAAGAGCTGAAAGACATCAACCGCCAGATGTCCACCGGCGAAGCCAAAATGCGCCGCGCCAAGCGTGAAATGACCGAGGCCAACCTGCGCCTCGTCATCTCCATCGCCAAGAAATACACCAACCGTGGCCTGCAATTCCTCGACCTGATCCAGGAAGGCAACATCGGCCTGATGAAAGCCGTCGATAAATTCGAGTACCGGCGCGGCTACAAATTCTCCACCTACGCCACATGGTGGATCCGGCAGGCGATCACCCGTTCCATCGCCGATCAGGCGCGCACCATCCGCATCCCGGTGCACATGATCGAAACGATCAACAAAATGAACCGCATCAGCCGCCAGATTCTGCAGGAAACCGGGCAAGAGCCCGATCCCGCGACGCTGGCGGAAAAAATGGAAATGCCCGAAGAGAAGATCCGCAAGATCATGAAAATCTCCAAGGAACCCATTTCCATGGAAACGCCGATCGGCGACGACGACGATTCCCACCTGGGCGATTTCATCGAAGACACCGCCACCCTCGCCCCGGCAGAGGCCGCGATGTACTCCGGTCTGCGCGACGCCACCGCCGAAGTGCTCGACTCCCTCACCCCACGCGAGGCCAAGGTGCTGCGCATGCGCTTCGGCATCGAAATGAACACCGACCACACGCTTGAAGAAGTCGGCAAACAATTCGACGTCACCCGCGAACGCATCCGCCAGATCGAAGCCAAGGCACTGCGCAAACTGCGCCACCCCAGCCGCTCCGAAAAACTGCGCAGCTTCCTGGATAGCGACGCCTGACACACAACGACGGCTGAATATCCGGCACAATTGCCACCCGGGCAAAACACCGTTTCACCGTTTTTATCCGGGTCGGCATAGCTGGCTGAAACAGGCTGGCGCCGCCTGACGAAAAGCTTAAAAGGGCCTCTAGCTCATGTTGGTTAGAGCAGCGGACTCATAATCCGTTGGTGCCGTGTTCGACTCACGGGAGGCCCACCAATTAGAAGCCCCAAGCCATACAGGTTTGGGGCTTTTTCTTTATTCAGCTTGCTGCGTGTAAGCGCGCGACCGTCCGTTTTAGCGCGCATTTGGCGGGTTTTTTGTCACACATCGGAAAAAACGCCCACGTAAAGCGAACTGATCGATAGTGCTTCGCGGGTTTAGTTAACCCGCGCCAGCGCAGGATAATCGGTGAGGCCGTGTGCTCCCCCGCCAAACAGCGTTGCGCGATCGTGCTCTTGCAGTGGCGCATCAGTGCGCAAGCGCTCGGGCAGATCGGGGTTGGCAATAAAAGGGCGACCGAAGGCGATCAGATCGGCCCAACCTTCGGAGAGCGCCTTACGCGCACGCTCGGCGGTGTAGAGCCCTGCGTAGATCAGCGTACCGGGATAGGCATCGCGCAGCTCGCGCTTGAAATCGAGCGGCATATCGGGCGCATCTTCCCAGTCGGCCTCCGCGATGTGGATGTAACCCACACCGATTTCACCAAGCAGCTTGGCCGCCGCAACATAGGTGGTACGCGGGTCGGCATCCTCGCAACCGTTGAGTGTGGTGAGCGGCGCCAGGCGAATGCCCACACGCTCACGCTCGCCCGTGCCTCCGATCAATGCCTCGGCGACTTCGCGCAAGAAGCGCAGACGGTTCTCCAACGAGCCGCCGTATTCGTCCGTACGGTTGTTGGCATTGGAATCGATGAACTGGTTGACGAGGTAACCATTCGCGGCGTGCAGCTCCACGCCGTCAAAGCCCGCGGCCATCGCATTGCGCGCGGCGGCGCGGTATTCATCGACGATGGCGTGGATCTCGCCCGCCGATAGCGCGCGCGGTTCAGATGCCTGCACAAAACCCAGTTGACCATCCTCCCCCACCGCGAACACGTTGACGCCCTTTGCCTGAATAGCGGAAGAGGAAACAGGCATCTGGCCATTCAACAGGCTGGTATGGCTCAGCCGCCCCACGTGCCAAAGCTGCGCGAATATACGGCCGCCAGCAGCGTGCACGGCATCCGTCACCTTGCGCCAACCGGCGATGTGTTCGGCGCTCTGGATTCCGGGCGTCCAGGCATAGCCCTTACCCAGCGGCGAAATCCAGGTGCCTTCGCTCACGATGAGGCCGGCGCTCGCGCGCTGTGCGTAATACTCGGCCATGAGTTCAGTGGGCACATCGCCGGGCTGGCCAGCGCGCGAGCGCGTCATGGGAGGCATCACGATGCGATTGGGAAGTTCGAGAGCGCCAAGCCGGCAGGGCTGGAACAGCGGGTCTTTAAGTTCATTCATCATGGACATGGTTCTTGATATCTCCTGTTTGACTCGCATCAGTCCCAGATGGGCGCCAGACCTTCGGGACTCACCTCGCGGCCATTGCGCTCAAGCTTCGCAATATGGGCCATGTCGTCCGCATCCAGGCGCAAATCCCTTGCTAGCAGATTGCTGGCAAGGTTTTCGCGCTTGGTGGACGAAGGAATCACCGCATAACCCAACTGCAGCGCCCAGGCCAGAGCGACTTGCGCAACCGTGGCGTTGTGCCTCTTCGCGATCTCGGCCAGCACCGGATCCTTGAGCACCTTGCCGTAGGCCAAGGTCATGTACGAGGTCGTCTGAACACCCTGCTCCTTGAGGAACGCGGCGAGCTTGTTGTTTTGCAGGTAGGGGCTGAGCTCGATCTGGTTGGTGGCGATCTGGCCCTTGCCCACGACGGCGATGGCCTGCCGGGTCTGCTCGATGTTGAAGTTGGAAATGCCGATCTGGCGCGTCAGCCCCTGGGCCTTGGCTTCAGCCAGCGCCGCCATGTACTCGGGCAGCTCCACGCCGTTACCCGGAGCGGGCCAGTGGATGAGCGTGAGGTCCACATAGTCGGTGCGTAGCTTTGTCAGGCTCTCGCGCAGGCTGGGAATGAGCTTGGATTTGGCGTAGTTGCTGACCCAGATCTTGGTGGTTACGAACAGATCCTTGCGATCCACGCCGCTCTCGGCGATGGCCTGACCGACTTCGGCCTCGTTTTTGTAGATCTGCGCGGTATCGACAGCGCGATAACCCAAGTCGAGCGCGTTGCGAACCGAATCGATGACGACTTGGCCATTCAGACGGAAAGTGCCAACACCAAAGGATGGAATGCTCATGGATTACTCCTGTCGGTTGAACGGTGAAAAAACAACGCGAAAGCTTAGGCAGCGGATCGAAGACCGCCAGCTTACGGCCTACGGCCGTCGTACCTGATGGTAAGGCGCAGCATGTCCATAAGCCGAATACCATCTTCAAATATTGGTTCATCGTAGTTTTTGACGAAAAAATCCCGGTCAATGCCTATCACCCGAAAACCTTGCCTCTGGTAGAAGGCAAGTTGATAGCCAAATGTTCCGGTGCCCACTTCCAATTGGCTGGCACCGGCCCTCCGATAGAAATCGATGACCCACTTCAGGAGCATGGCGCCAATACCGGATTTTCGATGCTCCGGGTGTACTGCAATGCTCATAAGCTCCTGCACGCCTGTTTCTCGTGGCTGAACCACGCATGCACCCACAACGGTTCCATTATTGGAGGCGACAAAGCACTTTGAACTTGGAAGATAGGCGCGGACCTTTTCCTTCGACGGGTCGGCGAGCAAAAGAAGCGCCATCGGCGCATCGGCTGGTAGTACTTCCTGGATCAGTAGCGACACGGCATCTTGTTGCATAACGTCACTTCCGCCGCAGCCATTACCTAGCCGCGAGCATCATGCGCGCCAAGCCACCGGACGCACTGAAATTGTCTTGAAAAGGCGCGTCAGGCCCGGGCGCCAATGCTAATCGCATACAAACAACGCTTTCATAAGCGAATCTGTCAGCGTAGCATACGCAGCATTTACACATGCCCAACACACGCAACCCATTACTCATCGTCGGTGCCGCGCTCAGCGCCATCGCCGCTGCGCTTCACGCCGGGTGCATCGTCTTCGGCGCGCCGTGGTACCGCTTTTTCGGCGCGGGCGAAGAAATGGCCCAAATGGCGGAAGCCGGGCTTTGGTATCCGACCGTAATCACGCTGGCCATCACCGGCGTTCTGCTGCTCTGGTCGCTCTACGCACTCTCCGGCGCAGGCGTCGTTCGCAGGCTACCGCTCCTGCGCTTGGCATTGTGCCTCATTACCGGTGTCTATCTGCTGCGCGGGTTGCCCCTGGTGCCGTTCGCGCTTTTTCCGTCGCTTGCCGGCCAATTCACTGACAACAGTTTGCCGTTCCTGCTATGGAGCTCGGCGATCTGCCTCACGTTCGGCATGGTCCATCTGTTTGGGCTCAAGCAGCGCTGGGCGCACCTGTAATTCCTGCCCGGCGCGCGCGAAGCCCCGTTACGGATAAGCGAACTGCTTCACCAGCATCAACTCCCCGGCCGCGCGCATCGGCACGTCGAACTCCCGGCGCCGCTCGGCGGGCGTGCCTTCGTTACTGATGATTGCGATGTGCGCGGTGGTGAGCAACTGATCGTCATCGCCGCCACCGTAGTAATTCACGTAAATCTGGTACGGCCCTTTCTCCGGCGTGGGCGAAGCGAAAATTTCCGGCCCGTAACCGGTGGTGACGTCCACGTCGATGGCGCCAGTCGATATCACACGCTTGCCATACCAGGCGTGCTCGCCGCCAGGGGTGACGATGTGTAGATCGAGATCGGTTCCGGGGGTATCCCAACTCAGCACGACGCGCAACCGCGCCTGCGGCTGGCCGGCGGCAACACGGTAGAACTGCACGCGCCGTGGCGCCTGCCCGTCACCCGAGCGTATCTCGATGCCATTGGAGCCGCTGGCGAAGCTGTAGACGCGGCCGAAGCGGCCTTCCTCGTCAACCTCCAGCGGCATCGCGTTGCCATTGACCACCAGCGTCGCCGGTTTCTTTCCACGCCGTGCGATACGGCCGCGAATCTGCCCCGCGTCGGGGGGCCCCGCCCCGGGGGCGGGGGGGGCCGCGGGGGAGGGGACCGCCAGCGGGGTAGGGGCCCCCGCGGCGGTAGGAGACCAACCCCCCCCCCCGCGCCCCCGGGGGGGGGCCCCCGCCATCGTGGGGGGGGCCGCGACGCGGGATAATTCACCTCCTGCGTATAAGGCGCACCGGCTTCGTTCAGAGACCAACCGCCCAAGGGGCGCTCGATGGGCTCGGCATGAGCCGAAAACACGGCGAGCAACGCCAGCAACGGCAGCGGTTTAAAACATGATCGTTTTGACATGGGTGAGATCCCCGATCTTGCGCAATGGGATGACAAAGCTTTCACGCCGCTCGTGCGGCGTGTTTTCCTGAAAGACGAGCGTCAGGCGGCAGGTGATGATCTTTTTCCGCCGCGTGCTTTCGTCGAAGTGGTAACCGGAAGCGCCGAAATTGCCCCAGTAGTTGATGTAAAACTGGTAAGGGCCGCGCAAGGGTGCGGTAACGGAGAATATTTCCGGCCCCGCCCCATCGACGCTGTCGGCATCCATACCGCCGCCATTGTTCAGCGCCGGACGCGCCCAATAGGCGTGCTGGCCGTCGGGCGTGAGTACGTGCAGATCGACTTCGGCCTGATCGTCGTCCCACGCCAGAATAGCGCGCAGTTGCGCGCGCGGGCGCAGCGGGTCGGCCTCGTAGAACTGCGCGCGTTTGATCGAGCGGCCATCGGCGCTACGGATTTCCACGCTGTTGGAGCCGGGGCCGAAGGCATACGGGCGAGCGAAGCGGCCATCGTCGTCGCTGTACAAGGGCATCGGATTACCGTTGACCACCAGCGTAGGCGGCGTGCGCGCCGGGCCTTCCCCCTTTTTTTCCCCTTGCCCACGCAATGCGGCATCGAGACGACCACGGATCATCGTGCGCCCGGTCTGAGCGCCACGGTCGATCGGCGAATAGGGATAGGCCACTGCGGTATCGGCGCTGTGGTCGGTCAATTCGCCACGATTCCAGCCGCCCAGCGGCGCCTCCAACGTAGTCGGATCGAGCGCGAAGGCGCTGTTATGCAGCAATGCCACCACGCAAACGAGCGCCGCGCTATCGCGGCAAAAACGGAATAAAAACGAAGTCGAACGCATGTTCATGGTTGCCCCCCTATGGTCAGGCGACGCGCCCAGCGCTCCACCAAAACCTCATCGCCGCTCGCCGGATGGTGGCGCAGACCAAGATGCAGGTATTCGTGAGCAAGCGTGATGCGGTCCTCCTGCGTGCGCAGATCGCGCACATGAATACGACCGCGATCCGGCTCGGAAAACGGTGCGCCGAAGCGCAGGCGGCATACCAACGGCGACGCGGGCGGCTCGAAACCGGGCAACTCGTTCAAGGCCCGCCGCCACTGCGGCGCACGCTCGGCCAACCAATGCTCGGCCTTGTCCAGACGCTCGCAGGGAATGCCGGCGGGATCGCGCGCGGCAACCAGATCGGCGGCGGGGAAAGCCCGGCGTAGAATGTCGTCCCACGCCTGCCCGTCGCGACCAGCGGCCACCGTCTCGCTCCATGCCAGACGGCCGGGGCCGGACGTATCGGCGTGATAACCGACCGCCGCGC
Organism: Azoarcus sp.; assembly: GCA_031546845.1. Lineage (GTDB taxonomy): Bacteria > Pseudomonadota > Gammaproteobacteria > Burkholderiales > Rhodocyclaceae > Azoarcus. Next base: position 37,542 of record JAVBJT010000002.1, on the reverse strand, counting down.
CGCGCAACACCAGATCCGTGGTGAATGCGGCCACCTCACGCGCCGCTGCCGTCGGCGGATTCGGCGACACACGCTGAGCACGGCTACTGTCGGCGATGAACAGACAATTACCGCGCGGCTCCGCCTCGTTGAACAAATAGCTTCTCGCCACCACCGCCAGCGCGCGCGCGGCCTCGCGCTCGCCGGCATCGGCTTCGCGGTCGATCACGCGGGCAACATAATCATCCACGCCGAAGCGGCCTTGCACCCGGGGCTTCCCGGCATCGAACGCAAGACGCAACCCGCCGTCGGCGACGAAAGGCAGCGCCACGCCGTTGGCGAACACCGCCACATGGCGGCCTTGCAGCACGCCGGCCCTGGCCGGACGGCCATCCGGCCCCTCCACCCGGAGGAGCGGATAGCGGGTGAAGAAATCGACCTCGACACAACCGGCCGCCAGCGCCGCCCGCACCGGCGGCAATGCCGACGCCAGCAACGCGCCGTAGCGCGCCATCACCTGCTGGCCGGTGCCCGCGCCGGCAAACCACACCGGCGTACCATCCACCAGCCAACCCGCGCCGCCGCCATAGCGTTCGCCGGAACGGCCCCCGGGGCGGAACCAGGAAAAAGTCTTTACCCGCAACGTGCCGCCAACGTGGCGCGCCAACGCCGCGCTGTCGCCGCCGCCAGCACCGAGAACACGCGCCAGCAGCACACCGGAAGCCGTTTCCCGCGCGCGCGGCGGCACCGCCTCCAGCGCGGCGATCAGACTTTCCGGCGCGACGGCGGTATCCGCCCGCATCGACGCGAGCTCCGCCAGCCACGGCGCGCCAGCCGCGCGCGCGCCCCAGAATTCGCGCCAGGCGGAGGCGCCGATGCCAAGCCGGGCGGGCTCAAAAAACGCGCCGCACGAAGCGACGAGCGCCGCATCGCGCCCAATTGTTTCGCCCGGATCGCAGCAATAGGCCCCCTCCTCGCGCGCCGCGTCGCCCGCGGCGGAACCGCGACAGACGTAATCCGGCGCCGGTTCGCCGCGTTCGACGAGATACGCGAAAACGAACAGCTTCCACACACTCCCCAGCGGCACGGCCGGCGGCGGCGCATTGGCGAGGCGCTGGCCCTCGGCATCGAAAGCGCGCCAGGCGAACGTCCCGTCCGCGCCGTCGCGCCACGCCACCTCCAGCACCGGCGAAGCCGCTAAAGCCACCGACGCCGCCGAAGCGAAGACGGCGGTCCCCAAGCTCAGCAGCAGACCCAGAGCGGGCGCGCGCCACCACTTCATGTCCGCTCCGCCACCCCTGTCACTTCCTGCACCGCTTTCACGTCACCGCCTTCACTTCACGACCCAGGTCGTGCTCGCGCCACCGTCGGCCAGCGCCTTTTCCTCCGGCTGGTACATGCGGTAATAGCGTGTCGGCGGCAACACGAAACGCCCGCCCTGGCTCACACGCAGTAAATGGCGCACAACGGCGGTTCCGTCCAGACGATCCACCGGCACGCCGTAACTGCCGCTGCGCTCCTCGGCTCGGCTGCGCGCCAGCGCCGTCGCCTCCGCGCCGCCCTCGTCCAACTGAATGCTCCAGGTGCCGCGCTCGATCGCCGCGCCCGGCGGCAGTGCCGCTTCAACCAGACCGTAACGATGAACGGAGCTAGACGACAACACGATCTCGTCCAGATACAACTCCTGCGCCGACAGCCCTTCCTCCGGCTTCACCTGCGTGCGCTTATAGCCCTTGTCGCCGCGTGTGAGGCGGTACAGCCTGCGCTCGATCTTCACCGGCAAGGCCCCGGCGGCACCCACGCGCTCCTCGGCGTCGAAACGCACTACCGCGGTAAGCGGCGCGGCGCCCTGGGCGCGGTTCTCCAACTGCAGCTCATGCGGCAGCGGGCTGGTGGCGGGCCAGCGCCATTCGGGCTGGCCGAGCACGGCCCCGGCGGTTTCCGTGGCGCCATCGGCCGCCTGCCACACACCAACCGGCCGCGCGGTGCTGGCACCGGGCGTGAGCTCGCCAAGCGCCTTGCGCGTCCATACCAGCGTCAGCGCGCGGTCGAGCGTGGGCATCTCACTACTCACCGTGCCGAGGATGGCTGGCGCGGACGCTTTCTCTTCCTTGCCCGCGAGCAGCAACAGCGCGCGCGCGCTGGGCGCGCCATTGGCGGCAAGCGCGGCATGGGCGCGCGCCAGATCTTCCCCTGTACCACCGGACAACTGCGCGCGCTGCGCCACAATCGCGGCAAGCGTGCGCGCGTAGGCAAGGCCGAGCGCGCCGTCCGGATCGGCGAGGAAGGGGCTCCAGCCCGCCCCTCTGGCCACATCCTCATCGGTGGAGCCGGCCTTGGCCAGCGCGGCGAGCAAACCCTCGGCTTGGGTACGCACCGGCAGGCCAATTTCCTGCGCGAACCACAGCGCCAGCGCGCGGTGCAGCAAGGGTTCGCGGCCGGCGTGTTCGCGGTAGGCGGCAAGCACCCGCTCCCAATGCCCGGCGGGCAAATCCAGGCCGAGCGCGCGCGCGGCGTACCAGTCCGCGTAATACGCGTAGGCGGTCATCAGCGCGCTCATGTCGCTGCCATCGCCCCACCAGCCGAACACCGCCTGCGGCCCGGCAAGCGCGGCCAGGCGCAAACGTTGGCTGTACAAGGTCTGCCACAAACGCCCGCCGTTCCCCCTCGTGCTCTCGGCATTGCGGTTGGGCGCGAGCAGCGGCGCGGCAAGCGCGAGCGGAATCAGGCGGCTGGCGGTCTGCTCGGCGCAACCCCATGGATAAACGATGAGATCGTCGGCAATGCGCAGGAAATGCTCGGCTCCGCCGCCAACCAGACGCAAACGCAAATCGCGCGCGTCGGGCGGCAGATCGAGCGCCACCGGACCGCTGCCGCTCACCGGCAACAACAATTCGCGCGGCCCACGCCACTGCGGCGGGCGGGCGTCGATCAGGGTTTCGAGTGCATCGACGAGCTTCCCACCCTCCTTGATTTCGAGCCGCGCGGGCTCGCGTCCGCTGAACGCGGGCAACGCGAAATCGAGGTAATTGACGCCGCGCTTGAGGCTCGCCTCTTGCGTCAGCACCTTGCCGCCCAGGCTGAGCACGACCTCGGCCTTGCGTTCCTCGGCGGTGTTGTTGAATACCGCCAGACTGGCGCGCGGCACATCGCCCTGGCGCAGCCAGTCGGGCGAGGTCCATTTGGCGTACAGCGGCTTGTCGGAACGCACGTAAGCGATGCGCTGGCCGGGCACGCCGTCGGCATCGGCCAGCCCGACCGCGCGCACCGTGATGCGCCAGCGCGACAGCGCGTCCGGCATGCGGAAGGTAAAACGGGCATGGCCTGTCGCATCGGTGCGCAGCACCGGCAGCCAGGCGGCGGTATCGGTATCGTCGCGGCGCGGCCGTTCGAGCACCTTTACCCCGCGCTCGTTGTACTGATGGCGCGGCGGCGGTTTGCGCGCGGCGGCAGCGCTGTAATCGGCGGCCTCGTCGTAGGCGATGAAATTGAGGCTGGCGCTGGTACGCACATTGTTGCGCCGGGGGTGCTGATAGAAATCGACGAGGGTGGGGGCGATTTCGGGCTGCAGCGCGTAGATCATCTCATCCACCACCGCCACCGTCAGCACCGCCTGCGCGGGCTTGCCGCGCAGCGTGGCGGCGATATCCACCGTCACCATATCGCCCGGCAGCACGGTTTCGCGGTCGGCGCGAATATCGAGCGCCAGACGCGGTGGTTCCACCACGATACCGGCGTTCTGGAACACGTAATCGCCGTTTTTCACGTAGATGGCCGAAAAGGTCATGTTCGGCGCGTAGTCCTCGCGCACCGGAATGCGCACGCGCCACTGGTTGGGAGCCAGGCGCTCGGCGCGCACCCACGCGGCGGATTTGGACAGCAGCGCCGTGGCATCGACGCGGTCGCGCTCCAGCGTGAGCAAGGCGTCCTCGACCGGCTCGGGGAAAGAGATCAACACCTCGGCGGTTTCGCCGGGCTGGTAGCTCTCCTTGTCGGTAATCATCTCGATCGAACCGGCGGCAACCTTCACCCCATCGCCGCTGACCCAATGCGCGGCCGCGGCGACGATATTGCCCTCGGCATCGCGCAACAGCAGCGAATAGGACCCGGGCCGGTCGAACGTCGGCTTCCACTCACGCGCGGCAGCGTCGAACGCGCCGTCGCGGCGGCTCTGGTCTTCCAGGCGAACGATTTCCCAGCGCGCCGGGGGGGCGGCGGTTTCGTTCTCCGCTTCCAGGCGGAAGCGTGGCGCATCGCCCACCTTGGAAAAATGCTTGTCGCCGGCCAGTCGCCAGCTTGCCGCGGCACGCTCCACCAACAGCTCGCGCGCGCTGCGCACACGGTAGGCCGCGCCATCGGTAGCCATCACCTCGACGATCAGGCGTGACGGCGTCTTCGCCGCCGGCAGCGTGAAGCGCGCCTCGCCGCTGGCGTCGGTCTTCAGGCTGGCGGTACTGAGCCGCACCGGGAACAAGCCGCTGTAGCGTAGTTCGCCCTCCACCATCGTCAACGTCTGCGCGCGCAGTGTCAGTTCCACCGCCGCATCGCGCACCGGCTTGCCATCCGGGTAGGTCAGCTTCAACTTGCCGGAAATGGGCTCGCCGGTCTTGTAACTCTTGCGCTCGGGAACAAGCTCGATCTCGAAATGCGGCTTGACGTACTCAGCGACGCGGAAAGCCGCGCCGTACAACTTGTCCTCGTAACCCACGCGAATCTCGTAACCGCCGGCCACGGCGTTTTCCGGCAAGCGGAAAGCGGTATCGGCGCCGCTGTCGGGCACGAGTTCGGCCTCGGTCGACAGTACCGGCGTACCGTTGGGATCGTTCACCGCGATCTTCAGCCGGCCCGCGCGCGCCTGCCGCGACGGGCGGCCCGCCCCCAGCGGCTCGAAATCGCGGGCGAGAAACTTGAGCCGCACCAGCTCGCCCGGCCGGTACAGCGGCCGGTCGGTAACGGCATACAGCTTGGTATCGTGAATTTCGCTGTCGTAATAGAAGTTTTCCGAAACGAACACGCCGCCGGCCGAATCCTCCCCGAGCAGGTAAGTGCGCTCGGGGCTCGTGTGCTCCAGCGTGGCAAGGCCGTCGCCATCGGTGGTGGCGGATTTGAGCGTGCCCGCGCCATCGGTCCACAACAGGCGGCTGCCCGCCACCGGCTGCCCCGTGGTGCGGTGAGCGGTCCACACCGTGAGTGCGCCAGCGGCGATCTTCGTTACCGCAACCGTGTCGGCAACGAACAGCAGCGTTACCGCGCGATGGTCCCCGATGATCGCCTCGATCAGATACAGGCCCGGCTTCAAGCGGCCCAGCGGCACATGCACATTGCCATCGACGGACGGAATGAAATCGCTGCTCGACCCCGCGAGCGCCACCCCGGCGGGCGGCTTGATCGGCTGCGCCTGCCACACCGGGTAGCGGAAACGGTCCACCAGATCGAAGCCTTCCAGCGGCGCGAACTTGCTCGCGGCGCGGAACTCGGTGCGCCGCAACAGTTCGGGGCGGCTGAGCAATGCCGGCGCCGCCTCCGTGACGGCGCGGCGGGCATCGGCGGAAAACAGATCGCGCCACGCGAAGCGGGATTTCTTCCACGCGTTGTCCCACAGATAGGACAAGGTATTGGCCACCCCCTCGTCACGAGGCCGGGCGCGCACATCCACACGATGCAGATTTTTCTGCGCGCGCAGGAATTCCAGCGGACGCGGCACGCGATACACCACGACATCCACCCCGCCGTAGGCTTCCAAGGCCTCGCGCCCGCCGTCGCGCGCCGGCACCTCGACCCGCAGCAAGGCGTTGTCCTCGCTGCCGAACTGGGTATCGGCAAGGATGAAGAAAGGCTGGCTACTGAATGGCGTGTAGCCGCTCGACAAGCCCACCTCCGACTGTGCTCGCGCCGGCGCCGCGAAAACGGCTATTAACAAAGCGGCGAGAAACGCAGCAAGCGGAAAGGAGAAGAAAGGAAGATGGCGTGACGTCATCATGACTCGCAGATCGTTTGAACTTATTTGAGAAAAGCCAGCGTGAACACGCCAGCAAAATTCGGGTTGGCCGCCTCGGGGCGCCAACGCGTGTCGTCCCAGCGCAGCAATTCGCGCAGTTCCACCGCGCGCAAGCCATCGTCGCCGGGACGCGGCGGCGCGCCGTTGTGATAGACCACGCGGCGGCCCGTCCACAACATCAAGTGCTGCTCGAAGCCCTGGTCGAAAAACAACAGATCGGCGGGCTGGGCAAGGCGCGCGTCGCGCCCCGCCGCGCGGCTGTTCTCCTGCACCAGACCAATGGCGCTCACGTAGGCATCGTGGCTGCCGTCCGGCTGCCGCCAGCGGTGGCGCAGTTCAGCGCGCAACGGAGAATCCGTGGGCAGCACCTCCGGCGGCAAACGGCTGTCGATCCCCATTGCCCGCCGCCAGCGCGGCGTGTGCTCGGTCAACGCCTCGGCAACGGCAAAGCGCACCAGGCCGGCGCAATCGCGGTGCGTCCAGCGCGGCGTCGGCCCCCGTCGGATTTGCTCCTCGGCGATACGCACCACCCAGGCGCGGAAGGCGCGGCTTTGCGCCACGTCCAGGCGCGCGCGCGGTTCCTCTTCCGCCATCCCCGGCGCGGCCGGCATCAACGCGCGCAGCGGCGGCGCGGCGGCCAACAACAGCCCGCCCACCCCCGCCGCGAGGCAACGCCGGCGCGAGAACCGCTCAGGCTTCATGTCTCCGGCGCTCACCGGGCCGCGCTGGCCGTATCCCGCGCGGCAGCGCTTTCCCAAGTCAGTGCCTGCCAGGCGCGAGCCTGCCCCGGAGCATCGCCGCCACGTACAAGGCGGAAAGCCGGGTACTTCGCCAGCACCTCCAGGCGCGGCAACAGATGCGCGTCGGCGGCGTTGCGCAGCACGGTTTCCTCACCGCGCGGCAAGGCGGAAAAAGTTTCCTTGCGCATCAGCGCGGCCAGCGGTGCGGGATCGACGACAACGACCGTGCGCGCGCCATCCGGCAGGCTGTCGGACAGCGCCGGATACAGCTTGCCCGCCACATCCAGCCCCTTATCCACCAACGCCGGATCGGGCGAGAACATCACCACGCGGCCGCTCACCGCCATGCTCGGCGCAAGGCCGCGCTCGCCGTCCTTGCCGCCGCCGAACGGCGTTTTCACCTGCCGCCGCCACAGGCGCGAACCATCGTCGCGCCGGCTTGTTTCAAGCGGCGCGGCCTTTTCCGGTGCTTTTCCCACCGCCGCACTGAACAGCGCCGCCAGTTGCGCGTCCTCCGCCTCACCCGCCGGCGCCTTCAACCCGGCAACGAACAACGGCGTATACAAGCGCGATTCGCCATACCAGCACACCGCCGCCGGGCCGGCGAGCAGATCGCTCACATTCCCGGCGGCGGCCTTATCGGCCCCAGCCCCCTGCAAACTCTCCGCCAACGGAGCAAGGCTCGGCCAAGCCACCGGCAGCAACGCGCACAGGCTCGCCCCATGCGGTATCGCCGGCCACAGCGCGGCGCCATCCAGCCCACCGGCCGGCAAGGCCGCGCCATCGAGCAAAGCGGCCGTGCGCCAGTTGCCCTTGTCGTCGAAAGAAAACGCCAGCGCATCGAAGCCCGGCGCGAAAGCGTTGTAGCCGAAAGAAAGCGTGGCGGCGCCGATCACCAATTGATGCACCTCATCCGCCCCCGCCGCAGTAAGCGTGAAGTGCCCGGCGAACGGCGACGCCTGTTGCGCGCCGGCATCGAGCAGACGGGCAAGGAATTTCGCCGCCTGCCCATCCTGCGGCGGCGCGGCGGCCTTCCGACCGCTTTCCGCCGGCTCATTTGCCTGACCGCTTGCCTGATCCTGCGCCTCGCCGAGCAGCATCCCCGGATCGGACAGCACCACCACCCGGTCGCCGCGCGCAAGCAACAGCAGGCGATGGCGATAACCGTATTCGAGCACCAGCACCGGCACATCGGTACCGTGCAGCGTACCAGCCGAAGAAAGCTGCGCATCGCCCTTCGGCACGACCGGCAGCGCCAGTTGCAAAGCCTTGGCGACGGCATTGCGCGTCATCGCCACAGCGAAATATTTCAACGACCCATCGCCGCCGCGCCACAACGCCACCTCGGCCGGCTCGTCGAACACCGACTCCAGCACACGCTCGGGCAAACTCAAGGAATGCTCGAACGCCAAACGCCGCACAGTGCCCGACAAGGCAAGGCGCTGTTCATGGCTTTCGTAGTAATCGACAAACGCCTCCGTCAACACATCGCGCGCCAACGGCACCCGCAACAGATCGGCGGGCAGGCGCGAAAGGCTGCGCGTGCGAATCAACGCATCGGGGCGGGAAAGGTCGAGCTGCAACGCGTTCACCGTGCCGTCGAAACGGCGCGGCATGAGCAAAGCCGTGGCCGTGACGGCAAGAACGACGAGGGCGAGCGCGATAAAAACGAACTTCTTTTTTGAGATGGCCATGGAGGACAGGTGGGTAATGCGGAACGAATGGCAGCGGCGGATTATGCCTCAACGCGGAACGGGCGCGGAGCCTTCCTTCCGCCTGTGGGCATTCCGCGTGGCAGCCTGAACGCGCCGCGCTCATTGGTTGGGGAACGGGAAGAGGCGAGGAACGGGTTTTCTTGGTTGGAATTGATGCACGATAAAAATCGGCTAAGCCGGCTACACCGCGCGAAGCGGCAATCCCACCTAGTGTGGCGTGCTTCTCCGTTTATTCATCTTCACTTCACGGTTACTCCATCGTCGCTTCATCGGCATCGCCTATCTTTGAGCACATCGACATCGACGGGAGAACGATCATGACAGCATACCGCAGGCGGATCGCCAAACCGTGGCGCGTGCTTTTGATCAACGTGCCGCATACCGCCATCGGCAGCCGCATGGCCGCCGGCGATCATCTGCCCCCGCTGGGCCTGTTGGCGGTGGGCGGGCCGCTGCTGGACGACGGGCACGATGTGAGGCTGATAGACGCGGAGCTCGGGCCGATGTCCGTTGAGGCGGTGGTGACGCAGGCCCTGGCATTCGCGCCGGACGCCATTCTGTTCGGCCACAGCGGTTCGAGCACGGCGCACCCGACCGTCATGGAATGGAGCCGGCAGTTGCGCGCCGCGCTGCCGCTAGCGTGGATCATCTACGGCGGCGTTTTTCCCACTTACCACTGGCGCGAGGTGCTAGAAGAAGCGCCACAGATCGATGTGATCGTGCGCGGCGAGGGCGAGGAAACCGCGCGACAATTGCTGGCCGCGCTCAGTACGGGGCTGCCAATCCTAGGGATCGACGGCATCGCCTACCGCCAGAGAAACGTACCCGCCGCCACCGCGCCCGCACAACCCATCGCCGATCTTGACGCTTACCGCGTGGGCTGGGAACTGGTCGACTTTTCCCGTTACAGCTATTACGGTGGCCGGCGCGCGGCCGTGGTGCAGTTTTCGCGTGGTTGTCCGCATCTCTGCAATTACTGCGGGCAGCGTGGATTCTGGACGCGCTGGCGTCACCGCGATCCGCGCCGCCTCGCTGCCGAAATCGCCTGGCTGCACCGCGTGCACGGTGTCGAGGTAATCAATTTCGCCGACGAATTCCCCAACGCCTCACCGGGAGCTTGGCGGGCCTTTCTCGAAGCCTTGATTGCCGAAAACCTGCCACTCACGCTGATCGGCTCCACGCGCAGCGACAGCATCGTGCGCGACGCGGCCTGGCTACATCTATACAAGAGCGCGGGGTTCGAGCGTTTCTTGCTCGGTATGGAAAACCCGAGCGAGGAAACGCTGGCGCTGATCCGCAAAGGCAGCACCGTGTCGCAAGACCGGGAAGCGGTACGCCTGCTGCGCGAACACGGCATGCTGTCGCTGGCAACGTGGGTAGTCGGCTTCGAGGAAGAACGCGACCGCGACTTGTGGCGCGGGCTGCGACAGTTGCTGCGCCACGACCCGGACCAGATTCAGTTGATCTACGTTACCCCGCACCGCTGGACACCGTTCTACCGCCTCGCCGCCCAACGCCGCATCATGCAGCCCAACCGGCGTTTGTGGGATTACAAACATCAGGTGCTGGCGACGCGCCATATCGCCCCCTGGCGGCTTTTCCTATGGGCCAAGACCATCGAGGCCGTCATGCAGTTACGCCCGCGCGCGCTGTGGCGGCTGCTGACGTTGAAGGACCACAAGCTGCGCCACGGCGCACGCTGGTATTACCGCGTCGGGCGCGGAGTGTGGCCCCACGAGTTGTGGCACTTCCTGTTCCGCGAACGACGGCTGAAAAACGGCCCGACGCTGGAAGCCTTCTGGGGCGCACCGCAGGACGCGGAGGAATACGCGCTGCGGCCGATAAAGCGGTATCCGGGCAAGCGGGATGCGGCAAGGCGGGACACGCCGATGGACGATCAGGCAGGCAGTTGGAGAATATCGGCATAGGCGAGTCACCCGGCGAAAAGCAGGCAAAAACGATTTCTTCAGTGTCAGGGAAAGCCCATACCCACACGAACGGTGGCAACGGCAATCCAGGTTGTCAGGACGGAGCACGGTAGAACCGCTGCAACAAGCACCCGCTCCGTGCCAATGTAGTGATTGACCGCTTAATCGCTACCTGACTAATCGCTCAAGCTGGTGCCGCACAGCGACGCGGCTTGGCTCCAACACTAATTTTTCGGGAGAGAGGAATGCAAGGATTGCCGTTGGTTCTAACCGTCGCGGCTGCATGCGTGCCGATGGTCTGCGAAGCGATAGCAGCTGTGATTCTATTTCATAAGGTTCGCTCAAAACCAACAGCGTTCCTTCTAATCGCCGCGCTAACCGTAATGTTGATTGGGGCATACATGCTCATGTCCGTATTCGGCATAGTTCATCTTCGTGACGGCCCAATAGCAATATTCTTAATTTATGCCATCGCGCTTCTGGCTCGAACATTCGGCTTTCTGTTTTATGCGCTCTCTGTGCAAAGGCGCACCCCGAATTATTAACCCGGCACACTGGGGCGACGAGACGGCATTGGTGAACACCGACGTGCGCGGTCGCAGCTATGCGCCCAAGGGCCAGACCCCGGTGGCGATAGCCATTGACGGTACGCGGCAGCCGGAAGCGGACCAGCCGTTCGACAATGAAGAAGCGCGGCTGCTTTACGTGGTCATGACGCGGGCGACGGACAAGCTGGTCCTGACAAGCAACGAGGCATCGGCGCAGGCCGGCTTGGCAGTAATGCCAGTATAATTTGGCGCATGCTCAAGACAAACAAAACCCTGCTGATCGCGGCCCTATGGGCTGCTCTGACAGCGGGCATTCATATCTTTGCCGGCGGTGAAGAGATCGCAACACCGCTACTGCAATCGACACTGGCCGAAGTTCCGAAATTGACAATGTACGCCGTCTGGCACATGGCTTCCCTGGCCTTATTGTTTTCGGCCATCGGCCTGTTCATTGGCAGCATGCCACGCTATGCCGATCATACCCGGTCAATGGTCTGGTTTATCGCTGCACTCTGGGCAGGTTTTGGGCTGGCATTTTTAGCCATTGCCGCCGTGTACCCCGAAGAGGGATTGTTCTTCAAGCTGCCGCAGTGGATATTGCTGCTGCCGGTCGGTATTCTGGGATTTATTGGCGCGCTGAAACGCGGCTGATTTCCTCGCTCGACTGCATGAATCTTCAGGCAGTTCTGTCACGAGATTCCAAGCCGCACGGCAAGGCAGCTGATCTGTGCGGTGGAATCCGCGCAGGGCTCCTTCTAATCGGCGCGCTAACCATCACGTTGATGCCTTGGGCGTACATGCTCTTGTTCGGCACGGTTCATCCCAGTAGCGGCCAAAACACGAAAACCCTAATTCATACCGCCGCGCTTCTGGCTCAAACATTCGGCTTTTTGTTTTATGTGCTCTCTGTGCGAAGGCGCACCTCGAACTATTAAGCCAACGATCGAATAGAGAAGTTATCGAAAGCGACATCCCCCAGGAAACTGGATAGTCAAACGGACCGCTGGAGAATATCGGCATAGGCAGCGAGATCGCCCGGCGAAAAGCAGGCGAAAACGATTTCCTCGATACCGGGAAATTCGCTCGTGCCCGCGCGGATGGTGGTAATGGCGATTTCGGCGGCCGATTCGATCGGATAACCGTAAATCCCCGTGCTGATGCAGGGGAAGGCCAGCGTCTTGATGCCGTTGGCGGCGGCGATTTCGAGGGAGCGCCGGTAGCAGGAGGCGAGCAAGGCGGGTTCGCCCTCGCCACCGCCACGCCATACGGGGCCGACCGTGTGAATGACGAATTTGGCGGGCAGGCGGTAGCCCTTGGTCAGCTTCGCGTCGCCCGTCTTGCAGCCCCCGCGCAGGCGGCACTCGTGTACCAATTCGGGGCCGGCGGCGCGGTGAATCGCGCCATCGACGCCACCACCGCCGAGAAGCGACGAATTGGCCGCATTGACGATGGCATCGACGGCGAGCGTGGTGATATCGACCCGGAGGGCGCGCAGACGAACGCCCGATGGCGTTACCGTTATGCACGCGGAGGAATCAGGCGGAAAGTTCGTCATCGGTAACACACTCCATTTCGTCCGGTTCCAGCGCGATGAAATGACAACGGTAGTCTCCTTCCACCCCGTCCGGCCAGCTTTTGCGTACCCAGGGGTGACCGTGCTCGTCGATTTCTTCCACGGGGAAAATTTCCCCGATCATCGATTCGACATCCGCGCGCTCGTCGGGCGGAAGCTGGTCGAACCAGTCGCCGGAAAGGCTCACTACGCGAACTCGCGTGCCTACTTCAACGGTCCTGCCATGCTTGTCGATAGGTTTGCTCGGGAAAGAAGTCATAGGGCGAGGTGTTTGAAGGCCAGCCCCCAGCCTACGACAGCGGCCGGAGCTACGGCAAGTGGCGCGGCACCTTGGTCTTGAGCAGCCGAATTAGCTCGGGGTCCATGAGTTCGTATTCGTCTGGAATTTCCAGGCACACCACGCGCTTGCCACCCAGGCAGGCCTGGAATTTGGCGGAAAGCTTGGTGCGATGGGTACGTTCCATGACAAAGATGATATCGGCCCAGCGCAGCCATTCCGGCGAAACGGGATTGTCCGCGTCGCGGTTCAGGCCGGCGGAGGCGGTTTCGATGCCCGGCCAGTCGGCGAAGATTTGCTCGGCGGTGGGGCTGCGGAGCCGGTTGCGGCCGCAGATAAACAGGACGTTAAGCGTCAATGCTCGTCGTCCGCCCTACGGCCTGAGGCCCGCACCCGGCGCCCGCTCGCGCCCGATCACTCCCACGCCATCTCCTCGATACAGCGGCGCAGGCTTTGCCGCCAGTCGGGCAGTTTGATGCCGAAGCGGTTTTTCAATTGCCATTGGTCGAGGCACGAATTCGCCGGGCGGCGGGCCGGCGTGGGGTAGTCGGCGGTGGCGATGGGTTCGACCGTGGCGATTGCCAGGCGGCGGTCGGGGCGGCAGCGCCGCGCTTCGTCGAAGATCGCCACGGCGAAATCACGCCAGTGGGTCGTGCCGCCGCCAGCAAGGTGGAACAGCCCGGATTCGAAACGCAGCGCGCGCCGCTCGGCCATCGCCTGGGCGGTGGCGAGCGCGGTGGCGTCGGCAATGTTGCGCGCCCAGGTTGGCGCACCGATCTGGTCCGCGACTACCCGCAGGCTTTCGCGTTCGGCGCCAAGGCGCAGCATGGTGCGGACGAAATTACCGCCGCGCGCGGCGTACACCCAGGTGGTGCGGAAAATCAGATGGTCGCAGCCGGTGGCGGCAATCGCCTGTTCGCCGGCAAGCTTGCTGCGGCCGTAGGCGTTGAGCGGCGCAACCGGGTCGTCCTCGACGTAGGGCGTGGGTTTGCTGCCGTCGAACACGTAATCGGTGGAAAAATGCACCAGTAGCGCGTCGTGGGCGCGCGCGGCGCGAGCGAGCTCGCCCACGGCGTCGCCGTTGATGCGGGTCGCCAGCATTTCCTCGCTTTCGGCGCGGTCCACAGCGGTGTAGGCAGCAGCGTTGACGATGACATCGGGGCGGATTTCCGCTACCCGCGCGGCCAGGGTTTCGGGGCGGGAAAGATCGCAGGCGGCGCGATCGAGGGCAACGACCTCACCCAGCGGCATCAGGCTACGCGCAAGTTCCCAGCCTACCTGGCCAGTGGCACCGGTGAGCATCAGCTTCATAGCGGTTTCACAATTCTGTTCACGACTCGTAGACGTCGGCGCGAGCGAGCGACGTGCCATCACGGTCTTTCGCCGCGAGCAACGGTTCGCCCTCAAGCGGCCACTTGATGCCGAGCGCCGGATCGTTCCACGCCAGGCTGCGCTCATGTTCAGGCGCGTAGTAGTCGGTGGTCTTGTAGAGAAAATCGGCGGTTTCGGACAGCACCAGAAAACCGTGAGCGAAACCGGGCGGCACCCACATCTGGCGGTTGTTTTCCGCCGACAGCTCGACGCCTACCCAGCGCCCGAAGGTGGGCGAGCGGCGGCGCAGATCGACTGCGACATCGAACACCGCGCCGGCGGTAACGCGGACGAGTTTTCCCTGCGGCTGGCGGATCTGGTAATGCAGGCCGCGCAGCACGCCCCGGGCAGAGCGGGAGTGGTTGTCCTGCACGAATTGCGCGTCGACGCCGGTCAGTTCGCGGAACGCACGGGCGTTGAAGCTTTCCATGAAGAAACCGCGCGCGTCACCGAACACTTTCGGTTCCAGCACCCACACGTCGAGGATTTCTGTTTGCCAGGTGCGCATATCAAAACACCCTGTCTTCGAGCAAGCTCAGCAGGTACTGCCCGTAACCGCTTTTCGCCAACGGCCGCGCCAAGTCGCGCAGTTGATCGTCGCCGATCCAGCCCGAGCGCCACGCAAGCTCTTCCGGGCAGGCGATTTTCAAGCCCTGGCGTTTTTCGATGGTGTGGATGAACAAGCCGGCTTCGAGCAGGCTTTCGTGCGTGCCGGTATCCAGCCAGGCGTGGCCGCGCCCCATCACCTGCACGTCCAGTTCGCCCCATTCGAGGTAGCGGCGGTTGACGTCGGTAATCTCCAGTTCCCCACGGGGGCTGGGCTTGAGCCCGCGGGCGATATCGGCCACGCGCTCGTCGTAGAAGTACAGCCCGGTGACCGCGTAACGGCTCTTCGGCTTCGCCGGCTTTTCTTCCAGGCTGATGGCACGGCCGGCGGCGTCGAATTCGACCACGCCGTAGCGTTCCGGATCATGCACCGGGTAGGCGAACACAGTGGCGCCGCGCTCGCGCGTGGCGCGCAGATCGGAGGCGAAATCGTGGCCGTAGAACAGGTTGTCCCCCAGCACCAGCGCCGACGGCTGGCCGGCGAGAAAATCCTCGCCAATCAGGAAAGCCTGCGCGAGGCCGTCCGGGCTGGGCTGCACGGCATAACTCAAACGCAGCCCCCAGCGCGCGCCATCGCCAAGCAGTTGCTCGAAGCGCGGCGTGTCCTGCGGTGTCGAGATAATGAGAATGTCGCGGATACCCGCCAGCATCAGCGTGGCAAGCGGGTAGTAGACCATCGGCTTGTCGTAAACCGGCAGCAGTTGCTTGGACAGCGCCAGCGTGGCCGGATGCAGCCGGGTGCCGGAGCCGCCGGCAAGGATGATGCCCTTGCGGGCCGTCGGGTTCGTGGATGTCATGTCTGTGTTCGTCATATCCTGGATTTATTGCCCATTACCCCGGTTTTCTCCAGGGAAAGAATTGGCCGCCATTATTCCTTGAGAATGAAAGTCGTGCGCAGCGGCAGCGCCACACCGCGCTGCGCATCGCGCAACATCACCTCCACAGCCCAGATTCCCGGCGGGTCTCCCGGATCGCCCGAAAAAGCGACGACCGGCGCCGACAGATACAGGTTGTAGGGATTGTCCCCGATCGGCCCGGAATAGCACGCCATGTCCTTGCGGGAAAAGGAAACCTTTCCCTCGGGGGAAGAAAGCTGGATATCGCACGTGACATTGGCCTTGCCTTGCGCGTCCCGTTTCGGGTTGGCAAAGAAGATGAGCGCGAAGACTTTCTTTCCATACGCCACGGTGCCGGCCATGTTGAAGTTCGGCGCCGTCTCGGGCGGGGTGTTCCACTTTTTCTCCCAATCCTCGTCGGTAGTGGCGAGCAGGGAACCGGCGAAACCGTCCTTGGATTTCATCGACTCGGTTTCGGCAATCGGCTTACCGTCACGGCTGCGCCAATAACCCGATTGATCCGACTGGGAAAAGGCCGGCTGCGCGAGGAGTGCGCCGAGCAATGCGATGAAACAGAGCGGCTTCATGACATTGCGCAACAGGGCGGACAAGGCCCGCGCGGCGGGAAAATTGGACGTCATTGGCGCGACTCCATCAAGGTTTTTTCTACAAGGCGGAGCCATTCATCCTTGGGGCCGGAAATCTGCTCGTATTGTTTGGTGTCGGGCGCGATGCCAATGAGCAGAACGTACTGCTTGCCGATAGTGAAAGCGGGCGGAATGATCGAGCAAGCGCCGCTCACGCCCAAGCGGCCCGCTCGCTCTTTCCAGAACACGGCCTCCGCATGGCCGGCGAAATCCGTCATCCAGTCTCCACCAGCCGGCGTTCGGCAGACGACCGGTAGCGGTGCCGGCAATGCGCCCTTCCAGGTGCGAATAACCCGAAACGTACACGACGATGGCGCATCCTGCACGGAAACGGCCTCGACGAGCGCGACGGCGCTGGCCTCGGTCAGCAGGGATTCGTGCCCCCGGAACAGCGATAGTGGCGGGGCCGTGCAGGCTACCGCGCTCTCAAGAAAAAGCAGCAGCGCGGCGGCAACGAACAGCCTCGCGCGGCAGTCGGCACCCGCGCCGAGCGGCTCGCCCTCAGGGCGGGAAATGCCGTTCACCGACGCCATGGGCTTCCGCTCCGTTTCACCGCGCGGCGTAGTTGCGCTCGATCCATTCGCGGTAGGCGCCGCTGTGCACATGCGCCACCCAGTCCTGGTGGTCGAGGTACCAGCGCACCGTTTTGCGGATGCCGGTTTCGAAAGTTTCCGCCGGCCGCCAGCTCAGTTCACGTTCGATCTTGCGCGCGTCGATAGCGTAGCGGCGGTCGTGGCCGGGGCGGTCCTTGACGAAGGAGATCAGGCGCGCATATTTGCCCGCTGGGTCGGGGCGCAGTTCGTCGAGTAGCGCGCAGATGGTATGCACGATGTCGATATTCGGCTGTTCGTTCCAGCCACCGATGTTGTACGTTTCGCCCAGCCGCCCGCGCGCGAGCACCTCGCGGATGGCCGCGCAGTGGTCGCCCACATACAACCAGTCGCGCACGTTGCGGCCATCGCCGTAGATCGGCAGCGCCTTGCCGGCGAGCGCGTTGGCGATCGTCAGCGGAATCAGCTTTTCGGGAAACTGGTAGGGGCCGTAGTTGTTCGAGCAGTTGGTGGTGAGCACCGGCAGGCCGTAGGTATGGTGCCAGGCGCGCACCAGATGGTCGCTCGCCGCCTTGCTCGCCGAGTAGGGGCTATTCGGCTCGTAGGTCTTGGTTTCGGCAAAGGGCGGATCGTCGGAGCCGAGCGAGCCGTAAACCTCGTCGGTGGAAACATGCAGAAAGCGGAACGCCGCCCGCTCCGCCTCACCCAGCCCGCTCCAGTAAGCGCGCGCCGCTTCGAGCAAGGTAAAGGAGCCTTCGACGTTGGTGCGCACAAACGCGGCCGGGCCGTGGATGGAACGGTCGACATGGCTTTCGGCGGCGAAATGGACGATGGCGCGCGGCCGGTGTGTGGCGAGCAAGCGGTCGACCAGCGCGCGGTCGCAAATATCGCCGTGCGCGAACACGTAACGGGGATCGCCCGCCAGCGTGGCGAGGTTTTCGGGGTTGCCCGCGTAGGTCAGCGCGTCGAGGTTGAGCACCGGCTCGTCGCAGGTGGCAAGCCAGTCGAGGATGAAGTTGGCGCCGATGAAACCGGCGCCGCCGGTAATCAGGATCATGTCGTCGTTCCGGGCGAAAGAGAATCAAGCACAATCAAACGGAGAACAAAGCGCCGCCACGCGGATAGAATGGCTATTTTCGCGGCGCGCCGAAAAGCGCGATTCTACCCGTAAGCCACGCCCGCGAAGACCCGAAAGCCTGTTTCCCATTTCTCGACACTGCATGCACCGCAACCACATCAACGCCGGCCACGGCTTTTACCGCCTCTCGCTCCGCGCGCTGCTCGCCCTGTGCCTACTCGCCTGGGCGTTCCCCGCCTTCGCGGCGATACCGGCGGTGGTGCGCGCCGCCCTCGACACCGCGCGCATCCCGCCCGACGCGGTATCGATCTGGGTGCAGGCCGTGGACGAAGCGCAACCGCTGCTGACCGAAAACGCGCAACAGCCGATGAACCCGGCATCGGTCATGAAGCTGACCACCAGCTTTGCCGCCTTCGAGCGCCTCGGCCCCGCCTATACCTGGACAACAACGCTGGCCACCACCGGCACCATCCGCCAGGGCGTGCTGCGCGGCGACCTTTACCTGATTGGCGGCGGCGACCCCGAACTGACCTATGAACGCGTGTGGAAACTGCTGCGGCAAGTGCGCGCGGTCGCCGGCATCGACACCATTCAGGGCGACATCGTGCTCGACGATTCCGCACTGCGCCTGCCCCCGCATGACCCCGACGCCTTCGACGGCCGTGGCCTGCGCCCGTACAACGCCGGCCCCTCGGCCTTGCTGCTGAACTACAACGCGCTGCAACTCACCCTGGTGCCAACCGCCCGCGCCAGCGCAAGCGTGGCCCTTAGCGCCGATCCGCCGCTAACCGGGCTGACCGTGGATAACCGCCTGCGCACCACCGACGGTCCCTGCGGAACTTGGTACGCCGCGCTGGATGCCCGCCTGGAACCCGGCCCGCGCCTGGTGCTCGAGGGCAGCCTGCCCGCCAGTTGCGGCCGCCGCGATTGGAGCGCCGCCCCGCTGCCCGCTCGGGAATACGGCCCCGCCCTGCTCGCCGCGCTGTGGAAAGAGGCCGGGGGCCGGCTCGAAGGCAAGGTACGCAATGGCCCCGCCCCCGCCGGCACCGTCGAGCTGCTGAGCGAGCCTTCCGCGTCGCTGGCCGACGTGGTGCGCGACATGAACAAGTGGTCGAACAACGTCATCGCCCGCCAACTGCTCGCCACGCTCGGCCGCTCCGATGCCGCGCCGCTCAATATCGCGGCCGCCAACGCAGCATCCATCTCCAGCCTGCACACCACCGACACCCCGCCCGACATGGTGCAAGACGGCGCCCGCGCCGCCTTCGTCGCGCTGACCCGCGCGGGCATCGACACCGCCGGGCTGCTGATCGAGAATGGCGCAGGCCTGTCGCGCGCCGAACGCATCCGCGCCGACACCCTGGGCCGCCTGCTGCTCGCCGCGTGGCGGCGGCCGTGGATGCCCGAATTCATCGCCGCGCTGCCCGTGGCCGGCCTCGACGGCACCGCCCGCCGCCGCCTCGACGGCAGCCCCGCCAGCGGCCAGGCGCATATCAAAACCGGCACCATCGACGGCGTGCGCGCCATGGCCGGCTACGTGCTCGCCCACGACGGCCGCCGCTACGCGGTTGTGATGATGGTCAACCACCCCTCGGCCGCCGCCAGCAAGGCGGCGCAGGACAGCCTGCTGGAATGGGTGTGGCTGGGCGCCGGGCGCTTGGCGGCATCCGGACAGCCAAGTCCATCGCAATCGAAATGACATAACCACGGCTGGAATTGCTAAACACATTGCCCGGGAATCGGCATAACCGCCCTGGAAACCCAGGAATCATCAGCCCCTCAACCATCAACCCCGCGCAGCGCGTAAACTGCGCGCGCCCCGATTTCATCGACAACGAAACGCGAGAACGCCTGTGAGCACTTTACCGCCCTGCCCCCAATGCCATTCCGAATACACCTACGAAGACGGCGCGCAACTGGTCTGCCCCGAATGCGCTCATGAGTGGCCCGCCGCTGGCGGTGCCGCCAGCGCCACAGACGAGGTCAAGGTGGTCAAGGATGCCGTCGGCAACATTCTGCAGGACGGCGATACCATCAGCATCATCAAGGATCTGAAGGTCAAGGGTGCGTCGCAGGTGCTGAAGGTCGGCACCAAGGTCAAGAACATCCGCCTGGTCGAGGGCGATCACGACATCGACTGCAAGATCGAGGGCTTCGGCGCGATGAAGCTGAAATCGGAGTTCGTAAAGAAAGGCTGAACGACCCCCGCCGGGCTTTTACGGCTGTACCGGCAACGGCCGACGCTCGGTGAGCGTCCACCAGCCTCGCGCCACGCGATACAGTACCCATAGCCCGGCAACCGCGAACAGCACTATTGCCAACGGAATACCGATGAGGGTGACAGCAAGCAGTGTCGCCACCGCGATCCACAACGCGGCGAACCAGAAGGTACGGATTTGCCAGCGGAAGTGGCTTTCGAGCCAGGTGCCGCGCACCTCCCCCCTCTTCCAGTAATTGAGCAACACGGCGACGATGGACGGCACGCTGGCGACAAAACCGAACAGCAAGGTGCCGGCCGCCGTCAGCAGCGCGAAGGCGTGCAGTGCGTAGATGAGGTGGGTGAGCGTGACGAGCTTGTCGGGCGGCTGCGCGCCGACGACAACATCGTATTCTTGCTGGTTGGGCTGGGACATCGTGGACTCCCGCGCAAAAGATTGAAGGGGCGGAGACCAGCGTATGCCGGCCTCCGCATGTTGGTCATGAACCGGAAACGGAACCCACATCAAGGCCGAGATCGGCCCACATGGCATCGACGCGCCGTTTCACCGCCTCGTCCATAACGATGGCCCGGCCCCATTCGCGCGCCGTCTCGCCGGGCCACTTGTTGGTGGCGTCGATACCCATCTTGGACCCCAGACCGGCGACCGGGCTGGCGAAATCGAGATAATCGATCGGCGTGCCATCGACCAACGTGGTGTCGCGGATTGCATCGACACGGGTGGTCAGCGCCCAGATCACTTCCTTCCAGTCGCGGATATCCACATCGTCATCGACCACGATGATGAACTTGGTATACATGAACTGGCGCAGAAAACTCCAGATGCCGAACATCACCCGCTTGGCGTGGCCGGGGTACTGCTTCTTCATACTCACCACCGCCAGCCGGTAGGAGCACCCCTCGGGCGGCAGATAGAAATCGACAATCTCGGGAAACTGCCGCTGCAACAGCGGCACGAATACCTCGTTCAGCGCCAGGCCGAGCATTGCCGGCTCGTCCGGCGGCTTGCCGGTATAGGTGGAATGGTAAATCGGATCGCGGCGCAGGGTGATGCGCTCGACGGTAAAGACCGGAAACGAGGCGACCTCGTTGTAATACCCGGTGTGGTCGCCGTAAGGGCCTTCCGCCGCCACATCATCGGGATGGATCACGCCTTCGAGCACGATCTCGCTGGAAGCCGGCACCTGCAGGTCGCTGCCGAGGCAACGCGCCAACTCCGTTTTCGCGCCGCGCAACAAACCGGCGAACTGATATTCGGACAAGGTATCCGGCACCGGCGTAACTGCACCGAGCAAGGTCGCCGGATCGCAGCCCAGCACCACCGCGACCGGAAAGGGCTCGCCCGGATGCGCCTGCTGGTGCTCGCGGAAATCCAACGCACCGCCGCGATGGGCCAGCCAACGCATGATGACCCGGTTCGGCCCCAGCACCTGCTGGCGGTAGATACCGAGATTCTGCCGCCGCTTGTGCGGCCCGCGCGTTACCACCAGCCCCCAAGTAATCAGCGGCGCAACATCGCCCGGCCAGCAATACTGGATCGGCAGGCGGCCCAGATCGACATCCGCGCCTTCCCACACCACCTCCTGACACGGCGCGGAGCGGACCTCCTTCGGCGCCATGTTGAGCACCTGCTTCAACACCGGCCATTTTTCCCAGGCGTCCCTAAGGCCCTTTGGTGGCTCCGGCTCCTTGAGAAAAGCGAGCAGTTGCCCCACCTCGCGCAAGGCCTGCCGCCAATTGTCGCCCTCGCCGCTCTCGCCCATGCCATACGCCACGCGCTGCGGCGTGCCGAACAGGTTGGCGAGCACCGACATGGATTGCGCCACGCCCTTCGTCGTCGGCCGCTCGAACAGCAACGCCGGGCCGCCCGCGCGCAGCACGCGGTCGGCAATCTCGGTCATTTCCAGGTGGGTATCCACCGGCACGGCAATGCGCTTGAGCTCGCCGCGCGCTTCAAGCTGGGCGATGAAATCGCGCAGATCCTTGTATTTCATGATCCGGCCCGCACCCGCCCACCACGGTGAGCGTTGATCGCATCGCGCGTTTCGAGCGCCACACGGCGCGCGGCGGCGGCGTAATCCTCGCCACGGCCAGCATACAGAATGGCGCGCGACGAACTGATCATCAGCCCGCCGCCCTCGGCATCGCACCCGGCACGCACGGTCGCCTCGATATCGCCGCCCTGCGCGCCAATGCCCGGCACCAGCAGCGGCATATCCCCCACCAACTCGCGCACACGGGCGATCTCCGCCGGAAAAGTAGCGCCGACGACAAGGCCGCAATTGCCACTCGCGTTCCACTCATCCGCTACCAGCCGGGCGACGCGCTCGAACAGGCGCTCTTTTGCGCTGCCGGAACCGGTATCGAGATCGAGAAACTGCAGATCGGACCCGCCGGGGTTCGACGTCCGGCACAGCAGAATCACACCCTTGTCGGTATACGCCAGGTACGGCTCCACCGAATCGCGTCCCAAATAAGGATTCACCGTAACCGCATCGGCCCGGTAACGCTCGAACGCCTCCACCGCGTACTGCTCGGCGGTACTACCGATATCGCCGCGCTTAGCGTCAAGAATCACCGGCGTGCCCGGATGGCGAGCGTGGATGTGATCGATCAGCGCCTCGAGCTCATCCTCCGCGCGGCGTGCGGCAAAATAGGCGATCTGCGGCTTGAAGCAGCAGACGAGATCGGCCGTGGCATCGACGATGCCCTTGCAGAACTCGAAAATCGCTCCTGTTCGTCCTTGCAGATGGGCAGGGAATCGGCCGGGGTCGGGATCGAGCCCAACGCACAACAAGCTATCGCGCCGCTGCCACGCGGCCCCGAGGGCGGTCATGAAATGCATGGGAAAAGTCCTGTTTGTCCGGGGCGAATAATAAGCCGTATCCAGCCCCGCGCCCATCGTCACGCAAGCCGTGGAAACGCGCCAAAGCCCCACCGCAAGGCTACAGATATGTCTTCAAGATATAAAAACCCGTACCCCGGATAGACGCCCTCCATTATCCTTAACAGGGTTTGCCGCAAGCAAAACCATTCCATTCGTCATAACCTCGATCATCGAAACACAATAAAGGGGGAAAGCATGAAAACCACCGTATTGGCGCTCGCCCTCGCCGCCTTGCTCAGCTCCAGCGCCGCCAACGCCGCCGACTACGGAGGCTGGTGGTGGAGCGCGGCCACCGACGGCATGGGGCTCAACGTCGAACAACAAGGCGATAGGATGGCGGTAGCCTGGTATCACTTCGATGCCGACCGCTCGCCCAGCTACGTCCTGTTCGCCGGAACGCCCGTCGATGGCGTGCTCAGCGCCGACCTGCAAACCACCTCCGGCCCCCCACCCGGCCCGGATTACAACCCGGCCGAAGTTACACATGCCACCGTCGGCACAGCCACACTCCGCTTTACCTCCCAAACCAACGCCATTCTCGAATACACCTTGAATGGCCAAAGCGGCTCGTTCAGCCTCGGCCGGTTCACCGCGCAGGAAATAGCGCTCGATACCCCAAACAAATGGAAATACACCGCAGGCTATTCGGGAAGCTGTGGCGAACGGACCAGTAGCGGCTACGCGCAGTTGACGAAAACCGGCACCGGCAGCTACCGCCTGGAAACCGAGGACGGCAACGGCGGCGAGCTTTGCACGTACGACCTGAACCTTGCGCAGGCCGGCCGCATCTTTGCCGGCAACGGCCGATTCTCATGCAACAACGGTCGCGAGGGAAGCATCGTCGTCAGCCGCCTGCAGCGGGGCTCAGATAATCTGACGCTCGAACATTCGCGCACAGAAACAAGCACGCAAGGGTGCAACGAAAGCGGAACGCTCGTCGCCATCATGCCCGGCTGGCTCCTCTTCAGTCGCAACGACCATCAAGGCTGGTGGTGGGATCCAGCGCAAGACGGTATGGGATTCAACATCGAACAGCAGGGCGACATGCTGGCAATCGCCTGGTACCACTTCGACGAGGATCATTCGCCCAGCTACGCACTGCTTGCGGGCATGATCGAACAAAATCATAGATTGAGCGGACCACTGCAGAAAGCCGAAGGGCCACCGCCCGGCGCCGGCTACAACCCGGCTGACGTATCGCGCACGACAGCCGGTACCGCGACGATCACATTCGGTTACGATGAAAATACTGCATATAAAGATACCGCCGTTTTCGAATACACGATAAACGGCCGCAGCGGCTCGCTCAATCTCACTCGCTTCCCCATGCAGGCAGCGCCCAAAACGGGTACGTGGCAAGTCGTTTCCACCGCCGCACTACCGGGATGTCCTACCTACATGCGGACCCCTCCGCTTAGCGGCATAAACCCTCCCTACCCGCAGTCGACAACAGGTACCGCCACGATGGAAGAAACAGGCGACAGAAGATACCGCCTGACGTTCCAGGGCGGCGAAGACTTCAAAGCCCAGGGCGGCTTAAGCTTCATCTGCACGTACGACATTACGCTCGCCAACGTGCAAGATGGCCCGGTTTTTTTCGGTGACATCGGCGTTTCATGCACATACGGCGACGATTCTTCACCGTCACCTGTGAGGGGCATGCGGCCCCCCCAATTGATCGTAGAAAATGACTCCATCGTATTCGGGAGACATTTAGTAGGAGGGGGGTTTGTCGGGGCATGTCCAGAAAAGCTCATCGGCTTTCCACGCCATGCCACTGCCACGGCAAATCCCTGAAACTCGCTGCTCCCAGCGCTCGCCCTGGAAAGGACGGGTGCCACACGCCACATAATTCTAGTAATCGATAAGCAAGGGAGAACAAATATGAAAACCACCCTATCGGCCATCGCCATCACCGCCTTGCTCAGCGCCAGCGTTACCGCCAATGCCACCGACTACCAGGGTTGGTGGTGGAGCGCGGCCACCGACGGCATGGGCCTCAATGTCGAACAACAAGGCGACACCATGGCGGTGGCCTGGTATCACTTCGACGAAGACCGCTCGCCCAGCTACGTCCTGCTCGCGGGCAAGCTCGTCGATGGCGTGTTGAGCGGCGAACTGCAGACCGCCTCCGGCCCGCCTCCCGGCCCCGGCTACAACCCGGCGAACGTCACACGCAATGCTGTCGGTACTGCCACACTCACATTCAAACCCTCAGTGTCTGGCTCCGATCAAGCCACCGCCACTTTCGAATACACATTGAACGGCAATAGCGGCTCGTTCGAGCTCGCGCGCTTCGCCATGCAGCCGACGCCACTCACCAGCTCATGGAGGGCTTTTCACAGATTTGGTGGATCCCCTTTCGCCATAATGGAAAACACCAGCGGCAATCACTACCGCTTGACAACCGGAAGATATAACAGCGACGGTGCTTTTCTTTCGTATCTCGCCTATGACCTGAATCTTAGCGACTCTGGTCCCGTCTTCACCGGGAATGGCCGTGCTTTGGACTATGACGACTTCAACGAAGAAACCGTCGAAGTCAAACGCCTGCAAGTAGAAAATGGCGTTTTAGTACTCGATTACGTAAGAACGCACACCCATAAATCAATCGTCGATCAAACCCCTCCAACAATCACCACTTACGACGAAACACTCGTTGGCTTCCCTCCCCCCAACAACGGTTCGCTGTACATCGAAGGCGCTGGCTTTTACCAGAGCGGCTGGTGGTGGCCCCCCTCGAAAAACGGCATGGGACTCAACATCGAGCAACAGGGCGACACGATAGCGGTCGCCTGGTATCACTTCGACGAAGACCACTCGCCCACCTACTCGCTGCTCGCGGGTAAACTTGTCAGTAACACGCTGAGTGGCGAATTGCAGACGGCCTCCGGCCCGCCCCCAGGCCCGGCATACGATCCGGCAGATGTGTCGCGCGAAACCGCCGGTACCGCCACACTCAACTTTACCTCCGCAACCTCCGCAACCTTCGAATACACGCTAAACGGCCGCAGCGGCTCGCTCGACCTCACCCGTTTCACCATGGAGCAACTGCCACTCGCCACCGGATTATGGAAATACAATGCCGCTTATGCGGCATGGGACTGTTTTGTCACCGATACGATTCATTCCTGGGCAGGCACAGCCAGCGGTATCGCCACGATGGAGAAAACGGGCGACAAGCTTTACCGCCTGACGACCAAAGACGATAAGACCTCAAACAATATGTTCTTGAGCGATGGTAACAATGTCAATGTCGAATCCTGCACGTACGACCTGAAACTCATCCAATCCGGCTCGATCTTCACCGGCAGCGGTCGAAGCTCTTGCACCTATGGCGGCAGTGTCTCCATCGATTCCGTCACAGTCAGGCGTCTGCAAACAGAAAACGGGGTTCTTGTATTCGACTACACGCTTTCCCCCCATAGCGAAAACAGAAGCGGCTATATATGCGGGAGATACGGAAGCCTCAGCGGCCCTCCGTACGACAGCACCAATCCGTAAATTGCCATTGCTCCTGGCACCCGCTCTGAAAGGGCGAGTGCCACACGCCACATAATTCTAATAATCGATAAGCAAGGGAGAATAAACATGAAAACCACCCTATCGGCCATCGCACTCACCACCTTGCTCGGCAGTACCGCCGCCAATGCCACCGACTACCAGGGCTGGTGGTGGAGCGCGGCCACCGACGGCATGGGCCTCAACGTCGCGCAACAGGTCGACACGCTAGCCGTAGCCTGGTATCACTTTGACGGGAACCGCTCGCCCAGCTACGTGCTGCTTGCTGGCAAGCTTATCAATGGCGTGTTGAGCGGCGAATTGCAGACCGCCTCCGGCCCGCCTCCCGGCTCCGACTACAACCCGGCGAACGTCGTGCGTCATACCATCGGCACCGCCACGCTCACGTTCAGACCTTCGGCCCCCGGCTCCGATCAAACCACCGCCACGTTCGAATACACACTGAACGGCCGCAATGGTTCGTTCGAACTCACGCGCTTCAATATGCCGGAATCACTACCCGACAATACATACGACCCAGAACAGTTCTATACGTGGCGCTACGCGTCGAACTATTCGGGAAACTGTGGCGAATCGACAAGCACCGGCATCGCCACATTAACCGCTTTCCCCTCGAGCAACCCCGACTACCCTGGCTTTTATACCGTAGAGACCCAAGCCATCAATGCCGACGAACGCTGTTCGTACACCATGTATCACAAGGATCTCACGCAATCCGCCACGGGCCTGAGTGGAAGCGGGAGGTTTTATTGCAAGAGAATCAACAACAACGACACCCCCGGGGCCAATCCCAACGCCCGCTCTGGAACCATCACGGTCCGTCGACTGCACATGGAAAACGCCGCCCTGGTGTTCGACCACTCGCGCCAGCATACCGAAGGGCCACGACAGGGCTGCGGCGAAACCGCGACGTTCACCACCACCCCGTTTTTCAGGAGCGACACTTACACAAGTGACTGGTGGTGGGATCCGTCGCAGGACGGCATGGGCGTCAATATCGAGCAACGGGGTGACACGCTGGCGCTCGCTTGGTACCACTTCGACGAGGATCGCTCACCCACTTACATTCTGTTTACGGGTAAGCGCCTTCATGGATTTCTGATTGGGCAATTACAGAAAGCTTCCGGCCCTCCTCCTGGCCCAGAATACGATCCGGCGGGAGTTGCACGCGAAATTGCCGGCACGGGGATACTCCGGTTCGGCTCCAACAACGTCGCCGATTTCACATACACATTACAGAACGGCCGCAGCGGCACGCTCAACCTCACCCGCTTCAGCATGCAGGAAATTCCGCTCGCGGGAACGTGGAAATACCTCGTCAACCGCATAAGAACAGACAGGATGTACCCAAATCCAACGTCACAAAGTGATTCCACCGGTATCGCCACGATGGAAAAGATCGGCGATAACCATTACCGCCTGACGACCCATGAAGACAGCGACGTTGAATTTCGCGTCGATAAAATCGATTCCTGCGTGTATGACCTGATGCTTACCCAGTCCGGCTCGATTTTCACCGGCGACGGCCAGGTTTCCTGCACCGACAACAAAGGGAAATTCATATCGAACGGAACCGTCACAGTCGAACGCCTACACGCGGAAAAGGAACGCTTTGTATTCTCTTACCGTTCCTTCGCGCCGATCGCGGAGTTTAAAAGAAACGGCGAATTCGACTATAGCTACTCCGATGAAAACGGAATACTCGGCGGCACCCGCCTCGACACCATCCCATGGAAAACCTTTCCCGCCGATCACATCATCCGGCGCTTTTAACGGGCACGCGCCTATCTCGCTCTCCGAGCCGCGCGTCATGTCGTGGCTGGTCAAGCAGTCCGTGAAAGCAATGCCTGGCGATTCTTCCGCGTGTGACGATTACACCGATGGCATGGCAGTAATGCTCGCTGTGGCGGGAAGACGGGATGGTGGGAATTCGAGGACGACGTGCTATTGGTCCGGACGCTATCGGGGATCAAGATCAAATCCGCCGAATCCACGTCCAGCGGCGGAATTTAGGCGTCTCGACATGTTCACCCTCATCGGAATCAGGCAATGCCGTTAAACAAAAAACTCGGCGCCGCGTTGGATCAAATTTTCCGCGATACGCCGGTCTTATCGCCATTCGCCAAGATCAAATCCCGGATGGGGCAGGATTTACGTCTGTTTCACCACGAAACTGGCACGGCGCAGCAGCAAATCAGCTTCTACCGCGACAAATGGTGGTCCAAGGAGCACGGCGGCCAGTTGTACGTCGACCTGCTCTGCCTCGTCCCGGCGGTACAGATGGCGCTGACCGGTAAATCCCAGTCGCTCGCCACGCCGGATTTCGATACGCCCTTCACCCATTTTCAATACCGCGTGCTCGAAGCGGATGCGCATGGCGGCTGGACTATCCGCAACGCGGACGATATCGAGGCGTTTTCCGCTGGCGTTTCCCACTGGCTCGCCGATACGGCATTGCCTTGGCTCACGCGTTTCGAGCACATCGACAACGTCATCGACTGCATGCAACAGCACATGCCGGTCAATCTGGCGCTGTTCCATGCCGCCAGGGGCGACATGCCGGAAGCAGCGGTGGCCATGCTCGGTTGGCTCGATGGTTTGCCGCGCCAGATCGAACGGCAATTGCAAAAAATGGCACAAGCCCATCTTTTGACCGCAAGCGACCAAGCCGAATTGCTACAGGCATCGCTGCAAGACGCAACGGCTTACCGCGAGCGCCTTAATCAATGGCGCGCGCGGGCCGGCGCGGATGCCACCCAAGCGCGGTAAGGAAAAAAAAACCAAGGAACAAGCCTAGAAGATGCCACGCCGCGCCCGACACTTTGAGAAACCGCGCGGCGCCAGGGCGCTCAGTTTTTCCCTGTGAGCTTGTAATACCAGATGATGCAGATGAGGATGGGCGCCAAAACGGCGCATGCGCCACGGAACAGCATAAAGAAGAAGCCGGGCACGCGCTCCTGGTCCAGTTCGGCACGTACTCGCGGCCACACGGCCCAGCCCACGAACAGCGCCACCAGCAGACCGCCGGCGGGCATCAGAACGTTTTGCGCCAAATAGTCCATCGAGTCGAAGGGATTGCGCGCGCCCAGCCAATGCGTTTCGGACATCGTGCCGAAAGACCAGGCGGCCGGGAAGCTCAAGCAAAACGACACGGCCGAGATCAGCGCCGTGGCAAGCTTGCGCGATAGGCCGAAATCGTCGATGAGAAAGCTGACGATCGGCTCAAGAATCGACACCGACGAGGTCAGCGCGGCGAACAACAGCAGCAGGAAAAAACACACGGCGAAGAAATGCCCCGCCGGCATCTGCGCGAAAAGCGCCGGCATGGTGACGAAGGTCAGCCCTGGCCCCTGCCCCGGATCGACGCCGAAGGCGAAGACCGCCGGCAGAATCATCAGCCCCGCCAGCACGCAGGCCAGCGTGGCCAGCGTGGCAACCCAGAAGGTTGCGCCGGTCAACTTGGTTTCGGGTGAAATATAAGAGCCGTAGGCGATGATCATTCCGCCGCCCAGCGACAGCGAGAAAAACGCCAGCCCCATGGCGTCGACGAGCATATCGGGAGTGAATTTGGAGAAATCGGGCGTGATGAAATACCAAACGCCCTCGATGGCCCCGTCCAGCGTCAGCGAACGGCCGATCAGCAACAGCATCAGGATGAACAGCGCTGGCATCAGCACCTTGCTCATGCGCTCGATGCCCTTTTCCACGCCCTTGAGCACGATCCCCGCCGTCAGCCCAAGAAATAGCGCGGTATAGACCATCGACCACACAGGATCGGCAACGAAAGCGCTGAACATCTCGTTCAGCCGCGCCGTATCGTGCGTCAACGCCTCGCCGGTGAGCGAGCGGAACAGATAGGCGACGG
This sequence comes from Azoarcus sp., assembly GCA_031546845.1. Classification (GTDB taxonomy): domain Bacteria; phylum Pseudomonadota; class Gammaproteobacteria; order Burkholderiales; family Rhodocyclaceae; genus Azoarcus. Next base: position 7,203 of record JAVBJT010000002.1, on the reverse strand, counting down.
TCCACCCGCCGACAACGTTGTAGTACGCGAAAATGATAAAAACGCACAGCACCGACAAGCGCCCCGCCCATGCCCACAGCTTGTTGCCGAGCAGGCGATAGGCAGAGGTGGCCGAACGTTTCGCCATCCGCCCGATGAGCATTTCCGCCATCAGCAACGACAAACCGAGCGTGAAGACACAGCCCAGGTAAGCCAGCAGAAACGCGCCGCCGCCGTTACGGCCGGCGATATAGGGGAATTTCCAGATGGCGCCCAGACCGACCGCCGAACCGGATGCGGCCAGAATGAAGCCCAGGCGCGACCCCCAGTTGGCGCGGGCGTCGGAAGATGACATGCGTGTGTTCCTTAACAGAGTGATCCGGCACGAAGCCGCTTTATGAGCATTGCTCTATGTTCGATGCCGCCCGGTACCGCGCAGCGCGGCGCGACTATACCCCACCGCGCCATCGGATCAAGATTTTTCGGCCAGCCGCCCGGCACACCTCACTGCACCAGCCGGGGGCCCTTGTGCGCGGAAACGTCGAGCATCGTCACTTCATGTCCAAGCAGCATGATCGAGCCGCGAAAGCGGTCGTAGCCCGAGCCGGAGTACTCGAAGTCGTAAACGCGCTGCCACACAAGGCGGCCATTGTCGTCGCGCGCCAGCCGCAGCGAACGGCCTGCCACGGTTTCGTCGAGCAGTTGCACGCCTTCGCGCTCGCAGGCCACCCGCGCGGCCCGCACACCAGCCTCGCGGGCCTTGAGCGTGCTGAACCAGAACCACGCCAGCAGGCACAGCAGCATCAAAACAAGCAATTCGGCGAAGGACATGGCGGGAAACGGTCAAAAGCAGTCAGAGGCGGTCGTACTTGTCGGCCCGGCCGCGCGCCTTGGCAACCGGGTAGCGTTCGGCGTTGATCGCCAGCTTGCGCCGGGCGGCATCGGCCAAATCGATGTCGAGCACATCGGCCAGGCGCACCAGGTAACACAGCACATCGGCCAGTTCCAGGGCCACTTCGGCATGCGCTTCGGCCGGTAGCGCGGCCGATTGCTCGGGGGTGAGCCACTGGAAGTGCTCCAGCACCTCGCCCGCCTCCCCCGCCAACGCCATCGCAAGGTTTTTCGGCGTGTGAAACACCGCCCAGGCGCGCTCATCGGTAAACCGGCGTAACGCGTCGCGCAGGGCGATCAAGGCGTCGCTTTTTTCATCCCCGGTCATTCGATGTGGTACTCCAGATCGAAAGCGCCCTCGCCGTTCTCGCCCAGCGTTTCCGCCAGCCACGGCAACACGGCTTCCAGCCGTTCGGGCAGCACCCACGGCGGGTTGATAACGAACAGGCCGCTACCGAACAGGCCGAAGCCGTAGCGCGACGGTTCTTGCACCACCAGGCGGGCATCGAGCCAACTATCCGCGCCCAGCTCACCCAGCCGCCGTGGCAACAGCCGCGCCTGCTCGCGCGCCAGCAGCGGGTACCACACCATATAAGTGCCGGTGGGAAAACGCCGCAGCGCGCTTTTGAGCGTATCGACAACGCGCTGGTAGTCGTCCTTTACTTCGTAGGAAGGGTCGATCAGCGTCACGGCCCGCCGTACCGGCGGCGGCATCAGGCCGGGCAGACCGGCAAAGCCGTCGGCGCGGCGCACCTGTACCCGTTCCGCCTCGCGCTCGAAGGTGGCTTCCAGCGTATCGGCATCGGTGGGGTGCATCTCGAACAGGCGCAGGCGGTCCTGCGGCCGCGCACGCGTCATCGCCAAGGCGGGCGATCCGGGGTAGAACAACAGGCGGCCATGCGGGTTGAATTGCGCCACCGCGCTCATGTACGCCGCCAGTTGCGCCGGCAGATCGTCGCGCCCCCAAAGCCGGCCGATACCGGTCTCGAACTCTGCGTTCTTTGCCGCCTCCTCGCTGCCGAGCGCATAGCATCCCGCCCCGGAATGGGTATCGACGTACCACCAAGGCTTGTCCTTCAGCCGGTAATAGTCGAGCAGTTCGACAAGGACGAAGTGCTTGAAAACATCGGCATGATTGCCAGCATGGAAAGCGTGGCGGTAACTCAGCATGGGGAAGCGGAGAGGGATGGACGAGCAGCGAATGCTACCACCACCGCCCCGTTCTTCGCCCTTCCGACACGGCCGGACGGGCGCAGCGCGGGCTGGCGCGCTGGGAAAGCACCGCTTTGTAAGCCAAAACGCTCAACTGCTTGCTATGATTCCGGCCCTTACGTCCGCGCGCATCGGTAGACCGGACATGACGAGAGACGACACATGAGCATTTACGCTTTGGGCGAACACAGCCCCCACTTCGGCAAGGGCTGCTGGGTGGCGCACAACGCAACGGTGATTGGCCGCGTGCGCGCTGGCGACAACGTCAACATCTGGTACAACGTGGTGGTGCGCGGCGACAACGATCCAATCGCGATCGGCGACAACACCAATATCCAGGACGGCACCGTTCTCCATAACGATGTCGGCGTGCCGCTCACCATCGGCGCGGATGTCACCATCGGCCACATGGCGATGCTGCACGGCTGCACCGTGGGCGACGGCACGCTGATCGGTATCAACGCGATCATTCTGAACAACGCGGTGATCGGCAAGAACTGCATCATTGGCGCCAAGGCGTTGATTCCAGAAGGCAAGGTGATCCCCGACCGCTCGCTGGTAGTCGGCTCGCCCGGACGCATCATCCGCGAGCTGAGCGATGAGGATATCGAGAACATCAAGCGGAACGCCGCCCACTACGTGGATAACGCCCGCCGCTACCAGGCGGAGCTGCGCCCGCTGGCGCCGGTGGCCGATCCGGCCGATTACTGACGGCCGATCCTGGCGACCGATTCGTGCCCACCCACGCCTTTTACCCACTTTTAACGCTTCCGCCCTCGCTTCATGCCGACGACCGCACAGACACGTAGCAACACCGTGGAAATCGTGCTTATCGCCGCTGTGGCGCGCAATAGCGTCATCGGCCGCGACAATGCACTACCCTGGCGCTTGAAGGCCGATCTCGCCCATTTCAAGGCCAGCACACTGGGCCATCCGATCTTGATGGGGCGTAAAACGTGGGAATCGCTCAAGCGGGCCTTGCCGGGCCGGCGCAATCTGGTGGTGAGCCGCGATGCGGCTTATCGCGCCGATGGCGCGGAGGTTTTTTCCAACCCTACCGCCGCCTTGCAGGCCGTTAGCGACAGCGCGCGGGTATTCGTGATCGGCGGCGCCGATCTTTACCGGCAGTTGCTGGCGTCGGCCGACCGGCTGGTGCTGACCGAGGTGCATGCGGATGTGGCCGGCGATGCGCGGTTTCCCGCTTTCGACCGCCAACAGTTCGTCGAGACGCAGCGGGAAAAACACCACGCCGACGCCGACAATGAATTCGATTTCGACTTTGTCGAATACCGGCGCGCGGAGCGCCCACACAGCCTATAAGCGGACAATAGCGCGGGGCTGGCCCGCGCTATTCTTTCCTCTCAACGAGCGATCAATTCCCGGGCACGCAATCGACGTGGTAGCGGCCGTCGTCGCCCTTGACCAAGCCGTGTATATCGGTTTCAAAGCCGGGGAAACGGGCGTTGAGGTCACGTGCGAACCGCAGGTAACGCACGATGGTGGCGTTGAAGCGCTCACCTGGAATCAGTAGCGGAATACCCGGCGGATAGGGCGTGACCAACATCGCGGTAACGCGGCCTTCGAGGTCGTCGATTGGCACCCGCTCGATCTCGCGGTGCGCCATCTTGGCGAAGGCGTCGGCGGGTTTCATCGCCGGCACCATATCGGAAAGATACATTTCGGTGGTCAGGCGCGCGACATCGTGCGCTTTGTAGAAGCAGTGGATCTGGTCGCACAGATCCTTCAGCCCCACTTTTTCGTAGCGCGGGTGCTTGGCGATGAATTCGGGCATCACGCGCCATAGCGGTTGGTTGCGGTCGTAATCGTCCTTGAACTGCTGCAATTCCGTTACCAGCGTGTTCCAACGGCCCTTGGTGATGCCGATGGTGAACATGATGAAGAAGGAGTACAGGCCGGTCTTTTCGACGATGATGCCGTGCTCGGAGAGGTACTTGGTGACGATGGCGGCGGGAATGCCGGTGTGGTCGGCGAAGTCGCCTTCCATGTCGAGCCCCGGCGTGATGATGGTGGCCTTGATCGGGTCGAGCATGTTGAAGCCCGGAGCCAGATCGCCGAAGCCGTGCCAGCTTTCGTTGCTGTTGAGCATCCAGTCTTCGCGCTCGCCCAGCCCTTCCTCGGCGAGATACTCCGGCCCCCAGACCTTGAACCACCAATCGGCATCGCCGAATTCGGCATCGACCTTGCGCATCGCGCGGCGGAATTCGACCGCCTCCATCAGCGATTCGTTGACCAACGCGGTACCCCCCGGCGCTTCCATCATCGCCGCCGCGACATCGCAACTGGCGATGATGGCGTACTGGGGCGAGGTGGAGGTGTGCATCAGATAGGCTTCGTTGAAGATATCGCGGTCGAGTTTGCGCGTTTCCGAATCCTGCACGAGGATCTGCGACGCCTGCGACAAGCCGGCGAGCAGCTTGTGTGTCGACTGGGTGGAAAACACCATCGATTCCTTGCAGCGCACACGGTCGGCGCCAATGGCGTGGTAATCGCCGTAAAAATCGTGGAAGGCCGCGTGCGGCAGCCAAGCTTCGTCGAAGTGCAGTGTGTCGATAAGCCCGTCGAGCATGTCCTTGATGGTTTCGACGTTGTACACCACGCCGTCGTAGGTCGATTGAGTGATCGTCAGAATGCGCGGCTTCGCATCGCTCGCCTCGCCGGCAAAGGGATTCGCCGCGATTTTCTTGCGGATGTTGTCGATGGCGAACTCCGACAGCGGAATCGGCCCGATGATGCCGTAGTGGTTGCGCGTGGGGGTGAGGAACACCGGCACCGCGCCAGTCATGATGATGGAGTGGAGGATCGACTTGTGGCAGTTACGGTCGACGACGACGATGTCGCCCGAAGCCACCGTGGTGTGCCACACCATCTTGTTCGACGTGGAGGTGCCGTTGGTGACGAAGTACAGGTGGTCGCAGTTGAAGATGCGCGCGGCGTTGCGCTCGGAAGCGGCCACCGGGCCGGTGTGGTCGAGTAGCTGGCCGAGTTCGTCGACCGCGTTGCACACGTCGGCGCGCAGCATGTTCTCGCCGAAGAACTGGTGGAACATCTGCCCCACCGGGCTTTTCAGGAAAGCGACGCCGCCCGAGTGCCCGGGGCAGTGCCAGGAATAGGAACCGTCGGCGGCGTAATGGGTGAGCGCGCGGAAAAACGGCGGTGGCAGCGATTCCAGATAGTGCTTGGCCTCGCGCACGATGTAGCGGGCGACGAACTCCGGCGTATCCTCGAACATGTGGATGAAGCCGTGCATCTCGCGCAGCACGTCGCTCGGAATGTGCCGGCTGGTGCGCGTTTCGCCGTGCAGGAAAATCGGAATGTCGGCATTGCGGGAGCGGATGCCTTCGACGAAGGCGCGCAGATCGGAAATCGCTTTCGCCGACGCCTCGGGCGAGAAGAATTCCTCGTCGTCGATCGACAGGATGAAGGCCGAGCCGCGGCTTTGCTGCTGCGCGAAGGCGGCCAAATCGCTGTAGCCGGTCACGCCCAGCACTTCCATGTTCTCGTCCTCGATCGCCTTGGCCAACGCGCGAATGCCCAGGCCCGAGGTGTTTTCGGAACGGAAGTCTTCATCGATGATGATGACGGGAAAATGGAATCGCATGCTTGTTTCTCCTGCTGCGGCTCGACCGGGTAAACAGCGCCGCCCGTCCGTATTCGTGTTGCGTTATCAAAACAAAAATATGAAACAAAAAGTACAAAGGGGCCGGAACCGGCCCCCGTTTCTTTCTCTTTCCACGTCCGTTCGCGCCCGGCGTTCAGATTTTCGGCAGTGTCACGCCCGTTTGACCGAAATATTTACCACCACGATCTTTATACGACGTTTCGCACACTTCGTCCGATTCGAAGAACAGCATCTGCGCAATACCTTCGTCCGCGTAGATTTTCGCCGGCAAGGGCGTGGTGTTGGAAAATTCCAGCGTCACGTGCCCTTCCCATTCCGGCTCGAGCGGCGTCACGTTGACGATGATGCCGCAGCGCGCATAGGTGCTCTTGCCCAGGCAGACGGTGAGGATGTTGCGCGGAATGCGGAAGTATTCCACCGTGCGCGCGAGCGCGAAGGAGTTCGGCGGGATGATGCACACGTCGCCGGTAAAATCGACGAAGTTGCGCTCGTCGAACGCCTTCGGATCGACGATGGTGGAATTGATGTTGGTAAAAATCTTGAATTCGTTCGCGCAGCGCACATCGTAGCCGTAGCTCGACGTGCCGTAGGAGACGATCTTGCCGCTATCGTTGGTGCGCACCAGCTCCGGCGCAAACGGCTCGATCATGCCTTCCCGCTCCGCCATGCGGCGAATCCACTTGTCTGACTTGATGGACATCAGCGCGATCCCTCTGTCGCCGGAAAAAAGGCCGGCAAAAAATGCGCGTAGTGTAGGGCAGAACGGCCCCACGTAAACAACGAATATCGCAAACGGCGCGCGCCAGGATCGCATGGCGTTCAACCAGGCGTCCCACCGCGCCGCGTACCGTTCCTCTCGCCGCCCTATCGCTCAGGTATTCTGGATGACGATGCTGGGGAACTTGTGCGTCATGTCCTTGGCCTTTTCCGCGATCCGCACCGCCACCTTGCGCGCGATGGCCTTGTAGATCACGGCGATGCGACAGTCCGGCTCCGCCACCACGGTCGGCGAGCCGCCGTCGGCCTCTTCGCGAATGCGCAAATCCAGCGGCAGCGCGCCGAGGAAGGGAATACCGTAATCGTTACACAACGTCTCGCCGCCACCGGAGCCGAAAATATGCTCCTCGTGCCCGCACTTGGAACAGATATGGACGCTCATGTTCTCGACCACGCCGAGAATGGGCACGCCCACCTTCTCGAACATCTTCAAGCCCTTGCGCGCGTCGAGCAGCGCGATATCCTGCGGCGTGGTAACGATCACCGCGCCCGTCACCGGCACGCTCTGCGACAGCGTAAGCTGAATATCGCCCGTGCCCGGCGGCATGTCGATAATCAGGTAATCGAGATCGTGCCAGTTCGTTTCCTTCAGCAACTGGTTCAGCGCCTGCGTCGCCATCGGGCCGCGCCAGACCATCGGCGTATCGGTTTCGACCAGAAAGCCGATGGACATCGCCTCGATGCCATAGGCTTCGAGCGGCTCC
>JAVBJT010000005.1:0-104459 GCA_031546845.1 Azoarcus sp. | reverse complement strand
TCCCCATCGTCTAGAGGCCTAGGACACCGCCCTTTCACGGCGATAACCGGGGTTCGAATCCCCGTGGGGACGCCAGAACAAATGTGCTGGCGTAAGCGAGCACACAGCCGGCGCAGCGGATAAGCGAAGCCGGTACAAGTTGGCGCGGAGCGGTAGTTCAGTTGGTTAGAATACCGGCCTGTCACGCCGGGGGTCGCGGGTTCGAGCCCCGTCCGCTCCGCCACAAAACAAAACGGACCTGATCGGGTCCGTTTTCATTTTCATCCCGGTAACGCAATCAGGACATGTGCTGGCCGCCGTTGATGGAAATATTGGCACCAGTTACGAATGCCGCCTCTTCCGACGACAGATAAGCAACCAGACCCGCGATTTCCTCCGGTTTGCCCAGCCGGCTGATGGGAATTTGCGGCAGGATTTTGGAATCGAGAATTTCCTGCGGAATGGCCATCACCATCTTGGTACCGATATAACCCGGCGAAATCGTATTCACCGTCACGCCATTGCGCGCTACTTCCAGCGCCAGCGCCTTGGTGAAACCGTGCATGCCGGCTTTGGCGGCGGAGTAGTTGGTCTGACCGAAGGCGCCCTTCTGGCCGTTGACCGACGAAACGTTGATGACCCGCCCCCACTTGCGCTCGACCATACTGTCCATAACCTGCTTGGTCATGTTGAACACGGAATCGAGATTGGTTTTGACGACCGCGTCCCAATCCCCCTTGGTCATCTTGCGGAAGGTCAGATCGCGGGTAATACCGGCGTTGTTCACCAGCACATCCACCGAGCCGACTTCACGCACGACCTGATCGACACATGCCTTGCACGAATCGAAATCGGTCACATCGCAAGGGAAGCCCTTGAAGCCGTAGCCCATATTGTTCATCGTCTGCAGCCATTCCGCCGCCTTGCTGTTTCCTGGCGAATACGTCGTGACCACCTTGTGCCCAAGCGCCGCCATCTTGATGCAGATAGCTTCGCCGAGACCGCCCATACCGCCGGTTACGAGTGCGACTCTTGACATATTTTCTCCTCCCTATCAGCCGTTTTTACGAGGGTTGTCACCACGGGCGGCGGAGTCCCTCATCGCCACCGCCCGTTTACCGTATCCGCTAGGCGCGCGCCTTGACGTAACGCCCGGGTGCCGGCTCGATCGGCTCGTATTTCGTGCTCCCCAGACGACCGCGCGCCGCCGTTTGCTTGCCGCCATACGGACGCAGCCACTCGATCCAATCGAGCCACCAGCTTCCCTTCTGTTCGGTCGCACCGGTCAGCCACTCTTCCGGGTCCGTGATCCGCCCGGTGTTTGCCCCGCCATCCGTCCAATAGCTGCGGCGGTTCTTCGATGCCGGGTTGATCGCGCCGGCAATGTGCCCGCTCGCGCCCAGCACGAAGGTTGTTTCGCCACCCAATAGACGGCGCCCGAGGTAAGCGCCTTTCCACGGCACGATGTGGTCCTCGCGCGTTGCGAGCAGGTAAGTCGGCGCGACCACCTTGCCCAGATCGACCTTGGAGCCGAGCATTTTCAATCGCCCCGGCACGCACAAACTGTTGTCGAGATACAGATTGCGCAGATACCAGGTAAGAAACGGACCGGGAAGATTGGTCGCGTCCGAATTCCAATACAGCAAATCGAACGGTTGCGGCTTCTGCCCCTTGAGATAGTTGCCGACCACGTATTGCCAGATCAGATCGTTGGCGCGCAACGAAGAGAAAACGTTGGCGAGTTCCTGCCCCTTGAGCAGCCCGCCCTTACCGATAGCCGCTTCGCGCGCGGCCTGCCCGGCCTCATCGACCAGGCAGCTCAGTTCGCCGGCGTCGGAAAAATCGAGCAGCGTGGTCATCAAGGTCAGGCTGGCCACCGGGTCCTCGCCGCGCGCCGCCGCCACGGCCAGGGCCGAGGTCAGGATCGTCCCGCCGACGCAGAAACCAAGCACATTCGGCTTCTTCACCTTTGTGACCGAGCGCACCACGTCCAGCGCGGTCAGCGGTCCTTTTTCCAGATAATCGTCCCAGGCGAAGTGGCCTTCGCTCGCGTTCGGGTTTTTCCACGACACCAGGAAAACCGTCTGGCCCTGCTCGATGGCGAAACGCACCAAGGAGTTCTCCGGCTGGAGATCCAGGATGTAGAACTTGTTGATGCACGGCGGCACGATCAGCAACGGCACCTGCGCCACCTTCTCCGTCAGCGGCGAGTATTGGATGAGCTGCATCAGATCGTTTTCGTAGATGACCGCGCCCGGCGTCGTCGCCAGATTGCGGCCAACTTCGAAAGCATCGTCGTCAGTCATCGAAATGCGGCCTTTTTCAAGGTCGGCGAGCAGATTCTTGACGCCCTGGGTAATGCTCTCCCCGTTCGTTTCAAGCGCGGTTTTGATGAAATCCGGGTTGGTGGCGGCAAAATTCGTCGGCGCCAGCGCGTCGATGTATTGCCGGGTCAGAAACTGGATGCGCGACTTCGCCCGACCATCGGCAATCGGCAGTTCCTCGGCAACCTGGCGCAGGAAACCGGCGTTGATCAGGTAAGCCTGGCGCAGATAGTCGAATATCGGGCTTTTAGCCCATTCAGCGGAACCGAAGCGGCGGTCGCCCGCCTCCGGCGTAACGATCGGCTCGACCGTTTCGCCGTTGTGGCGTGCCAGCATGGCCGACCACAGCGCGGTATGTTGATCGGCGAACTCTTTCTGCAAGCGCGTCAGAGTCTGCGTTTCAGGCATGGGCACACCTGCCGCCGCCCCGCTGGAGTTCTGGATAGCCGCATGCTGGCGCGCGACCATATCGAAAAAATTTTGTGCCATTTGCTGGCCGGCAACAAACATCGCCTGCATCGCGGCGGTCGATTGCTTGTCGTTTGAATCGAGCATTCATCTCTCCCAAAACGGTACATGCGACCCGCCGATGCCCGTCGCAACGTGAGATTGGCGGGAACCGTCACGATAGAGCCGATTCAGGCGGCAATCAATAGCAAGCCGATGCTTTCAGCGTAAGTCCCAATACACAGATCACGGCACAAGCCAGATCAGAGAGGCGAAACGCCCGGTCTGGCCGTCGCGGCGATAAGAATAGAAACGCTTCGCGTCGGCATGCGTACACTGCCCGCCACCATAAATGCGCACCACCCCCGCCCGGGTCAAGCGCATGCGGGCCAACGCGAACAGATCGGCCATCCACCTGCCCGGCCCATCGGAAAGAAAGGCCACGGCCGCCCCCGGGTCGGCGCGCAGAAAAGCCTCGCGCACCTCGCTACCAACTTGAAAAGCCGCCGGCCCGATCGCCGGCCCGAGCCAGGCAAGCACGGTATGCGGCGGCACCCCCAGATTCGCCACGCTTGCTTCAAGCACACCGGCGGCAAGACCACGCCACCCCGCATGCGCAGCCCCCACCGCCATCGCGGCGTCATCGCAGAACAACACGGGCAGACAATCGGCCGTGAGCACGGCGCACACCACGCTGGGTTGGGACGTAACCGACGCATCCGCGCACACCGCGTCGGGCCGCGCTTGCCGAGTGATCTCCTCGGCATGAACCACGGCGGTGCCGTGCTCCTGATTCAACCACACCGGCTCGGCCGGCAGCATGTGACGCAAACGGGCGCGGTTTTCGTCCACCGCGGCGGCCTCGTCGCCAACATGAGCGGCAAGATTGAAACTGTCGTAAGGCGCCGCGCTGACCCCGCCGGCACGGGTGGTGACGAGCGCCCGTACTCTGCCCGGCGCGGGCCAATCGGGTACGATCAGTTCGCTCATGCGGTTTTTCCTCCGATTTCGGCGAGCAACACAGCAAAATCGCCGGCCAAAGGTATCGACCACTCGACCGGATCGCCGTTCAGCGGATGGATCAAACCAAGGCGAAACGCATGCAGCGCCTGGCGCGGGAAAGCGTCGAGCAACGCATCGCCGCTACGGCGCAGGCCATAAACCGGATCGCCCACCAAGGTATGCCCACGGTGCGCCATGTGCACACGAATCTGGTGCGTGCGCCCCGTTTCCAGACGGCACTCCACCAATGTCGCATTGTTGAATTGCTCGCGTACCTCATAGCGCGTCAAGGCCGGACGACCGCCGCTCACCACCGCCATGCGCGTGCGCAGCACCGGATGGCGCCCCACCGGCGCGTCGACCACGCCGCCAGCGCGCACCACGCCGTGCACAAGGGCAAGGTAATGCCGTTTGACCGTGCGCGCCTGAAGCTGGCGGATCAGATCGGTCTGCGCCTGCAATGTCTTGGCGACCACGAGCAGCCCGCTGGTGTCCTTGTCGAGCCGGTGCACGATACCGGCGCGCGGCACCGCCGCCAGTTCCGGCGCATGGTGCAGCAAGGCATTGAGCAGCGTTCCGCTCCAGTTGCCGCTACCGGGATGCACCACCAGGCCAGCGGGCTTGTCGATGACGAGAATCGCCTCGTCTTCAAATACGATCCGCAGCGGAATGTCCTCCGCCTGCCCGGCGGTATCCTGCGCCGACGGCGCGGCATCGACCTCGACGCGCTCGCCCCCCCAGACTTTGTGCTTGGCCTCGGGCGACGCGCCGTCGATGCGTATGCGGCCGTCGCGCAGCCAGGACTGCAGACGGCTGCGGGAATGCTCGGGGAAAAGACGCGACAGCGCATGATCCAGACGCAGACCGGCGCACTCGGCCGGAATTGTCGATACTGCGGTCGATACGGCCGGGGCCGTCAAGAGCGGGTTATCCTGTTCGGCTGGGCTATAATTCGCCGGTTCATTCACGCGAGTTTTATCGATGGCTAGGTTCACCCTCGGAAGTTTAGCGATTATCGGCGCCTTGCTCATCGGCGGTTGCGGCAGCATGCCCGATGAAATCGACGAAACAACGGGCTGGAACGCGCAAAAGCTCTATTCCGAAGCGAAGACGTCGATGACCGAAGGCGGTTACGACCGCGCCGTAAAGCTGTTCGAGAAACTTGAGGCGCGCTACCCCTACGGCCGCTTCGCCCAGCAGGCACAGATCGAAATCGCCTATGCCTACTACAAGTCGGGGGAGCCGGCGCTGGCCGTGGCCGCCGCCGACCGCTTCATCAAACTCCACCCCAACCACCCGAACGTCGATTACGTTTATTACCTGAAAGGGCTGGTCAATTTCAACGAGGATCTCGGCCTGCTCGCCGGCATTTCCAATCAGGATTTGTCCGAGCGCGACCCCAAGGGCGCGCAGGCGGCCTTCGAATCGTTCCGCGAGCTTGTTACCCGCTTTCCGGAAAGCCGCTACGCCGAGGACGCGCACAAGCGCATGCAGTACCTGGTGAATTCGCTCGCCTCGCATGAAGTTCACGTGGCGCGCTACTACTACCGGCGCGGTGCCTATGTGGCGGCGATCAACCGCGCCCAAGCGGCCTTGGCCTTCTACCCCTACGCGCCGGCAAACGAGGAAGCCTTGTTCCTGCTGGTGAAAAGCTACGACGCGCTAGGCATGAACGATTTGCGCGACGATGCCGACCGCGTGATGCGCAAGAACTACCCCGAAAGCGTCTACTTCTCCGGCGGCCCGGCCGACAACCGGCCGTGGTGGCAGCTCTGGTAGGCCCCTGGTCCGGCAAGCCCCTGTAGTACGGGTTTGCCTTCGCCCGGCTAATCAGCCGCGGCCGTAGGTATCCTCGAAGCGGACAATATCGTCCTCGCCCAAGTAGCCGCCCGACTGCACCTCGATCATCTCCAGCGGCAGCTTGCCGGGGTTTTCCAGGCGGTGCGTAACGCCGAGCGGAATGTAGGTGGATTGATTTTCCGCCAGCAGGAAGCTTTCCTCCCCGCGCGTCACCCGCGCCGTGCCATGCACAACGATCCAGTGCTCGGCGCGGTGGTGGTGCATCTGCAGGCTCAGGCGCGCGCCGGGATTGACCACGATACGCTTGACCTGGAAACGCTCGCCGGCATCGATCGAATCGTAATAGCCCCACGGCCGGTGGATTTTGCGATGCGCCTCGACCTGCGGCCGCGCGTCGGCCTTGAGCCGGGCGACCAGTTTTTTCACGTCCTGCGTGCGGTCGCGCCGCGCCACCAGCACCGCGTCCGGCGTTTCCACCACCACCAGGCCATCGACGCCCAGGCAGGCCACCATGCGGTCGGACGCCCGCACCAAGCAATCGCGGGAATCCTCAAGCAGAACATCGCCGCATGCCGCATTGCCCGCCTCGTCGCGCTCGGCCAATGCCCAAAGGGCATCCCAGGCGCCAACGTCGGACCAGCCGGCTTCCATCGGCACCACGCGCGGCGGTATGCCTAGACCCGGTTCGCCGGCCAGCTTTTCCATCACCGCATAGTCGATGGAATCCGACGGGCACGCTTCGAACGACTCACGCCCGACGCGGATAAAGTCGCTATCCTGCTTGGCCTCATCGAAGGCGGTACGGCATGCCACGGCCATCGCAGGCGCGAAATGGGCAATGGCTTTCAGCCACAGCGAGGCCCGGATCATGAAAAGCCCGCTGTTCCACAGATAACCGGTGGCGATGTAGCGCGCGGCGGTTTCCGCATCGGGTTTTTCGACAAACGCATCCACCTCATGAGCGCCCTCGCCAACCAAGGCGCCGGGACGGATATAGCCGTAACCGGTTTCGGCGCGATCGGGCACGATGCCAAAGGTCACCATCGCGCCGTCAAGCGCGGCGGCAAGGCCAACATCGATGGCCCGGCAAAACGCCTCGCGGTCGTCGATCACATGGTCGGCGGGCATCACCAGCAGCACCGCATCACCTTCCCCGCCGCTATCACGCTGCGCGGCCAGCGCCGCCAGCGTAAGCGCCGGCGCGGTGTTACGCCCCACCGGCTCCAGCACCACTTGCTGCGTACCCTGGCCGCAGGCGCGTAGCTGCTCGGCAGTGATAAAGCGGTATTCCTCATTGCACACCACGATCGGCGAAGCCGCCACGGGCAAGCGGCCGGAGAAGTTTTCCAGCCGGCGTGCGGTCGCCTGCAGCATCGTATCCTCGCCGGTCAAGGCCAGCAGTTGCTTGGGATGACGCTCGCGCGACAAGGGCCACAGGCGGGTGCCGGAGCCTCCGGAAAGAATGACGGGTTGAAGCTTCATGGGTTAATCCGTTAGTCATCAAACCAAGCCGGCCATGATCGCACAAGGCCGGCGAAGACCGGGAGCATACGCGAACCGCCCACCGCTTACCGTGACGCAATCGCGCCTTACGGCGCAGTGCCGGAGCGGCTACGACTCAACGCTCGCGCAACGCTTCCGGCGTAGCGAAAGCGGCGAATTTCGGCCGCCAGAACGCTTCGTCGATAGGCACCGGGCGAAAATCCTTCATCGATACCATCACCAGCTTGAGCCGGCCACGCACGCGCAAGCGTTCGCCGTGCCAAACGCCGATCTCGATGCGCAGCGAGGCATTGCCGATCTCGGCCACTTCCAGCCGGAAGGCCAACACTTCACCATAGCGCGACGGCGCAAGGTATTCGATCTCCAAGCGCACGGTCGGCAGACCAAGGCCGTATTCCTCGTGCAAGGCGCGAAAACTCACACCTAGCCCTTCGGCAAACCAGTCTTCCACCACCTCGTTGAACAACTCCGCATAGCGCGGATAAAAAACGACGCCCGCCGGGTCGCAATGGGCAAAGCGGATCTGCTTGCGAGATTCGTAGGCCACGCTCAACGCCCGTCCATCAAACGTTCGACGAAGGCAACCGTGGCCTCGATCACCGCCTGCGCTTGATCCTTGTGCGGCGAATGGCGGCAGTCGGCCAAGCGCACCTGGTCCACGTCGCGCGCGCCGGCGGCGATGCGGTCGAGTTGCGCCATCGTGGCGTATTCATCATCCTCGCCCTGGATCGCCAACACGGGGCAATCGATGCGCGGCAGATAGTCCTCGATGTTCCAAGCGCGGAAATCCGGATTCAGCCAGATATCGTTCCAGCCGCGAAACACCGCATCGGCATCGTCGTGGTACTTGCCCAGCCGCGCGGGAAAATCGGTGCTCTGCCACACCTGCTTGGTCTGCACGATACCCGCCACGGTCACGTCTTCCACCATCACATGCGGCGCCACGGCGATAACCCCGGCCAGTGGCGTATCGGTGCCGCCCGCGCAGATCAGCGCAATCGAGCCGCCATCCGAATGGCCGAACAAAATCGGCCGCTCGATATTCAGCGCCGACAGCAACGCGGGCAACACCACCAGCCCTTCGTCGTGCATGTAGCGCACCGTGCGCGGCAGCCTGGCCGGGCTGGAGCGGCCATAGCCGGCACGGGAATAGATCACCGCCTCACAGCCGGTGGCGTCGGCCACCTGCTGCGGAAAATCGCGCCACATCGCCACCGAGCCCAGCCCCTCATGTAGAAAAACAAGGGCGGGCGCATCCTCGCGCGGATGCGCCGAAACCCGGCGAACGTATTCGAGGCGGGTGTCGCCGACGGCAAGCTGTTTCACTTCCATTCTCCTGGCGTTTTCGGATCAGGCCCGCATTATCACGCAGGTTCCAGTTCGTGAAAGCGCATGCGACGACGCCACGCACGTGAGCCGCCCGGCAAGAACTCAAGCACCGCTTGCGGAGCCGATGCGGCTGAATCCGAGCTTGCTGCCGCTCACATCGACCCGGATACGATCCCGTGCGACGAACTGCCCTTCCAGAATCCCCTTCGCCAGCGGGTTTTCGATCTTCTCCTGGATCGCCCGCTTCAGCGGCCGCGCGCCGAATACCGGATCGAAGCCGGCCTCGGCGATGCTCGCCAACGCCGCGTCGCTGACTTCCAGCCCCATTTCCAGCCGCGCCAGCCGTTTTTCCAGATACCGCAACTGGATGCGGGCGATGCCGGCGATGTGTTTTTCGTCGAGCGCGTGGAACACCACGACCTCGTCGATACGGTTGACGAATTCGGGACGGAAGAAGGTTTTCACCTCCGCCATCACCGCGAGCTTGATGAGGCCGTAGTCGTCCCCGGACATTTGCTGAATCATCTGACTGCCGAGGTTGGAGGTCATAACGATGACGGTATTCTTGAAATCCACCGTCCGCCCCTGCCCGTCGGTCATGCGCCCGTCGTCGAGCACCTGCAACAGTACGTTGAACACGTCCGGGTGCGCCTTTTCCACCTCGTCGAACAAAATCACGCTGTAAGGCTTTCTGCGCACCTGCTCGGTCAGGTAGCCGCCTTCCTCGTAGCCCACGTAGCCCGGCGGCGCGCCGATCAGCCGTGCAACCGAATGCTTTTCCATGAACTCGCTCATGTCGATGCGGATCAGGTGTTCTTCCGAATCGAACAGAAAACCGGCCAGCGCCTTGCACAACTCGGTTTTGCCTACACCGGTGGGACCGAGGAAGAGGAAGGAGCCGTAAGGCCGGTTATCGTCCGCCAGACCCGCGCGGGAGCGGCGGATGGCGTCCGACACCAGGCGCACCGCCTCGTCCTGCCCCACCACCCGCTGGTGCAACTGCGTTTCCATCTGCAGCAGTTTGTCGCGCTCGCCCTGCATCATCTTGGATACCGGAATACCAGTGGCGCGCGACACCACCTCGGCGATTTCCTCGGCACCGACCTGCGTGCGCAGTAGTTTGAACTGACGCTCGCCGTTGCCGGCGGTTTCCGCCACCTTCAATTGCGCTTCCAACTGCGGCAGCGTGCCGTACTGCAGCTCGGCAAGCTTGTCGAACTGCCCCTGGCGCTGCATTTCGGCCATTTGCGCGCGCAGCTTCTCGATTTCTTCCTTGATGTGCTGGCTGCCCTGCACGCTGGCCTTTTCCGCGCGCCAAACCTCATCCAGATTGGCGTATTCGCGTTCGAGTTTGTCGATTTCGTCGCGGATCAGCAGCAGGCGCTTCTGCGATGCGTCGTCGGTTTCGCGCTTCACCGCCTCCTGCTCGATTTTGAGCTGAATCAGCCGGCGTTCGAGCTTATCCATCACTTCCGGCTTGGAGTCGATCTCCATCTTGATGCGCGCGGCGGCTTCATCGATGAGGTCGATAGCCTTATCGGGCAGGAAGCGGTCGGTGATATAGCGGTGGCTCAGTTCGGCGGCGGCAACGATCGCCGGGTCGGTGATATCCACACCGTGATGCACCTCATACTTTTCCTGCAAGCCGCGCAGGATGGCGACCGTGCTTTCGACCGACGGCTCTTCCACCAGCACTTTCTGGAAGTGGCGCTCCAGTGCCGCATCCTTTTCGATGTATTTGCGGTACTCATCCAGCGTCGTCGCGCCCACACAATGCAACTCACCGCGCGCCAGCGCCGGCTTGAGCATGTTGCCGGCATCCATCGCGCCTTCGGCCTTGCCGGCGCCGACCATCGTGTGCAGTTCGTCGATGAAGACGATGATGCGCCCTTCGTCCTGCGCAATATCCTTGAGCACGGCCTTGAGCCGTTCCTCGAATTCGCCGCGATATTTCGCGCCTGCCAGCAGCGCCGCCATGTCGAGCGACAACACGCGCTTGCCTTTCAGCGTTTCCGGCACCTCGCCATTGACGATGCGCTGCGCCAAGCCTTCGACAATGGCCGTTTTGCCCACGCCCGGCTCGCCGATCAGTACCGGATTGTTCTTGGTGCGCCGCTGCAGAATCTGGATCGCGCGACGGATCTCGTCGTCACGCCCGATCACCGGGTCGAGCTTGCCGGCGCGGGCTCGCTCGGTCAGATCAAGGCAATATTTGGACAAAGCCTCACGCTGCGACTCGGCACCCTGGCTGTCGATACCCGCCCCGCCACGCACGGCGTCGATGGCCGCTTCCAGGGCCTTGCGCGCCAACCCGTGCTCTTTCAGCAAACGCCCAGCCTCACCCTTGTCATCGGCCAAGGCGAGTAAGAACATCTCGCTGGCGATGAACTGATCGCCCCGTTTCTGCGCTTCCTTATCGGTGACATTGAGCAAATTACCCAAATCGCGCCCCACGCTGACGTCGCCACCGTGCCCCTCGACTTTCGGCAGGCGGCCAATCGTCCGCTGTAGCGCCGTCTTCAGCGGCGGCACGTTGACACCAGCACGCTGCAATAGCGATATGTTGCCGCCGTCATCCTGTTCCAGCATCGCCACAAGCAGATGCACAGGCTCGATGAATTGCTGATCGTTGCCCACCGCAATGCTCTGGGCATCGGCAAGCGCCTGCTGAAACTTGGTGGTAAGTTTGTCAAAACGCATATCGGCGGTTCCTTTTTTTCACGGAGCAACCCGGATATGGGGATGTTCCGGCCGAATTCAAGCACCGCGCCCAACCACCGGAGGACAGCCTGTGTTATGTTTGTCGCTCAGACAGCTGAAAAAAGATTGACCTAGCCGCAACAAGCGGATAAAGAGCGACACTAAACGCGTCCCGCTTACGTTGCATTTTTTGACTCACGCGCGGAGAAAAAAGTATGGCTGCAAACAAGCAAGATCAATTCAACGAACTGCAAAAGAAAAACCTCGAAGCGGCTATGCGTCTGGCCCAGCTTTCCATTGAGAACTCTCAGCGCATCATGGAAATCCAGGTCTCCGCAGCGAAATCCCTGTTCGAGGACGGCGTGCAGAACGCCAAAGCGCAAACGACCGCCCAAAACCCGAAAGATGTCGTCGAACTCCGCGCCCAATATGCGCAGAACACGACGGAAAAGATGCTTGCCTGCGCACGTGAGATCGCTGAAATCACCACGCGCACGCAAACTGAAGTGGGCAAACTGGTCAGCGAACAACTGACTACCGGCAGCCAGGACGTTTTCGAAGCAATGCAAAAAATGCTCAAAGGCCTGCCGATCACCGACCAGAACGCGCTGAACTCGTTTCAGACCGCGGTCGATACGGCCCGCTCCGCTTTTGAGCAAATCACCCGCGCCTCCACCGAAGCCTTCCAGGCCTTCGGCCAGCCAGCCGGGAAAAGCCGCAAATAAGCTTCTGCACTTCCAGACAATACAACGGCGCCCTACGGCGCCGTTGTCGTATCTACCCGTTCAGGTCAAAGCCATCGGGCGAGATATATGAGGTTACGCGCCCGCGGCATCCCAACGCGATGCGGCCGTATCGTCGCTGTCACGCGCATCGACCCAGCGCGCGCCTTGCGGGGTTTCTTCCCGTTTCCAGAACGGCGCGCGTGTTTTCAGGTAATCCATGATGAACTCGCAGGCGGCGAAGCATTCGCCGCGATGCGGCCCGGCGACGCCGACGAAAACGATGCGCTCGCCCGGCAACAGCCGGCCATGGCGGTGAATCACCCGCACCGCTTGCAGTAGCGGCCAACGCTGCTGGGCCTCGGCGACGATGTCTTGCAACGCGCGCTCGGTCATGCCGGGGTAATGCTCCAGCGTCATCGCCGAAACGCCATCGCCGTCATTGACATCGCGCACCAGGCCGATAAAGGTAGCGACCGCGCCCACATCGCGCCGCCCCGCAGTGAGCGCCGCAATTTCGGCTCCGGTGTCGAAATCGGCTTCCCGCACGCTCACCGGCATCGTTCAGCCCCCGGTCACCGGCGGGAAGAAGGCCACTTCGTCCCCCATGCCGAGCACCGCACCCGGCTCGACCATGCGTTGATTGACCGCCGCGCGCACATTACGGCCGGCGGCCAGCGCCTGCCACTCCTCGCCGCGCGCGGCCAAGTGGGCGCGCAACTCGCCTACATTGCCCACCCCGATAGGCAACGCCAATTCTTCCGCGCTACGCCCCACAGCTTCGCGCAATGCGGCGAAATAGAAAATTTTCACGTTCATGGTTGCAGTATAGGAATCCTGAACAGAATCAATACAACACATCGCCATAAGGCAGGAAGCGCACACGGTCGCCGCGCGCCACGGCCGTACCGGCCGGCACATCGACAAGGCCGCTCGCCCATACCGTGGATTGCAACGCGGCCGAGCCTTGATTGGGAAAAATCTCCACACAGCCTTCGGCATCGAGCCGCGCGCGCAAAAACTCGCGCCGGCGATCCGGGCGCGGCCAATCGAACGCAGCAGGCACAACAATGGCTTGCGGCAAGGTAATGGCCGCACCCTGCGTCGCCAGTAGAAAGGGGCGAACCATCAGCAGAAAGGTGACGAAACTCGATACCGGATTGCCCGGCAGGCCGATGAAGGCGGCCTCGCCTACCCGCCCGTAGGCAAGCGGCTTGCCCGGCTTCATCGCGATCTTCCACAAATCCAGGCTGCCTTCGGCCTCCACCGCCGGTTTGACGTGATCTTCCTCGCCCACCGATACGCCACCGCTGGTCAGAATAAGATCGTGCCCCCGCGCCGCTTCGCGCAGGGCTTGCCGGGTAGCCGCCAGATTGTCGGCGACGATGCCGCAGTCGGTCACCTCGCAGCCCAAGCCGTCGAGCAACGCTCGCAACATGAAACGGTTGGAGTTGTAGATGCCACCCGGCGGCAGCGGCTGGCCGGGCATCACCAACTCGTTGCCAGTGGAAAACATCGCCACCCGCACGCGCCGCCGCACCGGCAGCCGTGCCAACCCGACCGACGCGGCCAACGCCACGTCCTGCGCCCGCAATCGTGCGCCAGCGGTAAGCACGACTTCGCCGGCGGCGATATCCTCGCCCGCGCGCCGTATCGACTCGCCGGCGCGGGGCGGCTGGTGGATGACAACCGCGTCACCGGCCTGCTCGCACTGTTCCTGCATCACCACCGCATCCGCGCCGGCCGGCAGCGCCGCGCCGGTGAAAATGCGCGCGGCGGTACCGATAGCCAGCGGGCGGGCCGCATCGCCAGCGGCGATACGCTGGCTCACCGGCAGGCGCGTGCCCGGCGCGGCGACATCGGCCACACGAACGGCATAGCCATCCATCGCCGAGTTGTCCATCGGCGGCAAATCGATCGGCGACGCCTGTGACGCAGCCAGCACGCGGCCGGCCGCAGCGAACGTATCCACCTCGTCGATTTCGCGCACCGGGCGGGCAAAGCCGAGCAGGCGTGTGAGCGCATCGTCGAAAGAAAGCAAACCTGCGTTCATGTCTGCCCCGGATAATCGAGAATGAAACCCACCACGGCAGCGGGATCATCGAGCGAAAACAAGGGCAGCGGGCACTCGAGATGGGCATCGTCGCTCGCCACCGCGACCACGTGCGGATTTTCCGGCCACAGCGGGGATTTTCCGTGGGATGGGCGATGCACCTCGACTTTCGGCACCGCCACCGCCTTATAGCCTTCGATCAACACCAGATCGCACGGCGCGAGCAAAGCCAGTTGCTCATCCAGCGTCGGCTCGGCGCGGCCACGCAGTTCATGCATCAGCACCCAGCGGTCGTTCGACAGCATCAATACCTGCGTGGCGCCGGCTTCCCGGTGGCGCCACGAATCCTTGCCAGGGCGGTCCAGATCGAAACCGTGGTGCGCGTGCTTGATCACCGCGACCTGCACCCCACGCGCACTGAATTGCGGAATCAGCTTTTCGATCAAGGTCGTTTTACCGGAACCGGACCAGCCGGCAATACCGAAAACTTTCATCGCATCAAGCACCGAAAAGCTCACATCGAAGAGAAAGCAGAGGATACAACAAGCACACCCAGCCGGCTCACGCCTCGCCGCGCGGCGGCGGCAAGGTTTCCAGAAACGCCACCGCCTCGGCCTCCAAGCGCGTGCGGCGCATCGGCGGCAGGCTGCGCCAAACCACCTTGCCATACGATTTCTCGATCATGCGCGGATCGCAGATACACAGCACGCCGCGATCGCCCTCCGAGCGGATCAGGCGTCCCGCGCCCTGCTTCATGTTGATGACGGTACGCGGCAGTTGATAATGCAAAAACGGGTTGAGCCCCTCCTCGCGCAAATGCTCGACGCGCGCGGCAAGCACCGGATCGTCCGGCGGCGCGAAGGGCAACTTATCGATCACCACCAGCGACAGCGCATCGCCGGGCACATCGACGCCCTCCCAAAAACTCTGGCTGGCCACCAGCACCGCATTGCCAAGGCGGCGAAAACGCGCCAGCAACTCGCTGCGCGATCCCTCTCCTTGCAACAACAGCGGCAAGCTCTCGCCCGCGCGCGCTAAACCATCGGCAATCAATTCATGCACGCGGCGCATTGCACGCAGCGATGTGCACAGCACAAAGGCCCGCCCGCGCGCGGCGCGGATCAACGGTAACGCGGCCTGCGCCACGGCCTCGGTATAAGCGGGCGAGTTCGGCTCGGGCATGTCGGGCGGCGCATACAGCATCGCCTGCTCTCCGTAGTCGAACGGACTGCCCCACACCGCCGTCACTGGCGGCGGCGCCAATTCCGCCAACCCCAGTTCGCGGCAGTAATGGCCGAAATCCTGCCCCACCGCCAGCGTGGCCGACGTAAACACCCACGCGCGCGGCTGCGCCTCCAACTGGCGGCGAAACAAACCGGCCACATGCAGTGGCGTGGCATTGAGCGCGGCAGACTGCGTAAAAACCTCGACCCAGCGGATCCGGCTCTCCGCCCCGGCGTTGCTTTCCGGTCCCACGGGATCGCACGCCTCCTCGCCCTGCTCCGGCGAAGGCTTCCGCGCCGGGTGCGACCAGCACGCCAAGCGCTCACGCATCTCCACGGTGCGGCGCAGGCAGACGGCCAAGCCTTCGGAACGCTCGGCCTGGGTTTCGAGCACCGCCGCAAACCGATCCAGCGCCTTGGTCAGCCCCGCGACCCCTTCGCCGAACGCCGGCCGCGCCTCCGCCTGCGCGGCGGACAAGCGTGTGGTTTCGGCGCCGAACACAAGGCGCAGATCGCGCGCCGCCTTTTCCAGGTTGCGCGTCTCATCGATCAAGGCCACGCAGTCCCGCGCCCCGGCCACGGTTTCCGAGCGCGTATCGCGCGCCAGCTCCAGCACCTGCGCGGTGGAAACACTTTCTCCGAAAAACAGGCTGGCCGTTTCGGGCAATTGATGAGCCTCATCGAAAATCACCGCCCCGCACGCCGGCAGCAGCTCGCCCACCCCCTCGTCGCGCAACATCACATCGGCGAAAAACAGATGGTGGTTCACCACCACCACATCCGCCTCCATCGCCGCGCGCCGGGCGTTCATCACGAAACAAGCTTTGATTTCCGGGCATTCCTGCCCAAGACAGTTATCGCGCGTCGACGTCGCCGAGAACCAGGCGGCGGAATCCTCGCGCACATCCGTGCATTCGCTCTTATCGCCGGTTTGCGTCGTTTTCGCAAAACGGCCGATCGCGCGCAGATCGGTCGCATCCTGCGCGGTCAGAAAGCGTCCGTCGCGGGCATTGCGTTCCAGGTGGTAAGGGCAGACGTAATTCGCCCGCCCCTTCAACAACGCGATCGACACCGGCACTTTCAACGCCGCGCGCACGGTCGGCAGATCGCGATTGAACAACTGATCCTGCAAGGTCTTCGTGCCAGTGGAAACGATAACCTTCCCACCCGCCAGCAAGGCCGGTACGAGATACGCAAACGTTTTCCCCGTCCCCGTTCCCGCTTCGGCCACCAGCACGCCACGGCGCTCGATCGCCTCGCCGATCCTGCGCGCCATTTCGACCTGCTGTACCCGCGGCCGATAGCCCGCAATGGCCTGTACCAACGGCCCATCGGCGGAAAAAATGGTGTCGAGATCGATCATGGGTCGCGCGGCAAATCGCGCATTCTACGCCGCCCCCCTTGCCCAGCCGCTATGCCGCGGCGACTTTATAAAGCCAGGCCAGCGCCGCTAGCGCGCCAAGGAACACAACCAAGTGCAGAGCCGCCCATAGTCCATAACGGCGGGCGAGACGGTTTGGATCAAGATCGGAAATAAGATACAGCCGCCCATCCGTGGGTTGCCGTACGACGTGGGCCTCCGATGCATCCAGTGCGCCCTTTTGCCGCTGTACGACTTCGCGTCGGGCTTGGGCGCGCGCCAATTCCCATTCACGCAGGTCGATTTCACCATTGCGATCGAGATCGAAGCGCTCCAGCAACTCGTCACGATTCCACTTCCAATCCGCAAGCAGTTCCCGGACTTGCGCGGCGGTATCGAAATCCGGCGTAATGCTGCCGAGGGTGGCGAAGTCGCCAAGCACATAAACTCGATCGCCGTGAATCAGGCACCGCTGGACGTAGCGTATGTCGCCACGCACGAAGGTATCCTCGCGCTGGATCAGCATTTGCGCCCCATCCGGATCGACCGCGCATACTCCGCTACCGTCGTCGAGCAAAAAAGAGGCATCGCTAACATCAGTGCCTCGATGGAGCCATTTATCGCCAAGCCGCTGGTAAATCTCCAACCGATACCACAGCACAGGAAGGCCATTCACCGGCGACAGAAGCGGTTCGCCGGCCAGCGGTTTGCCACGGCCATACAGTTCGACATAACCCTGCGCGGCGGAAGCGACACGCGAAGTCGGCGTATCGAAGATCAGCCGGGCATACCGTACAGAACGCAGCCAGCCATAGAGACTGATCGCCGACAGCAGCACAAGGGCGACAAGCTCAAGCTTGTTGCCTGAAATACGGTGAAAAACCAGCGCGACAAGGCAAAGCTCCGCGACCAGCAGCGCGGCATCGAGACGGCCGCGATATCCACCGGCGAACAAATTACGACACCCGTTGTACAACTCATGGTTTTGAACAAACATGAAACAGCCGGATTACGCCTCGAATAGCGCTTTGACGTTTACATCCGCTTTTTCCGCGGCGGTGAACTCCAGCAAGGGCTGTTCCGGCAGAGAAAGCAGACGGGCAATGATCAGGTCCGGAAACTGCTCGATACGCACGTTATAAACGTTCACCGCATCGTTGTACCACTCGCGGCGGTCGGCAATCCCGTTTTCAAGCGAGGTGATCCGGCTTTGCAGTTGCATGAAATGCTCGTTGGCCTTCAACTCCGGATAAGCCTCGACAACCGCGAACAACTGCCCCACGCCACTGCGCAGCATCTGCTCGGCGACACCCAGCGCCGGCATATCGCGCTGTTCGCGGGCGCTGGCGACGCGAGCACGCGCTTCGGTAACGCGGGCCAGCGTGTCGGTTTCGAACTGGCGATATTGCTTGCATATCTCGATCAGCTTCGGCAGTTCGTCATGGCGCTGCTTCAGCAGTACTTCGATATTGGCCCAGCCCTTGGAAATGTTGTGCTTGAGTTGGATCAGGCCGTTGTAGACAAGGATGCCGTACAACGTCACCAGCACGATGACACCGAGCACAATGACGGAAAGGAAACTCATCCGTTGCCTCCCGCCGCCATCACGGTACCCGCATAGTCTGCAAAAATTAGAAAATCATTATAAAACAATGAAATACCGTATCTCATTAGCGTGTCGTAAGCGAGGGTTTTCAGCAGCCATAACCCAACCGCCTTTTGCATGGGGGACCTTGCATCCTATACCCAAACACATGGCATGCAAATATCGACGGCCTTATGTCACGTCGCATTGGTAATCGAATCGGAATCCACGGCGGGCAGAAAACGGGCGCGCGCCTCTTCCGGTACGCCCAGGCGTTGCAATAAATGTGCGCGCCCAAGCGGCAACAAACGCTCGATCGCGGCGATATCGTCGGGTAAAGCCGCGTCGTCCCACCCGTTCGCGACATGGCGCGCAAAATCGGCGGCAAGCGTGATCATGCGCACACGCGGATGATTGGTCTGGGTTTCGTCGATCAGGTGCACCAGCAATTCAGGCAAATTCCACGCCCGGATCAATGCAAGCTGCATCGCATGCAAGGTCACGCCAAAAACAGCATGTTGTGCAACGGTGCTGCGTAACGCGCGATTCGCCGTTTGCAACGCGTTGGCCTGCTCGGTCAATGTGGGCGCGAAAACCCCACAAACAATAGCGGCGGCCTCGCGCAGCAAAGCCGCCACGGTGATTTCGTCGACATCGAAATCATGCCGTGCGATCGCCCAATCGCGCGCATGGTGCGCGGCACGGCGGGCGCAACTGATGACCTTGAGCACGCCGATGAGCGCGCGGGGATGGGCAGACAACATATCCTCCACCGTCGGCATGCCCGCGAACGTGTCGAAGAAAGGTTTCAAGCCCATCATCATGATGGCGCTGTTGATGGTGACGATATCGCGATTTTGCGAACGGCTCCGATGACGCTCCAAATGCGTCAGCAACTTCATCGTCATCAACGGGTCGCTCAATACCAGCGTGGCAATATGCTTACCGCTGGCGGAATCCATATCGGCACGCAAAGCGTCGAGCTCGCGCACGGTGCGCCGCAATACCGGTAATGGCTGCCGCGAAAAATACGCGACATAGGCATCGACCGATTCGAGAGGTTGCGTGATCAGGGGCATGGCGCACGGAAAATGTCGATCTGTTTGGATTATCGGCCGAGTGACGGCCAAATTAAAGCCTCGCGTCTCGTTATGACCAACGAAATGAAACAGGCTTCGCTATAATCCTCCTGTTCAGCCCCTTGCGGCCAGCGCCGCCGACTTTGTAAAACAAAACCCGACCTTCAAGGAAACCTGCCGCCATGACCGCTTTCAAGGCGTTCTTGATCGATCAGAACGAAGAAAAAAAGATCGTCAGCCGCCTCACCACATTGCAGCCGGATCAACTCGACGCAGGCGATGTGCTTATCCGTGTCGGCTTTTCCAGCATCAATTACAAGGATGCGCTCGCGGCCACGGGCGCGGGGAAAATTATTCGGCGCTTTCCTTGTGTCGGCGGTATCGACCTGGCGGGCGAGGTTGTCGAAAGCACCGATCCACGCTTCAAAACCGGCGACAAAGTCATCGCCACCAGCTTTGACATCGGCGTGGCCTGGCACGGCGGTTATGCGGAATATGCCCGCGTGCCGGCCGCCTGGGTCGTGCCGTTGCCCCCGGGCCTGGATCTGTTCGAGGCCATGGCGCTCGGCACCGCGGGTTTCACCGCTGCGCTCGGTATCGTGCGCATGGAAGACAACGGCCTTACCCCGGCAAACGGCCCAGTGATCGTCACGGGCGCCAGCGGCGGCGTCGGCGCGCTGGCGATCGATATGCTGGCCCATCTGGGTTATCACGTGGTCGCGCTCACCGGCAAGGCGGCGGAAACCGACTACCTCAAAAACCTGGGCGCGGCTGAAATCAAGCTGCGCTCGGAGATCGATTTCGACAAGGCCCGCCCGCTGGAAACCGCGCAATGGGCTGGCGCGGTGGATAACGTCGGCGGGCAGATCCTGCATTGGGTGCTCGCCACAATGAAACAGGCCGGCACGGTAGCCAGCATCGGCAATGCCGCCAGCTTCAACATCGCCACAACCGTATTCCCCTTCATTTTGCGCGGAGTCAGCCTGCTTGGCGTCGATTCGGGCTATATCGGTTTCCCCACTCGCCAGCGCGTGTGGGATCGCCTGGGCACAGACCTGAAACCGCGCCATCTCCACGACATCACCCGCACCATTGCTTTCGATGAACTGCCCAGCGCATTCGGCGCATTCATCCGGGGCGAGGTGAAGGGACGTACCGTCGTGCGGATTGGCGCCTGAATCGCCGCCTTCGGGAGCATTTGTCATGGCGAACCTCGACGATCAAGACACCCAAGATGATGTTCTGCCTCCGCCCAAGGTCCTTGTTGTCGACGACTCGCGCATGGTGCGGGCTTCGATCATCAAGCACATCCGCGGCCACTTTGAAGTCCGTGAAGAGGCCGACGGCGAAGCCGGCTGGCAGGCGCTGCTGGTAGACCCCGCGATCCAGGTTGTACTGACCGATATCGGTATGCCTCACCTGGACGGCTACGGCCTGCTCGAACGCATCCGCAGCTCGAAAGTGTCGCGGGTGCACGACATGCCGGTCATCATGATCTCCGGCGACGAGGACGATGCCGCGCGCGAGCGTGCGCTCAAACTCGGCGCCAACGACTTCATCGCCAAAGGAATCGGCAGCGTCGAATTGCTGGCGCGGCTCGAATCCCTGTCGCATCTGGCCCAGACCCGCCGCGAACTGGAAGAAAGCCGCGCGGCGCTGGCCGCGCAACGTCCGGTCGACCCGGTATCGGGGCTCAACACAGGCTCTTATCTACAGGAGCGCGGCGAGCAAGACGTCGCACTTGCTAGCCGACACCAGACAGACATTTCGGCCATGGTGGTCGAAATCGACCACTATGAGCAACTGGCCGAGTGGCACGGCTCCCACGTTGTCCAGCTCATCACACGCAAGCTGTCGAAGATCCTGTCCACCCGGGTCCGTAAGGGCGACACCGTCGCCCAACTTGAGCCCTCCCAATTCGCGGTGCTCTCACCGAGCACGGACCTGATGGGCTGCTGCGCGTTCGCCCTGCGCTTGCAGCGGGCGATGGAAAAACTGGTGATGACTTACCGCGAAGAGCGGATCCGCATCAGCATCACCATCGGTGTGGCCAGCTCGGCGGTCGATGGCAAGCTGAGCGTCAGCCATCTTGTCGGCGTCGCCCTCGCGCGTGTCAAGGAAGGTCTCGCCGCGGGCGGCAATCGGGTTGTAAGCGATCGCGGCGAAGTCAGCCAGGAGATGATCGACCAGCACCTGCAGCAAGCCATCAGCATCGACCATACCCTGGTGCAGGTCCGCGCCGGCGCCACGGCGGAAATCGCCGACCGCTTGCCAGATATCATCGTCACCCTGCTTCCGCTGCTGACACTGTTGGAGTCGCAACTGAACCTCGGACTCCCGCTTGAAAAGCTCAAAAAATATGAGAACGCGCGCGACGACGATGATGACGGAACGCAAACCGCCATCTGATACGGGTTTGCATTCAATTGGATAGCAAGACGGGGAGCCGCAGACAGTGCTGTAGCACGGCAAGGCGACCCAACGCAGTTAGACGATTGAAGGCAAAGCCGTATGAGCTTGCGGCAAGCCATCCGCTATCAGTGCAACATCATCATGCGGCCGCACGCACTCAGGCCTGACGATCAAGCACTCAGCGCTATGCATCTGCAATCCGCTCCTTTGCATTCCCCGCACAGACCGGCCGCATTGTCCCGATAAGCCAATCGACGAAAACACGCAACCGGCGGGAAAGATGGCGGCGATGTGGGTACAAGACCGCAAGCGGCATGGAGGGCGGACGAAAGTGCGGCAGAACCTCGCGTAGCAAACCACGGGCTAGTGCTTCCTCGACGTGGTAGCGCGGCGCCTGAATCAGCCCGATACCTGCCTCGGCAGCGGCGACGTACGCATCGGCATTGTTGAGCACGATGGCACTCTGTACCGGCACATGCCGCTTTTCACCCGCGACGACAAACTCGAAATCGAGAACACGCCCCGTGCTCGCGCTCGCGTAATTCACCGCGCGATGTGCCGCAAGATCCTCCAGCGTTTTCGGTTCGCCATGGCACGCCAGGTAACTTTCCGCCGCGCACGTCACCTGCTCAAGTTCGCCAATAGGTCGCATGACAAGCGAGGTATCGGTCGACGCCCCCGCGCGCAGCACACAATCGACGCCTTCCCGCACCAGATCGACTTGGCGGTCGGCAAAACCTAATTCGAGCGCGATCCCCGGATAGCGCGCAAGAAAATCCGGTAAAGCCGGAACGACCTTGAGCCGGCCGATCGACGTCGCCAGATCGACGCGCAACTTGCCGGACGGGCTGGCAACCGTATGCAAAAAAGCCGCTTCGGTTTCCTCGAAATCGGCAAGCAGACGCACACAACGCTCATAGTAAGCCTCGCCATCGGTCGTCAGCCTGACCGAGCGGGTCGTCCGTTGCAGCAGTCGCGCACCGAGCCTGGTCTCAAGTTGCCGAACGAGCTTCGTCACGCTCGCGCGTGGCAAATGCAAATCCTCGGCCGCTCGCGTAAAACTGGCCAGCTCCGCAACCCGGGCGAAAACCTGCATCGCCTGAATACGATCCATACCCGCCTCATTGTTCACAAAACAGAAACAATAAAGCCAAAAAAAGAGATTTATCAACAAAGAACGTAAGCAGAGAATGCCTTACCGGTGATTCATCACCACCTCATCCCCCGGAGAAACACACCATGAAAATGCGCCAACTCGGCAAAAACGGCCCCAACGTATCGGCAATCGGCCTCGGCTGCATGGGCATGTCGGACTTCTATTCCACGCACCACGACGAAACCGAGGCGCTCGCCACCTTGCACCGCGCGCTCGAACTGGGCGTCACGATGCTGGATACGGCGGATATGTATGGCCCCCACACAAACGAGGAATTCGTCGGTCGCGCGATTCTCGGCAAACGGAATCAGGTTTTCCTCGCGACGAAATTCGGCATCGTGCGCGATCCGGCCAACCCCGCCGCGCGCGGCGTCTGCGGCCGGCCCGATTACATCCGGCAAGCCATCGACGGCAGCCTGCGCCGGCTCGGCGTCGAATACATCGACCTCTACTACCAGCACCGGGTCGATCCGGGCGTGCCTATCGAAGAAACCGTCGGCGCCATGGCCGAACTTGTGCATGCCGGTAAAGTACGCCACCTCGGGCTTTGCGAAGTTTCTCCCGCCACGCTCGAACGCGCCCACGCGATACATCCGATCGCTGCCGTGCAAAGCGAATATTCCCTATGGTCGCGCGACCCGGAAAGCGACGGTATTCTCGTCGCGTGCCGTCGGCTCGGCATTGGCTTTGTCCCTTACAGCCCGCTCGGTCGCGGTTTTCTGACCGGTACAATCCGCAGCCCCGAAGATTTCGCGCCAGACGATTTTCGCCGCGGCAATCCACGCTTCCAGGGCGAAAACTTTCAGCGCAACCTTGAACTCGTCGCAAAGATCAAAGCGCTTGCCGTTGAAAAAGGCGTCAAGCCCTCTCAACTCGCGCTTGCCTGGGTGCTGGCCCAAGGCGACGATCTGGTGCCGATCCCAGGCACCAAACAGCGGAAATATCTCGAAGAAAACATCGCTGCAACCGAGCTTGCGCTAAGCCCGGTGGAATGCGCAACATTGACCGCCCTCTTCCCGCCCGACGCCGTCGCCGGACCGCGCTATGCACCCGAAGGCATGCGTCTTCTGCACGGCTAAGCTTGTAATCACAAATAATCGCGATGAAACGATGGGATCACCGCTCGTCCCGCTTCCGAAACCTTTGCCGCCTGCATGTAACCGTACTCGATTTCCGCCTGAATGATCCGCCAGATCGGCCTCAGGATGGGGCGCATGCACTGAATGATATTCTGCACATCCATCATCGATGGCACACGAACACCACGGTGTTCCAGCGGTTTGCCGATCTGGCGGACATGCACGCCCAACTTGTCGAAATGCGCGGCAAGCCGGGGTTCGGTAAGCACGAACAAATTATCGATACCGTTACGAGCGGCCAATGCGACAGCGCCAAGATAAAGACCGATTGGAATGTACGGAAAACGCGGATGATCGCCAAAACCGAAATCCGTCATATGGATGGGCGCAACAGCCCTGACCTCGCCCTTACGCCGCCGATAATGCGCACGCACCGCCAAGCGGGACACTTCCGCGATGCTCTCGCGCGGCAGCTTAGCGGGATCCACGATGCGACGATCCAGCGTTCCCGCGCAAGTGCGTTCGAATGGCAAGGGCGTGGCCGGGTCCGCCGGATCGGTCAACACAAGCCGCGTACACCCAACCCATTCGCTCGGCGTAGCAACGGTACGGATCAAACAGTGGATACTTTGCGCATCGAATTCATCCGTTTCGCGGTGATCGTCGCGTAACGGCTCGAAGTGCAGATCCTCGCAATAAACCTCATGGCGGATACGGAACACATCGCTACGCAACACCTCGTTGGTAGCCGGCACAATTTGAAAGTATTTCTGGAAACCATTGCCAAGATTGAACCGTTCGAAAAGTAACATAGCCGCTCTTGTCGTAGTTCAGCCACAGCACCGCACGGCCCCTGCAACAGGCGCCACGGCAACTCGGCGAATCAGAAAAACCGCTGCCCGAAATCGCCGCGAGAACACCCCAGCCAAGCGCCCGGATACATCCAGGCCATAAGTGAACGGCTATTTCCCGCACGATCAGACGAAACCACCGGATGCCCCTTTTGGTCAAAAATTGGCAATGACACTGCGCAAAACGCCGCCGAATAGTATCAAAAACGTACGAACGGTCCGCCGCCGCCGGTTCAGAATATTATGAATGAATATCGAGGAAACGGAGAAGCGCCACCCGCCGCGCTTTATATTTTATTCACCTATCGGACGGATTTCCCATCATAACCGCTTGGTAACAAAATGTTAAAGAAAAACGAGAGCCCATGCCTTTTGACTACAACGTCGCGCTTCCCGTAATTTTGGTTGGACGACCGAACCAGAACAAAGCGCATTGCGCGCCAACCGCGTAGCGATCGCCGGTTCAGGTGGAGTAGGTGGCATACATTCGCTCACGCTGGCGCGTCTGAGCGTTGGCGCCTTCAGCCCTGGACGATCCGGAACTGGATCGATCCGCCCGGACGAATCACATCGCAGACCTAGCTGCAATGGTGGGGATACGCCGGCGCCATCACACCGGATTCACGCCCAGACTCAGTGTAAGCGCGCACTTAACCGACGTCTTCCATCACCAGATTCGGTTCAGGAACCGCGTTCAAGAGCGCAGAGTTCACGGACAACAATTTGGAAAATGCCGATTTCCGACACGGTAACTTTCCTGAACTTTTTACCAAATACCGATGCAAAATAAAGTGGGAATTCATTGGCCCCGCAAACGACAACGCCACCGACGTTAGGAACGTCGGTGGCGCTGGACTGAATGGCTTTTGGGGCGTATTTGCTTTTTAGTGGAGCGCTTTCGTCCTGCGGCCGAGGGAAGTGGCAATGCCGAACAGGCCGAGCGCCGCGAGCGCCAGCGTGCCGGGCTCGGGTACGCTGCGCGTGGCCAGACGAATCGATCCATCCTGCACGGCACAGAAACTGACGGTGGTCTGATTGTTCGCCGTGCAGCCGAAACCGCCGCGGGTTTCGTTCAACAATAGATCGTTGTTCGAATCGGCGTCGAAATTGGCATCCGACCAGCCAATCACCAAACCAGCCTGCAAAGGATTACCGCCGTTGTCCTTGAGAAGACCCAGCGGATTGGCGGCAAGCAGGAAAGTGAGATCGTCGGCGCCGTCCAAGGTATTGGAGTGATTCCATACGCCACCGTCATTGCTGCTAGTACCGACCAGGAAGGACGCAATCAAGACACCGTCGTTGTATCCAGTGCCTGTCGCGGCGTTGGCTTTGCCGCCATTGCTGAGGTTATCCGCATAAAGATTCAGGAAACCGAGGCCAGACACTTGTTGGAAACGAAACAGATTGGGCGTGTTATCGATGATGTTGCCAAAGACATGGAAATCGAACGTCAGCTCGAATCCAGCAAGCCCCATGAACGAGCCGTTGAAGTTCAACAAAGGCACACCAATCGGTCCCGTGCCCGAGGAAAAGCTGGAGAACGCGCCTTTGCCCTGAATGTTATATGTCATCGTTCCCAAATTGAGCTGCGCGAAAACCGGCGCATCGGTGAAACCCGCGTAGTCGATGTGCTCGATGAGATACGTGCTGTTGTTGCTGAGGCCATCCACGTTGCGCAAATCGAGCGTCCAATCTTGAAGCATCGCGGCAGCCTGGGCTCCGCCGGATACAAGCGCGGCGCCAAAGGCTGTCGCTACTGTTCTTTTGAGATTCATGACTACTCTCCTCTGGGGGGTTAGCGGAGTTGCTGTCAATACGCCCACATCAAAGCAAAGGTCGTGCCACGCACTATTTTATTTATAACGTGATTGATTTCACAAAGAAAACAACGCTACAGCCACCGAAACCGAAACCCCAACCAGCAGGAAATGTAAAAAATACCGACTACAAAAACCCTTATAACAGTTTGAAGTATAAGGGTTTTCACCTACCTCATGACCATATTGTCGCGATGGATCAGTTCCGGCTCATCGATGTAGCCAAGAATGGCCTCGATGTCTCCGCTCGCTTTACGCGCAATGCGCCGCGCTTCCGAACTGCTGTAGTTGATCAACCCGCGCCCGATTTCGACGCCTTCGTCCGTCAGACACGCCACCGCCGCGCCGCGCTCGAAATCGCCTTGGACCGCGGTCACGCCTACCGGCAACAGGCTGCGCCCGGCGCGCAAGGCCACCACCGCGCCACCGTCGAGCACGACACTGCCGGCCAGTTGCAGATGATCCGCCAGCCACTGCTTGCGCGCCTGTAACGGTGAACTGGTCGCATACAGCAAGGTGCCAACCGCTTCGCCCGCGGCCAAGCGCAGCAGCGGCTCCGGCTCCCGTCCGCTGGCGATGCAGGTATGCGCGCCGCTGCGGGCGGCGCGCTGAGCGGCACGGATTTTGGTGATCATGCCGCCCCTCGAAATACTGCTGCCCGCGCCGCCGGCCATCGCCTCATAGCGCCGATCCTCGGCGCGACCTTCGGAAATCAGCGTGGCGTCCGGGTTCTGGCGCGGGTCGGCGGTGTAAAGCCCTTGCTGGTCGGTCAGGATGATCAACGCCTCAGCTTCGATCAGATTGGCAACCAAGGCGCCAAGCGTATCGTTATCACCGAATTTGATCTCGTCGGTGACGACGGTGTCGTTCTCGTTGATGATCGGCACCACACCGAGTTCGAGCAGCGTGGATAGCGTGGAGCGCGCGTTGAGATAACGTGTGCGATCGGCCAGATCCTCATGGGTCAGGAGTATCTGAGCGGTATGCAGACCGTGACGGGAAAACGCCTTCTCGTAGGCCTCCACCAGCCCCATCTGGCCCACGGCAGCGGCGGCTTGGAGCTTGTGCATTTCGTGCGGGCGCTGCGTCCAACCCAAGCGCTGAATGCCGGCGGCGATGGCGCCGGAGGAAACGAGCACGATCTGCCGCCCGTCGGCGCGCAACGCGGCGATCTGTTTCGCCCAACTATCCAGCGCGGCGTGATCCAAGCCCGCGCCATTGTTGGTGACGAGGGCACTGCCGACCTTGACGACAAGGCGGCGGGCATCCTTGATTTTCTCTCTCATCATGGCGTGCGGTAATGTTACGTTCAGTGGTTGCTGCTGTCGGCATCGGCCATATCGTCTTCGCCGTCGCCCTCTTCATCGCCTTCCGCGTCGTCGCTTTCGTCCGCCAGCGCGTCGGCCGCCGCGCGCTGGGCGTCGAGCGCGGCCAGCCGCTCGGCTTCCGCCGCGTGCTTGGCCGCCCGCTCGGCGTCGATACGGGCGCGCTCGGCGTCGAGAAAATCCTGAATGGCGAAGACCAACTTGCGGCAGCCCTCGCCAACAAGCGCGGAAACCTCGAAGTGGTACTCCACTGGGCCGTAGGCATCGAGGAAAGCAGCTACGCGCTGCGAGCGTTCCTCCGCAGGAATCAGGTCGAGTTTGTTGAGCACCAGCCAGCGCGGCTTGCGGAACAGTTCTTCGTCGTACTTGCGCAGTTCCTCGACGATCGTGTGCGCATCCCGCACCGGATCGGCGGCGGGATCGAAGGGCGCCAGATCGACCAGATGCAGCAGCACATGCGTACGCTGCAAGTGGCGCAAAAATTGATAACCCAGCCCCGCGCCATCGGCGGCGCCTTCGATCAGGCCGGGAATGTCGGCAACGACGAAACTGCGGTTCTCGTCCGTGCGAACCACGCCGAGATTCGGCGCGAGCGTGGTGAAGGGATAATCCGCCACCTTCGGCCGCGCCGCCGACACCGCGCGAATGAAGGTGGACTTGCCGGCATTGGGCAAGCCCAGCAAGCCCACGTCGGCCAGCACCTTCAACTCCAGTTGCAGGTTGAAACGCTCGCCTTCCTGACCCATCGTGCGCTTGCGCGGAGCACGATTGACGCTGGACTTGAAATGGAGATTACCCAGGCCACCGCGCCCGCCACGCGCCACCAGCACGGACTTGCCGTCCTCGTCCAGATCGGCGATCGGCTCGCCGGTATCCTGATTGGTGATGACGGTGCCGACCGGAAAACGCAGCGTCACATCCTCGCCGCCCTTGCCGTAACAATCCTTGCTGCCGCCGTTTTCGCCGCGCTCGGCGCGGAAGTTGCGCTTGAAGCGGTAATCGATCAGCGTATTCAGATTGCGGTCGGCCACGGCGAAAACGCTGCCGCCACGACCACCGTCACCGCCGCTCGGACCGCCGCGCGGAATGAACTTCTCGCGGCGGAAAGTGGCGGCACCGTTGCCGCCATCGCCAGCGATGACCTCGATACGGGCTTCGTCAAAAAATTTCATTCGTATTTGCCTGCGGGCATAAACAAAAAAGCCCTACCGCAAGGATAGGGCTTTTCTCCACAACAGCCTAAGCTCAAGCCGTTGCGGCTTCGATGATGACGGTGCGGCGCCTGGCCGGCCCCTTGACGACGAACTTCACCGTGCCGTCCTTGAGCGCGAACAGCGTGTGGTCCTTGCCGATACCGACGTTTTCGCCCGGATGATATTCCGTGCCGCGCTGGCGGACGAGAATATTGCCGGCGGCGACAAACTGGCCACCGTAGCGCTTGACGCCCAGGCGTTTTGATTCTGAGTCGCGGCCGTTACGGGAACTGCCGCCCGCTTTTTTGTGTGCCATGGTGTGCGCTCCTTAGGCCGAAATCGCTTCGATGCGAAGCTCGGTGTAATTTTGACGATGCCCCTGATGCTTCTGGTAGTGCTTGCGCCGGCGCATCTTGAAAATCTTGACCTTGTCGTGACGGCCGTGGGAAACCACGGTGGCCTTCACTGCGGCGCCAGAAACCACGGGCGTGCCGATCTTTACCGACTCGCCTTCGCCGACCATGAGCACCTGGTCGATGGTGATTTCGGAACCCACGTCGGCCGGTATCTGTTCTACCTTGATCTTTTCGCCGGCGCAGACGCGATACTGCTTGCCACCGGTTTTTATCACCGCGTACATGGTGCTACTCCAATTGATGGTTGATGCAACAAAGAACCCGCGATGCTACTTCCGCGCGAAGAAAAAAGCAATATTAATCAACGGCAAGGAAGTTCGTAAGCGGGAAAGCGGCGGATCGGGCCGGCCGCTTCGAGGCTGACATTCCACGCCCATCCCGTTAATCTGGCGGATACGGCCACGGCGTCAAAGCGGCGCGGGCAGCAATACAAACATGGCGGGAGCAAGGCATGGGCATGGATAGCGAGGAGGCCGTTCCCGGCCAGCGCGACACGGACTTTTCCGCCATCGACAAGGCGCGCGTGGTCGAAGCCCTGGCACGCGCACTGCCAGCGGGCGCGCTGCTGTTCGAGGCCGAGGATTTGCGCCCCTACGAATGCGACGGCCTTTCCACTTGGCGCGCGGTGCCGCTCGCAGTGGCGCTGCCGGCCAGCGAAGACGGGGTGGTAGCAGTACTACGCGCTTGCCGGACACTCGGCGTTCCGGTCGTGGCGCGCGGCGCCGGCACCGGCCTGTCCGGCGGCGCACTGCCGCATGCACAGGGCGTGCTGCTGTCGTTGGCGCGGCTGAACCGCATCGTGCACATCGACGCCCACGCACGCACGGCGGCAGTCCAGCCCGGCGTGCGCAACCTTGCCATTTCCGAGGCCGTCGCCGCGCACGGCCTGTATTACGCGCCCGATCCGTCGTCGCAGATCGCCTGCACCATCGGCGGCAACGTCGCGGAAAATTCCGGTGGCGTGCATTGCCTCAAATATGGGCTGACCGTGCATAACCTGCTGCGCGTGCGCGGCGTCACCATCGACGGTGAAATCGTGGAATTCGGCAGCCATGCGCTGGATTCGCCCGGCTTCGATCTGCTCGCCCTCGTGACAGGCTCGGAAGGCATGCTGGCGGTCGTCACCGAAGTTACCGTGCGGCTCACCCCCAAACCACAGCTTGCCCGGTGCGTGCTCGCCGCATTCGACGACGTTGCGCGCGCGGGCAACGCGGTCGCGGCGGTCATCGCCGCCGGCATCATTCCCGCCGGCCTCGAAATGATGGATCAGCCCGCTACCGTGGCGGTGGAGGAATTCGTCCATGCCGGCTACCCGCTGGACGCAAAGGCCATCCTGCTGTGCGAATCCGACGGCACGCCGGAGGAAGTGGAAGAAGAGATCGCCCGCGTGCGCGCCGTACTGGAAGCAAGCGGCGCAACCGAGATCCGCGTTTCGCGCGACGAAGCCGAGCGGCTACGCTTCTGGGCCGGACGCAAAGCCGCCTTTCCCGCCGCCGGGCGCATCTCGCCCGACTACTACTGCATGGACGGCACGATTCCACGCAAGCGTCTGGGTGAAATGCTGATTGCGATCCAGAACATGGAGCGGCGTTATAACCTGCGCTGCATCAACGTCTTCCACGCCGGCGACGGCAACCTGCATCCGTTGATCCTGTTCGATGCCAACGCACCGGGCGAGCAGGCGCGCGCGGAAGCCTTCGGCGCCGAAATCCTCGAACTGTCGGTGGCGCTGGGCGGCACCATTACTGGCGAACACGGCGTCGGCATCGAAAAGATCAACCAGATGTGCTCTCAGTTCGGCGCAGCCGAACGTACCCAGTTTTTCCGCATCAAGGCCGCGTTCGACCCGTCCGGGCTGCTCAACCCCGGCAAGGCCATTCCGACCCTGCACCGTTGCGCGGAATACGGGCGCATGCACGTGCATGGCGGCGCCCTGCCCCACCCTGAACTGCCGCGTTTCTGATGGCGACGATGGACAAGGGCTGGATCCAGTTTTTGCTCGTGGCGGTGCCGGTGCTGTCGCTCGTCGGCTCCTGGCTCGCGCTACGCACGCTGAGCGGGTCGAAGCGGCAGCCCCCCGAAACACCCGGGCAAACAGCCCGGCACGATGAGGCAGAAAAACCATGAGCGATCCCGTTTCCGCATGGGCCGAGCGCATTCGCGCCGCTGCCGCCACAGGCACACCGCTGGCCCTACGTGGCGGCGGCAGCAAAGATTTTTACGGCCGCGCGGTGGATGCGGACATCTTCGACGTTTCCACCCACACCGGCGTCATCGCTTACGAGCCGACCGAACTGGTCGTTACCGTGCGCGGCGGCACCCGGCTCGCCGACCTGGAAACCTTGCTCGATGGCGAACGCCAATTTCTCGCCTTCGAGCCGCCGCATTTCGGCCCCGCCGCCACGGTAGCCGGCTGCGTTGCTGCCGGCTTGTCCGGCCCACGCCGCGCCACTGCCGGCGCTGTGCGCGACTTCGTTCTCGGCGTGAAACTGCTCGATGGCCGTGGCGACGTACTGTCCTTCGGTGGCCAAGTGATGAAAAACGTCGCCGGCTACGACGTTTCGCGCCTGATCGCCGGTAGCCTCGGCACGCTCGGCATCATCCTCGAACTGTCGCTCAAGGTTTTGCCGTACCCGGCAGCCGAAGCCACGTTGCGCTTCGAGTTCGACGAAGCCGAAGCAATCAGGCGCATCAACGATTGGAACGGCCAACCGCTGCCCCTGTCCGCTTCGGCCTGGGCCGCGGGCACACTCACGCTGCGCCTTTCCGGCGCGGACGCCGCGGTGCGGGCGGCAACCGCGCGGCTTGGCGGCGAGCGCATCGACGCCGGAACCGCCACCGCATTCTGGTCCGGTTTGCGCGAACAAACGGCGGACGAATTCGCCGCCGACACAGGCAAACCGCTGTGGCGCATCGCGCTGCCCAGTTCGGCCCCACCGCTCAAACTGCCGGGTCGGCAACTGATCGAATGGGGCGGCGCGCTGCGCTGGCTCACCAGCGACGGCCCCGCCTCTGACATCCGCCACCGCGCCGCCATGCTCGGCGGCCATGCCACGCTGTTTCGCGGCGGGGAACGCACGGGCGAGGTTTTCACCCCGCTATCGGCGCCATTGATGGCGATTCATCGCCGCCTCAAGAGCGCATTCGACCCCGCTGGCGTCTTCAACCCCGGCCGGCTCTACCCGGAATTCTGAGAACAGGCCCCGAGCATGCAAACGCAACTCGCCGATTTCATCCGCGATACCGACGAAGGCCGCGAAGCCGACAGCATTCTGCGCAAATGCGTGCATTGCGGCTTCTGCACCGCCACCTGCCCGACCTACCAACTGCTCGGCGACGAACTCGACGGCCCGCGCGGACGCATCTACCTCATCAAGCAGATGCTGGAAGGGCAGGCGGTGAGCGAAAAAACACGCCTGCATCTGGACCGCTGCCTGACCTGCCGCGCCTGCGAAACCACCTGTCCGTCGGGTGTCGCCTACGGCCGGCTGCTAGATATCGGCCGCCATGTGGTCGACGGCAAGGTATCCCGGCGTGGCGGCGAACGCGCGCTACGCTGGGCGCTACGCGAATTCGTGCCACGCGCCGGCCTGTTCGCGGCGGCGATGAAAGCGGGACGCATGGTACGCGGCGTATTGCCGGCGCCGCTGCAAGACAAAGTACCCCCATCGCGCCCTGCCGGCCCATGGCCGCGCGCGCGGCACACGCGCCGCATGCTGGCACTGGCCGGCTGCGTGCAACCGGCGATGGCGCCCTCGATCAACGCCGCCGCCGCGCGCGTGCTCGATACGCTGGGCATCTCGCTGGTGGAGGCGGCGGGCGCGGGCTGCTGCGGCGCGGTGCGCTTCCACCTGGACGACCACGGCGGCGCCCAAAACGACGCCCGCCGCAATATCGACGCCTGGTGGCCGGCGATCGAGTGCGGCGAAATCGAGGCCATCGCCCTGACCGCCTCGGGCTGTGGCGTGCAGATCAAAGATTACGGCCATCTGCTGCGGCACGATCCAGCGTATGCCGGTAAAGCGGAACAAATCGCCGCGATGGCGCGCGATATCGGCGAGATTGTCGCGGCCGGGGTCGACACGCTCGCCGCATTGCTGAAAGACAAGCCGGGCGCGCCATTGGCGGTCGCCTGGCATGCGCCGTGCACGTTGCAGCACGGCCTGAAGGTACGCGATACCGTCGAAAGGCTGCTCAACACCGCGGGCTTTCGCCTGACGCCGGTGCGCGATGCGCACCTGTGCTGCGGTTCCGCCGGCACCTACGCGATTCTGCAACCCGAACTCTCCGCGCGTCTGCGCGCAAACAAGCTCGCCGCGCTGGGCGAGGGAACCCCGGCACTGATCGCCTCGGCCAATATCGGCTGCATTTCCCATTTGCAGGCTGGCACAACAACACCGGTGCGGCATTGGGTCGAATTGATCGATGCGCGGCTGAACGGTTTTCCGCTTTAGCTTTCCGTTTTAAATAAGACCGGGCGTGATAAATGTCACACCCGCACCACACCGACGATCACACTTCGTCCTGCGAGGGGTGGCGGTTGCTATGATTGCGATCGCACCCCCTTTTCCCCTAGCGCCCCATGCCCCTTTCCGTCGAAACCTGTGTTGCGCGGCATATTGGCGATCGCCAAGAGCAACAGGACCGCGTTGCACTGTTTGCCCATCCGATCCGCAATGGCACGCTGCTTGCCGTGCTCGCCGACGGCATGGGTGGCCATTCCGGCGGCGCCATGGCGGCGGAACAGGTGCTGATCAAGGCGAAACAGAATTT
The DNA here is from genome assembly GCA_031546845.1 of Azoarcus sp. Classification (GTDB taxonomy): domain Bacteria; phylum Pseudomonadota; class Gammaproteobacteria; order Burkholderiales; family Rhodocyclaceae; genus Azoarcus. Next base: position 70,331 of record JAVBJT010000005.1, on the reverse strand, counting down.
CGATTCCTTCGCCCCCCGTAGCGAAACACCACGGGGTCTGCTCGAAAGCATCGTCAACGAAGCCCACTTGGTGATCAAGCTCACCCGCTTCACCAGCGAACAAGACCCGCACAGCACAGCGGTCGTGTTTCTGCTGCACGCGGGAGAAGCCGTCTGGGCGCATTGCGGCGATTCCCGCCTGTACCACTTTCGCGGTGTCGAAACGGTAAAACGCAGCCAGGATCATTCCCTGGTCGGCGAGTTGCAACGCAAGGGCAGGCTGGATGAGGCCGGCGCGCTCAGCCATCCGCAGCGCAACGTGCTATTGCACTGTCTGGGCAGCGAGCGCGAACCGCGCATCGAACACGGCGGCGTCTCCGCCCTGCACGCCGGCGACAGCTTTCTGCTGTGCTCGGACGGCCTGTGGGGCTATTTCAACGACAGCGAACTGGCCACCACGATCCACACGAACACAGCGCGCGAAGCGGCGCAATTCCTGATCGACGAAGCGCGCGTACGCGGGGCCGGCGGAGGCGACAACATCTCGCTCGCCATCATCAAGCTGATCGAAAAAACCACCTAGGGCGCCACGCGTCCCGGAAACGCCACGACCATTTATTTTCCCGAACAGCCCGGCCATTCGGCTGGCTTTCGCGGCGGCGACGTACCCTTTGTTCTGAACTCCGATGCGTACACTAGGCCGCCTTATCCTGATTTTCGCCTTTGCCGCCTTCGGGCTTTGGTTTTTGACCACGCAGCCCTTCGTTCGCCCGCGCCCTTCCCGCCCACCGCTGCCCGACATCGCGCGCATGCAGGAGCACGTGCGCCATTTATCCGAAACGCTCTACCCGCGCAGCTTCGACCGCCCAGCAACCCTGGCCGCCAGTGCGACCTATATCCATGAAGCGCTGGCCGCCAGTGGCGCGACGGTCCGCCGGCAAGCGGTGCTTTCCGACGGCGTGCGCTTCGACAACATCATCGCCCGCTTCGGGCCGGCCGACGGGCCGCTGCTCGTCATCGGCGCTCATTACGATTCATACGGTAACGCGTTCGCCGCCGAACAAGCTCGCCAGCCCTTCACCCGGCAAACGCACACACCCGGCGCCGACGACAACGCCAGCGGCGTGGCCAGCCTGATCGAACTGGCGTACCTGCTGGCGGCGCACCCGCCCACGCGCGCAGTGGAACTGGTTGCCTACACGCTGGAAGAACCACCCCACTTCCGTACCGACGACATGGGTAGCGCCTGGCACGCCAAGTCGCTGACCGACGCGGGGCAAACCGTCGAGCTAATGATCTCGCTGGAGATGATCGGCTTTTTCAGCGACGCGCCCGACAGCCAGCGTTACCCCGTGCAAGGCATGGAACTGCTGTACCCGACGCAAGGCAACTTCATCGCCATCGTTTCGCGCTTGCAGGACTGGTCGCCAACCCGGCGTCTGAAGGCGGCGATGCGCGGCGCCGCCGATTTACCGGTGCATTCCATCAACACCCTGCCCGCCATACCCGGCGTGGACTTCTCCGACCACCTCAACTACTGGCAGTTGGGCATTCCGGCGCTGATGGTCACGGACACGTCGTTCTACCGCAATACCGAATACCACCTCGGCGGCGACACCTTCGAGCGGCTCGACTATGCGCGCCTGGCCCAGGTCGTGCAGGGCGTTTTCGCGTTCATTCAGGCCAGCGCACCGGGAAACGGCCACTAAGCCCACACAACGCGTCGCAGGCACGAACGCTCAAGAAGCCCCGCGCCGGGTCGTAAATAGAGGTGTTGCCTTCCTTTTTTATTCGATCCGGCGTGCATTCCACCACGCCCAAATCCGATGCGCTTACCGCTCATTCTCCTGTTGCCGCTGCTCCTGCTAGCGCCGTGCGCCGTGGCGCAAGCGCCGCAGGCTGGCGGGCAAGCCCAGGAGGCGCAAGCCACGGCGCCCACCACGCCACCAGCCGCCACGGAACCCACCACAGAAGAAAAGGGAAAAAAGGACGCGGACGACTGGCGCGATACCCGGGGCTACCGCTTCCCCGCGATCGCAAAAACAGTCGAAGACCTGCAATACCTCGCCTACGCCATGCAACTGCGCGAATACTGCGCCAACCGCCGCGTCTCCGACGATTTTGTGCGCGAACGACTGAAACGCTTCAGCGCCATGACGGGGCGCGAGGAAAGCTGCCGGACCCTGCTCGATTACTGATACGGATTTGCATTCAATTGGATAACAAGGCGAGGAGCCGCTGACAGTGCTGTAGCACGACAAGGCGACCCAACACAGTTATACGATTGAAGGCGAATCCGTATGAGCGGATCGGCGCGCTTCAAGCGCCACCGCCGGTAAGAAACGCGACAAACTCCGTTTGCGCCATCGGTTTACCGAACAACGGCCCTTGTTGCAGATGGCAGCCGAGGGCGGAAAGAAACGCCTGCTGCGCCGCATTTTCGACGCCGCGCGCAAAAATCTTGAGATCGAGCACGCCAGCCAGGCTGGCGATGGCCTCGACGATCGCCTCGCTCTGCTCGCTCCTGCCCACTTCGCGCACCAATACCGGGTCGAGTTTCAAGGCCTGTATCGGATAGCGCTTGAGCTTGGGAATGGCACTGGGCCCCCGGCCGAAATCGTCGATGGCCAGATGCACGCCGAGCGCGGCCAGCGCGGCCAGCACATCGGCGGCATGAGCGCTGTCTTCCGTCAGGATCTGCTCGTCGATGTCCAATTCGAGGCGTTCGGGCGCCAGCGCGGCATCGGCCAACGCTTGCTGCACCCGTGCTACGAAATCGGGCTGCATGACCTGCTCGATGGCGATATTGACCGTCACCATCGGCGCCGCGCCATCACCAGTGTGCGTCCAATCCGCGACGGCAAGGCAGGCGGTGCGTAGCGCCCAATCGCCCAGGCTGACGATCAAACCGCTATCGCGGGCGGCAGCGGCAAAACTGCGGTACGGAATCAAACCGAGCTCCGGATGCTGCCAGCGCAGCAAAGCCTCTCCGGCACAGATCCGACCGCTACGGGCATCGACCAGCGGTTGGAAATGCACCGCCAACTGCTCGCGCTCAATCGCATGGCGCAGATTGGCCTCGAACACCCGGTGCAGGATTCCCGGCCCATCCAGATCGGGCAGGTAACGCTGGTAACCATCGCCGCCCGGCTGGCGAGCACGCAGCAGCGCGGCATCGGCCCGGCCAAGCAAAATATCGAACGTATCGCCGTCGGCGGGAAACAGCACGGCACCGATACTGGCGCTCAGGTGCGCTTCGCCGCGCTCCGTCTCGAACGGCGGCGCCAAGGCGGCGCGCAGGCTCGCGCCAATGCGGCCAGCATCGCTTTCCTGTTCAAACGCGGGCAACAAAACGAGAAAACTGTCGCTGCCTTCACGGGCAATCATCGCCCCGCGCGGCAATGCGACCAGCAGGCGGCGGGCGATCTGGCGCAGGACGGCATCCCCGGTATTCGTACCGTACTCACGATTGAAGGCCCTGAAACCATCGACGTCGATGCGCAGGATGCCCACGTTGCCGCGATGACGAAGGAGAATATGCTCGGTCGCGGCGGTAAAACGCTGCTCCAGCAAGCGCCGGCTGGGCAGTCCGGTCAGCGTATCGTGATGCGATACGTAATCGGCACGCGACTCCGAGCGCCATCTGGCGGTCAGATCGGAAAGAATACCGGTGTAGTTGCGGATGGCGCCATGCGCATCCCGCACCGCGCTGATCGCCAGCCAGCCGGAATACACATCGCCATTTTTGCGCCGATTCCAGATTTCGCCCTGCCATTGGCCGGTTTCATCGAGACTTTGCCACATCGCGCGGAAGAATCCGGGCTCGTGGCAACTAGCGCCGAGTACAGCCGGGTCTTTGCCGATCACGTCGTTACGGCTGTAGCCGGTAATGTCGACAAACGCACGGTTGACATCGATGATGCGATTCTCCGCATCGCTGACGAAGATCGCCTGACTAGCGGCATCGAACACTTCCACCGGAAGGCGCGCGGGCGCATCGGCTACCCCGGTTTTTTCCGGCAGAGTCACGCATTTTTTCGCCGCCTCGGCATGCGGCGGCAGGATCAGCAAGCGCCAACCGGGATGCGGGCCGGCAAGAATGCGGGCAGTCAGCGCTTCGCCTGCTCCCGCGGGCCGCAAGCGTGCCAACGGCGGCGCACCGCTGGCCGGCCAATCGATGGCGAACAGCTCGCTCGCGGGGTGGCCGACAACGGCCGTGCGCGCCAAACCGAGCAGCGCCAGCGCGGCGGCATTGGCGGCAGCAACCAGGCCGACAGCGTCGAGAACGATCACCGGCTGCGTGAGCGCGGCGGCCAAACGCGGCCACAGTCCGTCATGGCGCGAGGCGCCATCGGCGTCCAGAACGACTTCGGCATGGAACCCGGAGCTTGCTTCGGGCGACGTTTCAGCCAGCCAATCGCGGCTCAGAATCAGCGCGTGGATACCGGGGCGCAGACGCGCGGCGGCAATAAAGCGGAAATCGCGGTGCCGCCCGCCGGGCAAGGCAACGCGCAGGCTGCCGCGCATTTCGCCCTGGATGAACAGGCGTGTGCGCGCATCGAGAAACGCCCGCTCGGACGGAAACAGCTCCGCCAACGGCCTGCCGGCGATCTGGCGGTATTCACGTTCCAGCAAGCGGCAGGCCGCGCTGTTGGCGTCGATGATGACCTCGTCGCCCGTGATGATCAGCCCTTCGTCCAGCAGTTCGAGCAGCGCGAGATACACCCCGGTTTCCGCCCCCTCCGACAAGTCGGGGACGAAAGGCTCGGAGGAAGGATGATCGCCCCGGGGAGGGCCTACGGGATTCATCGGCAGCAGCATGTCCAGGTATTAGGTCGCTTAACGGCGAGGACCCAGAATACTTGAACCCCGCTGCGACGAAACAGGGGAATAGCCGGAATAGCCGGCCTTATTTCTGCTTCGCGCCGCCGAGTAGGAAGGCCAATGGGCGCGCAGCGCGGCGCGACGCGGAGGAAGCGGATGCCGCATCGATAGGCATTTTGGCTGCCGCCGCGCCGGCAGCCGGCTCGTAAGGTTTGCTGTAGTCGAAACCATCGCCGGCCACGGTTGATCTCGGCCCTCGCCGGTTGTCCGCGGCACGCGGCGCGCGGGCGGTACGGCCCGTAGCGGGAGCAACGTCCGCCACAACCACAGGCGTAGGCGCACGACGCCCTCTGGCGCTTTTGGAACCCGCCTCGAAAAACTCCGGCTCGGGGTCGAAACCGGGCACTACTTCCAGCGGAATCTCGAGCTTGATGAGTTTCTGGATTTCGGCGAGGCGGTGTTTTTCTTCCGCGCACACCAGCGATACGGCATTGCCTTGGTGGCCAGCGCGGCCAGTGCGGCCGATACGGTGCACGTAATCCTCGGCGGTATGCGGCAGCTCGAAGTTGATGACGCAAGGCAGTTCGTCGATATCGAGGCCGCGCGCGGCAACGTCCGTCGCCACCAGTACGCGCAGCCGGCCACCCTTGAACGCGTCGAGCGTTTCGGTGCGCTGCTGCTGGCCCTTGTCGCCATGGATGGCGTCGGCGGAAATATCGTGCCGGGCAAGAAAATGGGCCAAACGGGCGCAGCCGAGCTTGGTATCGACGAACACCAGCGCCTGCGTATCGGGCTGGTGACGCAGCAGGTGGGCGAGCAGGTTGCGCTTGAGCCCGGCGGAGACGGGATGGACGCGGTGATTGATGGTTTCCGACACCATGTTGCGGCGCGCAACTTCGATCAGACGCGGATTTTTCAGCATCTGGTCGGCGAGTTTCTTGATCTCATCCGAGAACGTGGCGGAAAACAGCAGGCTCTGGCGGCTGGCCGGCAATAACGCAAGAATGCGCTTGATGTCGGGGATGAACCCCATGTCGAGCATGCGGTCGGCCTCGTCGAGCACGAGCATTTCCACCTGACCGAGTTGAATGGTTTTCTGCTGCACGTGGTCGAGCAAGCGGCCCGGCGTGGCAATGACGATCTCGATGCCCCGGCGCAGTTCCTGTATCTGCGGGTTCATATCCACGCCGCCGTAAATGCAGACCGCGCGCAGCGGCAAATGCTTGCCGTAAGTCTGGACCGATTCGTGCACCTGCATCGCCAGCTCGCGCGTCGGCGTAAGGATCAGCGCGCGCGTCTGGTGGCGCGCCGGCGAGGCGCTGGTGTTAGCGTGGCGGGCAAGCCGCTGCAGCAACGGCAGCGTGAAGCCGGCGGTTTTTCCGGTGCCGGTTTGCGCACCGCCCATGACGTCCTCACCGGCGATAACGGTGGGAATAGCCTGACGCTGGATCGGCGTGGGCTCGGTGTAGCCAACATCGGCTACGGCTTGCAGCAATTCGGGTATCAGGCCGAGGTCGGCAAAACTCATGGGCGCCTTTTCTGTTGAGCGGCCCCCGCGATACGCGGGATGCCGGGCGCGACGGCTGAATACACGTTGTTTGAAGCGAAGCCGCTCCGAAAAAATCCGCGCCAGCCGGCGGGCCAATTACTATTAGTAGAACTTGTGGATTATACACACCCACAGGCAAGCCCTTCATCCGTCAAGCGATTTTACCGAGCGCCAACAGACGGACGCCCTGCGCTCGGCTATCTTCTCAGCGTGAGATACGCGGTGACCTCTTCCCGGTCGTGGTAAAGCTGCTTGATACGTAAATCATACGGGCCGACGCTCGCCAGACGCTTGCGGACCAGATCCCGGCATTGCTCCACCGCGTGCAGCCGGCGCTTCATCGGCAGCTTGAGGTTGAACACGGTATGGCGGCAGCGCCCGGAGCCAATCCAATCCGCCGCCAGCGTGGCGATGCGGGAAGGCTGCTCGACCATGTCGCACACCATCCAGTCCACCGGACGCGACGGACGCCAGACGAAACCGTCGGCACGCAGGTGCTCGACCATCTCCGTCGCCATCACCGTGGCGCGCATCGGGCCGTTATCCACTGCAGTCACACGGATACCGCGCTGGGCGAGCTGCCACGTCCAGCCGCCGGGCGCCGCGCCCAGGTCGACCGCGCGCATGCCGGCGCGCAAGGCCACTTCGCGCTCCTCGTCGCCCAGCAAGGTCATGAACGCCTCGGCCAGCTTCAGCGTCGAGCGGCTCGGCGCGCCCGACGGCATGCGCAGGCGTGGAATGCCCATCGGCCACGGCGCGCAACGCCCGTCCATGCCACTGGCAAGCCAGGCGCTGGCGGCATCCGCGAACATTATGTGCAGCACCGGCAGGCCGGCGCGGTCGGGTTGAAGCACGCCGGCCTTTTCCAGCTCACGCGCCAGCGGCCCGGCGAAACGGCGGCAAAAACCCGAGCGCTGCTTGGCTTCGTCGGTATCGGGCGTTTCCAGCACCACACCACTGAAACGCCGCCCGCCCTGCCGCGCGGCGGCCACCAGCGGGGTGGCGCGGTCGCGCTCGGGCAGATCGTTCACGCGGGCGAACCAGGGCAGCAACTGGCGGGCGAAAACCGGGCTACGCCAATCCGCATGCTCACCCAGTACGCTCACCGGCACCGGTTCGAAGGTTTCAAACGCGGCGTAAGCGGTACCGGGCTCGGCGCGGACATGACCGATCAACCCGGCCTCGGCGGCAAGGTCGTCGAGTTCGGCGGCCAGTTCTTTTTCGAAGCCGGCGCGGCAATAGCCGAGCAAACCGGAAATGGGGAAACTCGGGGAGGAGGAACGAGAGGACATCGGGCGGCGACCCCGATGCGCCGGGGTATCATTGGACGAAAGGCGGAATGATAGGTTGCCGCGACGCGTTATGCGAGCGACCACACCCCACCCGACAGGAGAAAGCGAGCATGACGCAACGCGCGATGACGTATTGGAAGCTGGGCGAAGGCGGACCGGAAGTCTCGGCGATCTGTCTCGGCACGATGACCTTCGGCCAGCAGAACAGCGAAGCGGAAGCCCACGCGCAGCTCGATCGCGCGTTCGAGCGCGGCATCAACTTCATCGACACCGCCGAGATGTACCCGGTACCCGCACAGGCGGAAACATCCGGCGCAACCGAGCGCATCGTCGGCACCTGGCTCGCCGGCAAGCCGCGCGAGCGCATCGTGCTGGCAACCAAGGCGGCGGGCCCCGCGCGCAGCCTGCAGTGGATACGCGGCGGCCCATTGGCGCTGGACCGCGCCAACCTGCGCGCTGCGGTGGAAGGCAGTCTGCGGCGACTACGCACCGATTACATCGACCTCTATCAACTGCACTGGCCCGAACGCAACCAGCCGATGTTCGGCCAATGGCAGTACGACCCGGCGAAAGAGCGCCCTTGCACGCCGATCCGCGCCCAGTTGGAAGCGCTTGCCGAACTGGTGGAGGAAGGCAAGATACGCCGCATCGGCCTATCGAACGAGCATCCGTGGGGCGTCATGGAATTCGTCCGCCTCGCCACCGAACTGAAGCTGCCGCGCGTGGTGTCGATACAAAACGCCTACAGCCTGCTCAACCGCGTATTCGAGTACGGTCTGGCCGAAGTCTGCCACCGCGAGCGCGTCGGCCTGCTCGCCTATTCACCACTGGCCTTCGGATTGTTATCGGGGAAATATCTGGCCGACCCGGCAGCCAGCGGGCGCATCACACTGTTTGCCCATTTCGGGCAGCGCTACTCCAAACCCGGCGTTGCCCCGGCGGTGGCCGCCTACGCCGCACTCGCCCGCCACCACGGTCTCACGCCGACGCAACTGGCGCTGGCCTTCGCCTATCGCCAAACCTGCGTCGCCAGCACCATCATCGGCGCGACGACGAAGGCGCAGTTGGAAGAAAACCTCGCCGCGTGGAATGTGGATATCACCCCCGAACTCGCCACCGGAATCGAGGCCATCCACCTGCAATACAGTAACCCGGCGCCTTGAACCCGGCCTAGCGTTTCGGCGGCGGCGCCGTTGGCGCGGCGGGTGCCGCAGGCGCGGCCGGCACCGGCGCAGCGGTATGCGTCGATGTTTGCGCGGCCGCCGGCGCGGCGCCCTCCGCCATGCCGGAAGGCACTGTTTGGGGCAATTTGGATGGCACAACCTCGATCTTGTTCGCCATCATGTAGTCGTTCATCTCTTTCCAGCCTGCGAACACCCACGCTTTTTGCGCTGCGGGATTGAGGACGTAGCAGTCCTCCAGCGAGCGCCCAGCATGCCGGCAGGCGCCACCGACAGCACGGCTTTCGGCTTCGGCGTGGGCCGCCTCCTTCTTTGGATCGGGCAGATCGAGGAGCGCGCCGATCTGCTCACAGCCGCTCACAAACGGCAGAAGCAAAAACAGCAACGGGTAGGGGAACAGAAAAAATTTGCGCATGCCGATTCAACCGTATCTTGAATTGTGGGGCCTGGTTGTCAGGCTTAACGTCCGGGTGGGGAAAATCTTGACGCCTTACCTACCGGCCATATCCGGCGTAGCGCCAGCATTGATTTGCCCTTCACGCTCTTCCGACAAACGATGACTATAATCCCCACAGTTTGCTTATGTCCCACCTTCTTTGTTTTGCCTTCTTTTCATCGAGCGTATCCAAAGTAATGAGTTCAAGAAAATTCAACAGCCGTGTGTGCCGGCTCGCCCTGCTTGGTCTGTTCGCACTGGCGCTGCCGCTGCACGCGGCGCCAGCGAAAAAAGCCGACGCCAAAAAACCCGAGCCGAAGCCCGAACAAATCCTGCAAATGGAGATTCTCCACAATCTGCCGCCAGCCAAAGCTAGCGCGCTGGAGGAATTGGTTCAACGCTTCAACGCGCAAAATACCGGAACCGTTCAGGCGAAGTTGGTGGAGCGCGATTGGCGCACCGGAAACACACCACACCTGCTCATTCTGGGCGACGGCGAGGAAGAAGCTTTTCTAGCCGGCAAACCGCGCTTCAAACCTTTGTACGCCTTGATGAAAGATGCCGGCGTGCCGCTCCAGACCTTGCGCTCGCCAGCGATGATGACGCGCACCCCGGTCGATGCGCAGGGCCGCTTGCTGGCGCTGCCGGTGGGTTTATCCACGCCGGTGCTGTTTTTCAACCGCGACGCGTTCCGTCGCGCGGGACTCAACCCCGACTCGACCCCGCTCGGCACTTGGCCCGACCTCCAACAAGCCTTGGGACGCCTGGTCGACGCGGGACAGACTTGCCCCTACACGGTGTCGGAGCCGGGCCGGGTCATGGTCGAAAATCTCAGCGCCTGGCATAACGAGCCGGTGGCCGCCTCACGCGGCAAGGGTATTCAGCCTTCGTTCAACGGCATGTTCCAGGTCAAGCATGTGGCAATGATGGCCAGTTGGTATCGTGCCAGTTATCTGCGCATTTTCGACAACGGCAACGAAGCGGAACAGCACTTCGCGACCGGAGACTGCGCGGTGATCGCCGCGCCGTCCGCAAGCTGGGTCGATTTCCGCCGCAAAGGCGACATGGATATCGGCGTGGCGCGCCTGCCTTACTACGACGATTTTCCCGGCGCACCGCAGAACACGCTCGCCGACGGCTCCGCCATGTGGGCGGCAACCGGCAAAAAGCCGAACGAATACAAGGCGATGGCACGTTTCGTCAACTTCTGGCTGCAAGCGGAAAATCAGGTCGCGTGGCAACGCGAAACCGGCTATCTGCCGCTGAACCGCGCCGGCTTGCTGGCCGCGCAGAGCGATCTGCTGGGCGCGGACCTGGAAAACATCCGCGTTGCCGTGGCGCAACTCACCAACAAGCCGACCACCGCCGTATCGGCCGCGCAGCCGACGATGGAGCGCCAGAACGTGCGCCGCATCATCGACGAGGAACTCGCCTTTGTCTGGGCCGACCGCAAGCCGGCCAAGGAAGCGCTCGATACCGCCGTGACGCGCGCCAGCCAACCCGCGGCAAGCCCAGCCCAGCCCGTCGCGCAAGCCAGCCCGGCGCGCCGCACAGCCAAGTAACGGTACGCAAAAATATGAACGGCGCGGCGGCATGGCCCTTGCCGCCGATCGTGGCGCACCGCTGCGGCGGTGCGCTAGCGCCGGAAAACACCCTGGCCGGGCTCGATATCGCCGCCGCGTCGGGCTGCCGTGGCGTCGAATTCGACATCATGCTGTCGGCCGACGGCGTGCCGCTGCTGATTCACGACGAAACCCTGGAGCGCACCACCAACGGCCGTGGCCGCGTAGCGGCAATGAGCGCCGCCGCGCTGCGCGGCCTCGACGCCGGCGCCTGGTTCGCCCCCCACTTTGCCGGCGAGCGCCTGCCGACGCTGGACGAAGCCTTGGCGCGTTGCGCCACGCTCGATCTAGCCGCGAATATCGAGATCAAACCCGCCACCGGGCACGATGCCGCCACCGGCCACGCCGTCGGACGCTGCCTGCGCCAGAACTGGCGCGTTTTCGCGCCCGGTCTGTTGCTGTCGTCCTTTTCGGCCGTCGCGCTGCAGGCAGCGGCCGAACAATATCCGGAACACCCGCGTGGCCTGCTCGTCGAGCATGTGCCGGCGGATTGGCAGGCGCGCTGCGCCGCCGTCGGCGCCATCGCGCTGCATGCCGATACCCGTCATGTCGATGAAGCGCTCGCCCGCACCGTGCGCGCGGCAGGATTTCGGCTCGCGCTCTATACCGAAAACAATGTGGCGCGGATCGCACAGCGGCGATCCTGGGGCGTGGACTCGATCATCACCGACAATCCCGGAGCACGCGCGTGAATGCGCTAGGGCACGCAGTTTTAAAGCAACGGCCCCTGCAATGCGTTCATTGCTCCCGCGCAGTCTGGCCGCTCGTGGCCTCCTCGATCACCTTTCGCTGCTGTTCGGCGTGCTGGGTCTGTATCTGCTCGACGGCCTTGCCGACCGCTTCCACCTGCTGGCGCGGCGTTGCGTCCCGCGGCACATCGATACCCGCTTGGCGCGCCGCATCGCCGACGGCATCGGTCTGCGACCGGAGTGAAGTCACGGCCAGCCATCCGACAACGGCCAGCACAATCAAAATAAGGATCAAGCGCATGAGCGAAACACCCCGCATAAGCCGAAGAAACCAGTGTAGAGCAGCGGCGCATTCTCGCAAGCTCACGGCGGCGGCCACACCCTGTTTTTTCCTGGAAAAATGGCCCACGCGCCCCCGCTTTGCCGACCGTCCTTGACGGGGCGGACAAGCGCCCCCTACCATCCGACTTTTTCCGCCAACGGTCCTCCCTTTCTCGTGTCCGTCCAGCAGATTTTCGCGCCGATCGCCGCCGACATGCAGGCGGTCGATGAGGTCATTCGCCGCTCGCTTCATTCCGATGTGGTATTGATCCGCCAAGTGGCGGAATACATCATCAACAGTGGCGGCAAGCGTCTCCGACCCGCCCTAGTGCTGTTCGCCGCCGGCGCGGTGGGCTACCAGGGCACACGGCATCATGAACTGGCCGCAGTGATCGAGTTCATCCACACCGCCACGCTGCTGCACGACGACGTGGTGGACGAATCGGAACTGCGGCGCGGCAACCAAACCGCCAACGCGCTGTTCGGCAACGCCGCCTCGGTGCTAGTGGGTGATTTTCTCTACACCCGCGCCTTTCAGATGATGGTGGGCGTGGACAACATGCGCGTCATGCAGGTGCTGGCCGATGCCACCAATATCATCGCCGAGGGCGAGGTGTTGCAGTTGCTCAACTGCCATAACGCGGAAGTCGGCATCGACAATTATCTGCGTGTGATCCGCTACAAAACCGCCAAACTGTTCGAGGCCGCGGCGCGCCTGGGCGGCATTCTCGGCGGCGTGGACGAAACCCTGGAAAACAGCCTGGCCGCCTTCGGCATGCACTTAGGCACGGCCTTCCAATTGATCGACGACGTGCTCGATTATTCCGCCGAGGAAGCCATCACCGGCAAACACCTGGGCGACGATCTCGCCGAGGGCAAGCCCACCCTGCCGCTGATCTACGTCATGGAACACGGCACGGCCGAGCAGGCCATGCTGGTGCGCAACGCGATCGAAAACGGCGGCCGCGACGATTTCGCCGCAGTGCTCGCAGCCGTGCAACAATCGGGCGCGCTGGACGAAGCGCGCCGCTATGCGTGGACGGAAACGCAACATGCGCTGGAAGCGATTACACCGCTTCCTCCTTCCAATTTCAAAGAAGCACTGCTAAAATTAGCGGACTTTGCAGTCGTCAGAGATCACTGAATATCGTGGTTTCGGCAAACTACAAAGAAAAACGGGTGTTAAGCAATAACAGCCAACAAGCAGCACAACTCGGGGAATAGCTCAGCCTGGTAGAGCACTGCGTTCGGGACGCAGGGGCCGGAGGTTCGAATCCTCTTTCCCCGACCAAAGTTTGTCGTAAAACGGCCGCTCATCGAGCGGCCGTTTTGCTTTGTGCGCGTGCGTTCTACCCCCAACCGCACAGCCCTACCCCTTGGGTGGCGGCAGGCTTACCGCGCCCCCTCCAGCGCCGAACACACCCTACTCACCGCCTGTCATCTGCCCGAAATGGGTAAGCCGCGCCTAAAAACGACGCGCTAGGCTTGCTAGCATGACGTGCCGTTGCGCCGTTTTTCCACCGCAAAAACAGGTTCGGCGCTTAGGGAGCTGCCAGCACGGCTTTCGCTCCCACACCGCGTTCACGCAATCGAAACCCACTGGAGGTCTGCCACTTCATGGTCAGACGTAATGGAGTACTCCTGGACAGTACAGGTGTCGTCAGCACGGCGCTGACGGCGCTGCAACTGCCGGCGTGGGATTTCCAGGTCGCGGCGACGGTGGAAGGTACGCACCGGCTGTTATCGACGTGCCCCGCGCACGTCGGCCTCGTGGCGTTCGACAACGAGCAGCCATGGCCGCCGCAAAGTGTCGAATCCCTGCTCACCTGCCACGACATCGAATGGATTGCCGTATTCGGCGAGGGTTTGCGCGGCAGCCAGGCGCTGACGCCATCGGTGTTGAAAAGCTTCCACGACTTCCACTCGCTGCCGCTGGACCGCGAGCGCCTCGAAATCACGCTCGGCCACGCTCACGGGAAAGCGATGGCGTGTTGCCGCGACAAGGCATGCGAACGCAATGGCGCGCGTTATGGCATGGACGGACACAGCCTGGAAATGCTGCGGCTGTATCGTCAGATCGACCGCATCGTCGCCGTCGACGCACCCGTGCTGATCGGCGGCGAATCCGGTACTGGCAAGGATCTGGTGGCGCGCGCGATCCACGCGCATTCGGCGCGCACGCGCGGCCCCTTCATCGCCATGAATTGCGGCGCGATCGCGCCCAACCTGATCCATTCGGAACTGTTCGGCTATGAGCGCGGCGCTTTCACCGGCGCCAGCCAACGCAAGATCGGCAATATCGAAGCGGCCAACGACGGCGTTCTGTTTCTCGACGAAATCGGCGATCTACCGCTGGACCTGCAAGCAAGCCTGCTGCGCTTTCTGCAGGAAAAAACCATCGTGCGCGTCGGCGCGACCGAACGGCTGCGAACGAATGTGCGAGTAATCGCCGCCACCCACGTCGATCTGGACCGCGCCGTCGCCGAAGGCCGCTTCCGCGAAGACCTGTATTACCGCCTCAACGTGCTTCACCTCAAGGTACCGCCGCTACGCGAGCGCAAAGACGACATCCCGCCGCTGGCCCAAGCCATCTTCGCCCGCAACCTGGAGCAGAAAAGCCCGCAACTGAAAGGATTTGGCTCCGAGGCCTTGCAGGCGATGCTCGAACACGACTGGCCGGGCAACGTGCGCGAACTCATCAACCGCGTGCAGCACGCGATGATCATGAGCGAAAACAAACTCGCCAGCGCCGCCGACCTCGGCCTGCCGCCAGGCGGCAGCAACGGCACCATGGCACCCACCTTGGACGAAGTGCGCGCCTCAGCCGAACGCACGATCATCGAAAACAGTCTCAAGAAATACCAGAACAACGTTTCCGAAACCGCACGCCAACTGGGCATATCCCGCGTCACCCTCTATCGCATGATCGACCGCCTGAAAATCGTACTCTGAAGAAAAATCGCGGCCACCAGCGCGTGCCCTTACACGCCGCCGCCCAACAGGAGACAACAAGATGGCATTACCCTTGCGTTTGGCTGGCAGATTGCCATTGAAATCGACCGTGGCCGGGCTTCTGATCGTCACGGCGGGTCCGGCAAGCCTGGCGGCGGGAGAAAGCGCGGACGCGTTGGAACAGCTCCGCCAGCAAATCGACGCGCAAACGCAAGAAATAGAACGACTCAAACGCAACATCGCGCAGCAGGAAACCGCCGTCAAAGCGCTGCGCACAACACTGGGCAATCTACGCGGGCGCGGCACCGATACGGACGGCAACGCCAGACCAACACCGGTGCCGGTGGCCCAGGCGCCCGCCGACGCCGCACCTGAACGGGTCGGCCAGGCGCCCGAGCAATCCACCCGCCCGCCCGAGGTCGCGCCCATTTTCGAACAGCCTGGCGTACTCACGCCGCCGGGCAAGTGGGTCGTCGAACCTTCGCTGCAATACGCCTATTCCTCCAGCAACCGCGTCGCGCTGGTGGGCTACACGGTGATTCCGGCTATTCTCATCGGCCTGATCGACGTGCGCCAGGTCAAGCAAAACACCTTCACCGCCAATCTCGCCGTGCGCCGGGGCATCACCAACCGCTTCGAAATGGAAGCGCGCGTCCCCTACGTCTATCGTTTTGATTCTTATCTCGGGCGGGAAATCGCCTCGCCCGACAGGGTCAATGAAATCCTCACCGACGTAGACGGCAAAAACATCGGCGACGCCGAACTGATTGGCCGCTACCAGTTGAACGACGGCGGCAACGACAGCCCCTACTACATCGCCTCCCTGCGCTTCAAGTCACGCACCGGCAAGGACCCATTCGAGGTGCGCACCAATTTCACCATCGACGGCGCGCGGCTCACCGGCGGGCAGGAAGAACTGCCCACCGGATCGGGCTTCTATCTGCTGCAACCGGGGCTGACCGTGCTGGTTCCTTCCGACCCGGCGGTGTTCTTCGGCGGTATCAGCTACCAATACAGCTTTTCGCGCGACAACGTGCGCGCCAATACCGTTGGCGCCGAACTGGAATACAAACACATCCAGCCCGGCGGCGTATTCGGCTTCAACTTTGGCATGGGCTTGGCGCTGAACGAACGCTCCTCGTTCAGCATCGGCTACGACCATCTGTCGGTCGGCAAAACGGAAAGCTCGATCCTGCGCAGCGACGGCAGTTCCACCTCGGTGCCAGGCGTGCGCGTTCAACTCGGTACCTTGTTACTGGGCTATTCCTACCGCCTGAGCACGCAGCAGACGCTCAATCTATCGCTCGGCATCGGCGTAACCCGCGACACGCCGGACGTGCAGCTCACATTGCGCATGCCGTTCACGCTCTGAAACGCGCCGCGCCAATGCGCGCCTGAAGTCACTTGAGATAAGCGCGCACCACCGTCACCACCAGATCCAAATCCTCCCCTCGCTGCGCGGCGGGCACATCCGCCGCGCCAAGATGCTCGCGGAGGTGCCCTTCCAGCACCTCCGCCATCAAGCCATTCACCGCGCCGCGAACCGCGGCAATCTGCTGCAGCACGGCCGCGCACGCTGCCTCTTGCTCCACGGCTTTCTCAAGCGCCTCCGCCTGCCCCTTGATGCGCCGGATGCGGGTCAACAACGCCTTCTTCGTCTTGATCGTATGGGCCATGCGCGCCATCTCTTTCATGATTACTATACTGGGGTATAGTATATGAAACACTTCATCGTGGCCTGCCATGACCTCCCTTACCATCGAAAACCGGCATCATTCGCACGTTTTTGACCAAGGCAATCCGCTGGCGGAGCGCAACACGCGCTGGGCCGTCATCCTCACGGCCGCCATGATGGTCGCTGAAATCAGCGGCGGCTGGCTGTTCAACTCGATGGCGCTGTTGGCCGACGGCTGGCACATGAGCTCGCACGCCCTGGCGCTCGGCCTATCGGTGCTGGCCTATGGCACCGCCCGCCGCTTCGCCCGCGACCAGCGCTTCGCGTTCGGCACCTGGAAAATCGAGGTGCTCGGCGGTTACACCAGCGCGGTCTTTCTCGTCGGCGTGGCCGGGCTGATGCTGTACCAGTCCGTCGAACGCCTGTTCGCGCCCAGCCCCATCCATTACGACCAGGCCATCGTCATCGCCATCGCCGGCTTGCTGGTCAATCTCGTCTGCGCCTGGCTGCTCAGGGACGGAAGCGGCCATGTCCACCACCATGACGATCACCATCATGCGCACCACCACAACGGACATGGCGGGCACCACGATTTGAATCTACGCTCGGCCTATCTTCATGTGCTCGCGGACGCGGCAACCTCCGTCCTCGCCATTGTCGCCCTCTTCGGCGGCAAGCTATGGGGTGCCATCTGGCTAGACCCGCTCATGGGCATCGTCGGCGCCGGACTGGTCGCCATCTGGGCCTACGGCCTGCTGCGCGACACCGGCCGCGTGCTGCTGGATGCGGAAATGGATGCGCCGGTGGCGGCGGAAATTCGCGAAGTCATTGATGCCGGTCCGATCCGGGCGGAGATCACCGACCTTCACGTCTGGCGAGTCGGTAAGAGCAAGTACGCCTGCATCGTCGCGCTGACCGTCCAGGGCGACGCGACGCCGGACGATTTCAGACGGCAACTCGGCATTCACGACGAGCTTGTTCACATCACGGTCGAAGTGAACAGGCTTGGCACGCCCGCGAGCACCACCGGCTAACCCACAGGCATGCGCTACTGCGCATCGTCCGCCAGCAACGCGGTATTGCCGCCACTGGCGGTAATGTCCTCCGACACCGTGCGCTCGGTGGCAAAACGCGGTAGGTAGTGCGGACCGCCCGCCTTCGGCCCGGTGCCGGACAGGCCCTCGCCGCCGAAAGGCTGAGCGCCGACCGTGGCGCCGATAAGGCTGCGATTCACGTAGGTGTTACCGACCGGCAGGCGGGCGCGGATACGCTCCACCGTCGCGCCGACACGGCTATGGATACCAAGCGTGAGGCCGTAACCAAAAGCGGCGATAGCGTCGCACAAGGCATCGAGTTCATCCGCACGCCAGCGCAACACATGCAGCACGGGGCCGAAAACTTCGCCGCGCAGGCGTTCGGCGCGGTCGATCTCCCACGCTTGCGGCGCGAAGAAGGTGCCGGCGGCGAGCGCGGGGTCGAGCCGGCAAACGTGGATCGGGCGAGCATGGCCGGCCAATTCGGCAACGTGGACATCAAGCGCGGCGCGGGCATCGGCATCGATCACCGGGCCGACGTCGGTGGCGGGATCATCCGGCGGGCCGACGACAAGCTCATCCATCGCGCCGGCAAGCATGGCGATGACACGGTCGGCGATATCCGACTGCACGCACAGCAACCACAACGCGGAGCAGCGCTGCCCGGCGGAATCGAACGCGGAAATGAGCGCATCGCGCACGATCTGCTCGGGTAACGCGGAAGAGTCGGCAATAAGCGCATTCTGCCCGCCGGTTTCAGCAATCAACGGCACCAGCGGCCCATTGCCGGCGGCCAAACTACGCGCAATAGCGCGCGCTACGGCGGTGGAGCCGGTAAAGGCCACTCCGGCGCAACGGCGGTCGGCCACCAGCGCGGCGCCAACGCGGCCATCGCCGGGCAGAAACTGCAGCGCGCCGGCGGGAATACCCGCCTCGTGCAACAAGTGCACGGCGGCGGCGGCGGTCAGCGGCGTCTGCTCGGCCGGCTTGGCGAGCACCGTATTGCCGGCAGCCAGCGCGGCGGTAACCTGGCCGACGAAGATCGCCAGCGGGAAATTCCACGGGCTGATGCAAACAAACACGCCGCGCCCAGCCCAATGCAGGCGGTTACGCTCGCCAGTGGGGCCGGGCAAGGCCTGCGGCAAAGCAAAAAGGCGGCACGCCTGTTGCGCGTAGTAACGGCAAAAGTCGATGGCCTCGCGCGTTTCGGCCACGGCGGCGGCGAGCGTGCGACCGCCTTCGCGCACGATGAGAGCGACAAATTCGGCCTGCCGCGCTTGCAACAGATCGGCCGCACGTTCCAGCGCGACAGCACGTATTTCAACCGGCGTGGCGCGCCAGGCGGGGAAAACGGCTGTAGCGGCGGCGAATGCACGCTCGATATCCCCACTACTGGCATCGGTAACATAGCCGATCAGGTCGCCGCGATCGGCCGGCGCGACAAGCGCGCGGGCCTCCCCCGTGCCGGCCCGCACCGGCACGGCACGGCTGGCGCAAACCGCCTGCCGCAGCGCCTCGACCGCGCGAGCATCGGCGAAGTCGACGCCCGCGCTGTTTTCGCGCGGGGAATCCGAATCGCGGTACAGATCGCGCGGCAGCGGCAGGCGCGGATGGCGCGCGCGGCCGGTATCGAGCAACGCGGCGAGCGCTTCGACCGGATCGTCCAACAAGGCGTCGGCTGGCAAGGAGGCATCGGCAATACGCTTGACGAACGAAGTATTGGCGCCGTTTTCCAACAAGCGGCGCACAAGGTAGGCAAGCAGATCCTCATGCCCGCCCACCGGCGCATAAACGCGGCACGGCCGCTGCCAGTAGCGCCCGGCGGCGGCGTGAAGCGCCTCGCCCATGCCGTGCAGGCGCTGGAATTCCCAATCCACGCCCGGGCCGGCGGCCCCACCCAATTCGGCCACGGCCGCCACGGTATGCGCATTGTGAGTGGCAAACGCAGGGTAGAACGCCACCGGATCGGCAAGCAGGCGGCGCGCGCAGGCAAGGTAGGACACATCCGTGGCGAGCTTGCGCGTGAATACCGGGTAATCGGCGAGCCCGCGCTCCTGCGCCGCCTTGATTTCGCCATCCCAATACGCGCCTTTGACCAAGCGGACCATCAAGCGGCGGCGCGTGCCGTGGGCCAGCGCGGCCAGCCAGTCGAGCAGCGGCAGCGCGCGCTTCTGATAAGCCTGCACGGCCAGACCGAGGCCGTCCCAATCGGCAAGTTCGGGCGCGCGCACCAGCGCCTCGACAATATCGAGGGAGAGCTCCAGGCGGTCGGACTCCTCCGCATCGAGCGTCAGGCCGATATTGCGCTCGCGCGCCGCACCGGCCAGCGCGCGCACGCGCGGCAGCAACTCGCGCACCGCGCGCTCGCCCTGCAACGGCTCGTAGCGTGGATGCAACGCCGACAGCTTGACCGAAATCGACGGCGCGGCAAGCGCTGAAGAACGGGCAGAAAGACCAGCCAGCGCCGCGTGCGCGCCAATGGCGGCGATGGCCTGGGCGTAAGCATCGAAATAGCGTTGCGCATCGGCGGCGCTGCGGGCGGCCTCGCCCAACATATCGTAAGAATGGCGCCCGCCCGCGCGTTCGGCCCGCGTAGCGCGTGCAAGCGCCTCGCCAATGTCGCGCCCCATGACGAAGCGGCGGCCCACCAAGCGCACTGCCGCCAGCGCCGCACGGCGCACCAGCGGCTCGCCAGCGCGGGCGGCAAGGTGATGCAGAAAATCGGCCTGCGGCGGCTCAGTCTGTAACCGGCTGGCGAACCTCAGCGCCCAAGCCGAGGCCTGTACGTAAGGGGAAGGCGGCGCGCCGGCACGCAACGACCATTCGGCGTGCCCCAGTTTGTCGCGGATCAGACTATCTCGGGTGGCATCGTCGGGCGTGCGCAACAAAGCTTCGGCCAGGCTCATCAAAGCCACCCCTTCCGGCGTGGATAGCGCGTAGGCATGCAGAAACGCCTCCGCGCCGTGCCCCTCCAGGCTTGCCGCGCGCACCGCCTCGACCAGCGGGCGGGCGTGGCTCAAAATACGTTCGCGCATCGGCGCGGTAAAACGCGCGCCGTCCAGGCACTCGCGCGCCGCTTCGGCCTCGTCGCGGCGGCAAGCGTCGCGCAGACGCTCACGTAACTGGGGCATGCGGGCATCGTCGTTCATCGTCGCGCCTCCCTATTCATCTCCCCGCCCTATAACGGCCTACCGCACCGGGCATACCGGGCGATAATGTCGCCCCTGTGCTCACCCTTCCCGTGTTGGATTCGACATGCCTATCCAGTGGTTCCCCGGTCACATGAATTCGGCGCGCAAGAAAGCCGCCGAACGCCTCGCCGCCATCGACGTCGTTATCGAAGTAACCGACGCGCGCCTGCCCGAGGCAAGCAGTAACCCGATGATCGCCGAACTGCGCCGCTTCCGGAACCGCTCCTGCCTCAAGCTGTTGAACAAGGCCGACCTCGCCGACCCGGCGGCAACCCAAGCATGGATGGATTTCTACAACCGCCAGCCCGGCGTCAAGGCGGTGGCGATATCGGCCAAGAAACCGGCCGACGTCGCCCGCATCCCCGCGCTATGCCAAAGCCTCGCGCCACACCGCAGCGACGGTGTAAAACCGCTGCGCATGATGATCATGGGCATTCCCAACGTCGGCAAATCGACGCTGATGAACGCGCTGCTCAAGCGCAAAGTGGCGGCGGTGGGCGACGAACCAGCGGTGACCAAGCAACAGCAGACCATCGACCTCGGCCACGCGATGACGCTCACCGATACCCCCGGCCTGATGTGGCCGAAAATCGCCTTCGACGCCGACGGCTACATGCTCGCCGCCAGCCACGCCATCGGCCGCAACGCCGTCATCGACGAAGAAGTGGCGGCCTTCCTCGGCGAAATCCTCCTCGCCCGCTACCCGAAGCTGCTTGCCGCGCGCTACGGCGTAGACCCTGCCGGAATGGACGGCCCGGCGCTGGTCGAAGCCATCGGCCAGCGGCGCGGCTGCCGGGTAAAAGGCGGCGTGCTCGATCTGGAAAAAGCCGCGCAAATCCTGCTGCTCGATTACCGCACCGGCACACTCGGCCGCATCAGCCTGGAAACGCCGGAAACGCGGACGGCGATGGTCGAGGCGACAGCAATGAAAAATGACGGGAACAGGCAAGAAAGCACCCAAGCGGGAGATGACACGGAATTGCAGTAAAGACGGCATTGCCCGAAAGGGCGCTGGGCAAGTTCGGTGAGTTTTTATTTGACCACTCAAAGGAAAAATCAGATGAAACACCGCCTCTATTGGGCCGTAGCCGCGGCAACACTACTCTGTGCCAGTTGCGCTACGCCGCAGCCCCGGGGAAACGGCGGTACGCAACCGGTAAGCAGCGATAGCGAAGTGAATGCAATCCGTGCGAAAGCGGAACAGGGCGATACCGATGCGGAATTTGCCCTGGGTTCGTTGTACGACACGGGGCGGAATGTCAAAAAGGACCAGAAAGAGGCTGTACGATGGTTTATGCGAGCCGCGAAAAAAGGGCACAGCGGCGCACAAAACAGCCTTGGCAGCATGTACCAGGCCGGAGAAGGCGTTCCGCGCGATTATGCGGAGGCAGCCCGCTGGTACACCTTGGCGGCGAAGCAGAACAACGCCACCGCGCAGATGAATCTCGGCTACATGTATGACAAAGGGCTTGGCGTGCCAAAAGATAACCGCCGTGCCATCGAGCTTTACACACAAGCAGCCGAGCGCGGAAAAATCGGCGCCATGTTGAACCTGGGGATGATGTTCGCGAAAGGAGAACCGAACGTCGACCGCGACCCCGTCCAGGCTTTCATGTGGCTCGATTTGTGCCGCCATTACGCAAAACAAACCGGCGATGCAGCCCTGGCTGAACGCGCGGGCGGATACGTCAGCCAGCTAAAAAAGGACATGACCGCGGAACAAATTGAGCGCGGCGCCGGGATGGCAAAAGAATGGGATGCGGCGATAGCGAGGAAATGGAACGAACAAAAACAAAATCCCGGACAAAAACCTCAATGACAACCCGTACCCCATACGACCACCCGCCTCGGCCGCACGCGCCCATAGGCCAAGCGCGGCGTGGTGCGTCGCGTCTGAGCTAACGATCGGGTCGCTCATATCGCGCTAATACGGACGCACCGTGCTGCGTAACAGGCCGGTCTGCCGCACCATCCCCCAGACTGCCATGCATCCTGCCAAGGTATTGGTTTTCGCTTCTTGGCGCTGAATCGGCACCAGCACCGATGCCTCCCAATCCATAATCCGGTTCGGAGGCACATCGAACCGCCGCGCCAGCGCCCCGCCCTCCTTCAGAGCAGTAATCACCAATCGCCTATCCAACCACCCGATGTCTTGGGGCCGAGCCCCTTGCCTTACAAACAGTAATGATTCTTAATACGTTGACTTTATTGCCGGCATACATAAGAATAATTCTCAATAAAATCCATCCCACTTCGAGAAAGAACGACATGGAAACCGATGAAATGTCACTCGACCTCAGGCTGGCGGCAATCATTACGCTGCTGTCGTCCTCCGCATTACGGGGCGCGACAACCAACAAGACCGCAGCGCTCCAGTCGCATCTGGAAGCCGCGGCGTTCGCCGCCGATGAGCTTGGCCCTTATCTGAAAGAAGCACTGGAACAGACCCTCGCCGGATGGCACAAGGTGTATTGCCACCCCGCCTCGGCTCCCTTTGACGCCTGCCTCCTGACCGCCCCCGGTCAGAATCTTCATTAATTCATCAAGGTTCGTTTATGTCTCGTTATACCGGCCCCCGCCTCAAGGTTATGCGCGCCCTTGGCATCGATCTGCCAGGGCTGTCCCGCAAATCGATGCAGGATCGTCCCCTTCCTCCCGGTCAACACGGCGCCCGCAAGGCATCGGGCCGTAAATCGGAGTTTGGCCTGCAGTTGATGGAAAAGCAGAAGCTGCGCTTCAACTATGGCATCACCGAACGTCAGCTACGCCGGGTCGTGCTGGACGCCAAGAAACAGAAAGGGGCAACCGGCAGCAATATCGTCGAGTTTCTGGAACGCCGGCTGGACAACCTCGTATTCCGCGCCGGTTTCGCCCCGACGATTCCGGCTGCCCGGCAACTGGTCAGCCACGGACACTTCACGCTGAATGGCCGGCGGGTAACGATCCCCTCCATCCGGCTACGGATCGGCGATGCCTTCGGCCCGACCGAGGCAGGCAAAAAACTCGATCTGGTCCGCGCCAGCCTAGGAGAGCCCGCATTGACGTGCCCGGAGTGGATTACCCTCGACACGGCCACACAAACGGCACGGCTCACCCATCTCCCCGACGGGCAGGATGCCGCGCCGTTTCCCCTCGATCTCCAGCGTATCGTCGAGTTCTACGCGACGCGTATCTAGGCGTTCAAGCTCGGAGCCAAGCGTGTATCCCACTCGCTTGGCCTTGCTTCTCTCCTTGCTTGGGTTTATCGGCTCAGCAAGAAATTCATTTGGCAGGGGGCAACATTGATTGCCTCTTCGCCAACAGCCGGTCCAGTTGGTTGGCAAACGCCTGCCGGTCGGCATTCGAGAGTGGTTGCGGCCCACCGGTCTCGACTCCGCTGCTACGGAGGCCATCCAAAAAATTACGTATCGTCAGGCGCTCTTGAATATTGCCCGCATCCAGCAATTCACCACGGGGATCGATGACCACAACTCCCTGTGCAATGACCTGAGCCGCGAGGGGAATATCGGCGGTAATGACCAAGTCTCCCGATTGGGCTTCCTGAACGATGCGCTGATCCGCCACATCGAACCCTCCCGGCACTTGAATGGCTCTGATCCATGGAGAGGGCGGCACCCGGAGCATCTGGTTGGCAATCAAGGTCGTTGGTACCTGAACGCGATTGGCCGCGCGATAAAGGATTTCCTTGATGACGACCGGACAAGCATCGGCATCAACCCAGATTTTCATGGTCATACGATCCCGAAACAATTCAAGGCAACTGCGGCTGGCATGACCGGTCCAGACAGCCGAAACGGCACTTCGCGCTGGGGACGCATACCGCCGCGTTGTGGCTCTTGTGGAGATATTCGCCCATCCTCGAAGCTTACGCCACAAGCGGCGGGGAATTCGATCCGCAGAGATTAAAGCGTTCTTCGGGATTGAGTTCGGGGCTGTAACCGGGCAGATAAAACACGCTCATCTGGTCGACGGGTTGGGCCAAGATGCGGATACTCCCGATTTTTCACAAACCACTCTGCACGACGCCCCGCTTTTTCGCGGAACAATTGCTGATGCGCCCATACTCCCGTTACCTGCGCCGAACCGGCGCCATCCTGCTTCTGTGTTGCGCGCCCGTGTGGGCACAGCTTGCCCAGAAGCCTTCGTACTACGAGCAGCAAAAACGGGCCGCCGAGTTGGATGCATCGCCCAGCACCCCCAACCACATCGCGTCGGGCAACAGTCAGGCGCTGGCCCGGCCGCCGGCAAAATGGCGGCGTGAGCCCACGGCGCCGCTGCCGCCCGACGCCGCCGATTCGCTGCCCGCACTGTCCGACGCCGCCGCCTTCAAGCGCATGATGCGCGTCTACGACGCGGGCACGCCCATGGAGATCCAGCATTTGCTGTTCGCCATCGACCTGCGCGATCCGAAACAGCTCTACTACATCAACACGCGCCGCTTCCAACTACATGAGGACTTCGTACGCGCCAAGCGCCTCGTGCCCGACACCTCGCGCGCCGCGCTCAACCGCAACTACGACACCCCCACGCGCCACTTCCTGTTCGGTACGCTGGCCTGGCAAAACAACTTGCGTGTCTGGACTTACGAGTTCTGGGAAGGCGACACGCTCTCGCCCGAAATGCTCCAAACGGCCCAGACACGGCTACAAGCGAGCTTCTTCGCGCCGCTGCGCTTCAAGACCAACTCCACGCATCACGAAGCCATTGCACAACAAGCGGGCCTCACGCCCGTCACGCAGGCCGAACTGCTGCAAAACCAGAGCTACCTGCCGCTGAACACCGGCACGGCGCGCGGACGGCTGCGGCTGGTACGCACGGCGAGCGATGCAATCGAACTCGAACCCACCGACATCGCCGTGCTAGCCGACACGCCCCTGTCGCTGCCGCCCGTAGCGGGTGTGGTGACCGCCAAAGCCTCGACAACGCTTTCGCACGTCAACCTGCTTGCCAAGGGCTGGGGCATTCCCAACGCTTACGTGCAAGAAGCGCTTCAAGTATTCGCCGACTTGCAGGGGCAATGGGTCAAACTCGAAGTGGAACGCACCAACTACCACATCACGGCCGATACACCTCCCGCAAAGCCCGCGCGCACCATCACCCTGATCCCCGCGCCGCGTTTGCAAGCCATGGGCCTGCTGCCGCTCGCGCGCCTGCGTGCCCCCGACCGCCAGCATTGCGGCAGCAAGGCCACCAACCTCGGCACGATCGCCGTGGCGCAGCACACGGGGCAACTCACCGGCGTGGCACCCGTACCTGATGGCTTTTGCATCCCCTTCATCGAATTCGCCGACTTCATGCGCAGCGACGCCGTGCGCCAACGCATCGCGCAGGCCGAAGCCACCTCAGGTTTCGCCACCATGCGCAGCACGCGGCGCGACGTACTGGAAAGACTGCGGCGCGAACTGATCGCCATGCCGCTGCCCGAGGCGCAGACCGTGCGCTGGACGCAGCAATGGCGCACGCAACTCGGCGGCCAGGGCGTATTCGTGCGCAGTTCCTCGAACTCCGAGGATCTGCCCAACTTCAGCGGCGCAGGCCTGTACGACACCGTGCCCAATGTGACCGACGAAACCGCGCTCGCGCAAGCCGTCAAGACCGTGTGGGCCTCGGTCTTCAACCTCGACGCCTGGGAAGCGCGCCAGTGGGCGGGCGTGCCGCACGACCTCGTAGTGATGGGCGTGTTCGTGCAACACGCCGTGCCCGCACAGAGTGCGGGCGTGATGATCACCGCCGCCCCCTTCGACGCCACGCACCAGGGCGCCACCTTCATCGCAGCCAAGCGCGGCCTGGGCATCCGCGTGGTTGAGGGCCAACGCCAGGCCGAGGAGGTGCTCTACTCGCAGCACAGCCGCGCGGTGCAGGTACTCAGCCGCTCCGCCGACGCCACCGCCCTTGCGCTCGATGCGCGCGGCGGCGTGCGCGAGGAATCAACCGACCCCGCGCGCGCCGTGCTCGACGACACGCTGGTGCGCCGCCTCGCACAGGCGGGTGAACGCATCGAGCAGCTTTTTGGCAGCGGCCCGCAGGACATCGAGTGGGCCACCGATGCGCAGGGACAGATCATGATCCTGCAGGCGCGGCCGTTC
This sequence comes from Azoarcus sp., assembly GCA_031546845.1. Taxonomy (GTDB): domain Bacteria; phylum Pseudomonadota; class Gammaproteobacteria; order Burkholderiales; family Rhodocyclaceae; genus Azoarcus. Next base: position 43,500 of record JAVBJT010000005.1, on the reverse strand, counting down.
ATCGTGCGGCACCGGCAGGCGCCATGACGATCCACCTCTCTATGGCGGGGGTGCCGGAAATGGCATCAGCGTCGGGGGTGCCATGATTTCCGTGCTCAAGACGGTTAAGCGCCTGCCTACCCACCCTTGCTGCCCCGCTGATGTCTTTACCCTGGCGGAGCGCCGACCGCGCGGCTAAAAAACGGCGGCTGTCTTGTCAATGAAGAAACGCGCGTTGTTCGCGCTACACCAAGCCTCAAGTTCTGTTCTGAGCGTTGGCCACAGTTCGCGAGCCCACGGCGGGCCGCGTTCCTTCCAAACCTCTTCTGTGGGCAAGTAAGCTGACAGCACTCCCATGGGAAGCTCAAGGACGAACGAGCCGCCAGGCCCTTCGCATACCAACTCTTCCTTCCACCGCGGGCAAAATGTGAACATGGCATAAGTCTATCGGCTCTGCGTGTTGCGTAGAGGAGCTTGGCTACAGGCGCAAAAACATCATGCGTTAACCGTCGTGCGCCCCTCGTTGGTCGTTGTGTGTGCCCATGCGGCAAGAAACCCGGCGACTTTCTTCTCGATACCACTCTCGACAGTGCGCAGGCGCAGGATGGGAAGGCCGCTCTTCGCTAATATGCTGTTCTTCAAGGCATCCCGCGCCGCCTGCTCTGGTCTGTCATGAGAACCACCATCGACTTCGATCACCCCCAACGGGGTTTTTCCCACCTTGAAATACAGCACGAAATCACAACTGGCGCGGTTGTGCATGAACGCCAATTCTCGCGCCGTCAAGGCTGGGTTGGTTGATGAGGCGACCTGGTCCAGTGCGATCTGGGCGTGGAAGGTCAGTGCCTGGCACGACGCGTCGGACAGTGCCTCGCGTAGCACCTGCGCCAGAATCTGCTCGGATTTGTATCGTGAGTCCTGGGCCCGCAATCTGGCGTGGAGCCGTTCCAAGGATTGGTCGTACTCCTTGTACAGGAGGTCGAAGGCCGACACCACGGGCGCCCTTACGACCTGTGCGTCCTGCGCGTAATACTCGACGTAGCGCATCAGCGCCGCAATATGACCGTTGTTTGCGGTGAAAACTTCGTCGCCAGTCACCAGGGTGAATCTGTTTTTGGCCCGCGACACCGCCACATTGACCATGCGCGGGTCATCGACGAAATCCAGCCGCTCCTGGTTGTGGCGCTTCTTGTCCAACACGGTGGAGAAGACGATCTCATCGCACTCCCTGCCCTGAAACTTGTGCACGGTGTCCTTGACGAAATCCGCCGGCAAGTGTGTGCCAGAGAGGGTGACCTGCGCCCTGAAGGGGGCGATGAAGCCTCGGCCATCGCCGTCCAGCCTGACGGGCTCGCCCTCGTCTTCGAGCACCTTGAGCAAAGAGTCCAGCTCTCTGAGGTTGGTGTTCTTACGAGCGTGGTTGCCCTTGGCGGTCACCAGCAAGCGCAGGGGCGCTTCGCCGCGGTCCTGGGTCATCGGCACCAACGCATTACCATAGAACTGCTGGTTGCAGAACTGGATAATCCTGGGATGGCAGCGGTAATGCTCTTTCAGCAAGGTTCTGGGCAGCGTGTCCTTGAACACGCCGATGCACGAATCGAGCAGGCTGTACCGCTCACAATCGTAGGCGGCGGCGGGAGCTTGCAGGCCCAGCGCCACGGGAATGTGTGCCAACTGCCGGCTGTCGCCGACGACGATCAGGTTCTTCGCACACCCCAGCGCCAGGATGCCCGGCACGATGTCTTGCTGCGAGGCCTCGTCGATGATGACGTAGTCAAGGATCGCCCCTGGCGCGATCGAATTGACGATGGAGTGTGTGCTGCTGCCGAGGATGGGGAAGCGCTGCACGAACGCATCAAACTCTTTTCGGTTCCGGTAGGTCTTCGCATCGAAGGTGTGCGACGCCGGGGCCTGCGCATGCAGGCGATGCTTCAGGTAGCGCATTGACTCTGTCGTCAATGTCTCCAGCAAGGTCGTGAAACAACCGCGCGCCAACGACTCGCGGCAAGCCCGCAAGGCCGATTCTTTCTCCCGCAGCGCCTTGTCGTAGTAGTGCACCTGCAGGGCATGGAAAAAGGACAGGCGCGCGTCCTTCTGCGCGAAAGGCTTGGTGCGGAAAATCTTGAAGTTGAACAGCAGTTCGATCCGGTCCTTGAGCCGGATGCGCTGCTCCTCAAGATGGGACAGGTAGGCCATCAGGTCCGCCGCCTTGCGCGGGGACAGTCCGTACTTGTCCAGAGATGCGGAAACCTGCACCCCGTTCTCATTCTGCCACTGCTGTAGATAGCGCCGCTCGATGGTCAACTCATCGATTTCGGCCTGCAGTTGCGCTGCCGTGTTGTGGTCGTGCAGATGCTGCTTCAACCGTCCAAGCATCGCCTGGATTTCTTCCATGGCCAGTGCGGGCTCGGATTTGGCCGATGGCCAAGGAGGCAGGTTGGCGAAGAAGCCCTCTCGGTTCTCCTTGCTGCCGAGCTTGGCGACCAGGTGATCCAAGCTGAACTTCTCCAGCTTTTCGTAAACGTTTTCCACCGCCGCATTGTTGTTGGACAGTACCGCGACCGTTTTACCGCGCAGCAGGATATTGGCAAGGATGTTCAGAATGGTCTGCGTCTTGCCGGTTCCGGGCGGCCCTTCAATCATGCTGATCTGCGCGCTGAACGCCCGCTCGACCGCCGCGAGTTGGCTTTCATTCACGCCAAATGGATAGATCAGGCTACTCCCTGGCGCCTGCGTTCCGTTCTGCCCGCTACAATAGGCATTCAAGGCGGTGTCCGGACAGGGTGGTAGTTTCTCCAGTTGGCGCACGACATTGGCCGCGATCAGTCGTTGATCCGTCGAGCCTGCGCGGTCCCTCCGGGCGTTCGCCACAGCAACGAAATAGCGGAAGACCGGCGCTTCCTTCATCGCCGCCTGCGTAACGAGCCCAATACTGTCCAATTTGTGGACGTAGGGTTCGGCAGTGCCCGGATAGTGCACGACGGCATACCGCTCGCCGTAGATCGTCGCTTTTTCAATGGACTGGACGACCGCGCTGCCCCGCTTCGTCAGCAGCATCTCGCCCAATTCACGGGTGGGAACGACGCGGCAGTCACTGAGCGGGCGTGTGAAGGTTTTTTGGGATGGGAAATAGCACGTCAGTTGCAGGGCTTCGTACTTGTCGCTCCAGTAAATCGCCCAGTCGCTGATCTTCGCTGTCTTGTCCTCTTCACCTACATGGATAGAAACCATAAGTCCCTTACTCATGCTCGAACGGCATCCGAAACCGCTCCTCACGCCGGGCATCGAACGCCGCTATTTCTCCAATAAGGGATCATCTTGCCATCATCGCCTCATGGAAAACATGGCTCTGTCGCCACTGAAGTACCGTCAGTGGCATAAGGCGGTGCACGGCGGGCCGTGCCTTAACCCCGCTTCACATAGGCTGGCAGTGCGGACCAGGCCGCACCCAGGTTTTTTCCCTCTTTTGACGGCAGAGCAATAAGGGCGGCCGCTATGTGCTGGTCGTCGCGTCAAAAACGCTGTCGATGACGTTGCGTTGAACCCTGGGTCCATTTGGTTTCTCAGGTTTTGGCAGGTCGCGGGGTTGTGATCCGTTTTCTTTTTGCAAGGAGTCAGCGTTGCATCGCTTGTCCCTGGACGATCCAGGCCGTGGCCGATATATTGCACGGCATTTCGCGCAGCGCATCCTTGGTCCCGCTTATGATCGCCCACCACACAATCCGCCGCCACCAAAACGCGCTGCGATTCGCCAACAAGCTGTTGCTCTTTTCCCTGCTAGCGCAGTCGCCCTTCCTCGTCGTTATCGTGGTCCGGTTCTTCGTCATCGACCTGGTCCTGCCGAGCAAACTGTTCTGGTTCTTCGCCGCGCTCAGCGCCTTGTTCGCGATCATCGGGTTCGGCATGGTTTGCCGCCAGTTGGCTTTGTGGGACGAGGCCCTGCAAAACTCGTCTTTCAACGGCCTGATGCAGCCGCGGACCCTCGGGGGCATGGAACTGGCCGGCGGCATTCAGTTGCTGTTCTATGGAATGTTCCTGATTCCTTTGCTGAATCTGCCGGCGATTCTGTGGGGCAAGGCCCGGGCCAACGCGGCGCTGCGCGACATCGACGCGGCATTGAAAGCCCCGCGCCGAAACTGATCTGTAATCGCATCGCGCATCCGCAAGCGATGCACGCCGAACGTCCTCCCGCTCAGGCGGTGCTCCACCGCCTCCACGCACGCCATCGCCTGGCCCTCCACCGGGGCATCCCCTTGTCCTGCGACTGGATCAGGCGCTCCGCGATCTGTGCCGGGGCTTCTTCGCCCAACGCCTCCAGGCATCCCAGCACACAAGCCGGCTCCTCGCCCGTAAGGCCCGCCCAGCGTCGCACCTTGTCGGCCAGAGAGTCCAACTGGCTGATGATCGGCGCCCGCGCACGCACGACCGGCACGATCCGCCCTTCCAGTTTGGTCTGCGCGGCGCCCGCGAGAAGTTGGCTGATCGCAACGCGATCGACCGCATGGCGATCCTCGTCGGCCACCGTCCAGCGCACGCGCACATGCGCTCCGCCACCCCGTGGCGGTGTCGGCATCAACACGCACATGCCTGCATGGGCACCGAGCGCCCACAACAGAAAACCTTCGCCGCCCTCTTCGCCGAAATGAAAGCGCCGGACGGAGCGCCGGCATAGGCGATGCACTGGTGGCGATTCAACCTTGCGCCTTCTCCGCCACCTTCAACGTCTTCAACTGCATGTCAGTAAGCATCTTCAATCCTCCAAACCATGCCATTAGTTTGGTACCGTCACCAATACCGTCAAATTCGGTGGGATTGGATGAAGCGGTGCAGAACATCAGGAGACGCTAACTCCTTGTCGGAGCACAGCAATCCGGCAAAAAAGGGACGCCTTGGGATACTCTGAAATAACGCGGATTTACTCCCACTCAATCGTCGCCGGCGGCTTTCCTGAGATGTCGTAAACAACACGATTGATGCCGCGCACTTCGTTGATGATGCGGTTGGAAACCTTGCCGAGCAGGCTATGCGGTAGTTCCGCCCAGTGGGCGGTCATGAAGTCCTGGGTTTGCACGGCGCGCAGCGCGACGACGTATTCGTAGGTGCGGCCATCGCCCATGACGCCGACCGATTTCACCGGCAGGAAGACGGCGAAGGCTTGGCTGGTTTTGTCGTACCAGTCGGCGGCGCGCAGTTCGTCGATGAAGATGGCGTCGGCCCGGCGCAGGAGTTCGGCGTATTCCTTTTTCACCTCGCCGAGGATGCGCACGCCAAGGCCGGGGCCGGGGAAGGGGTGGCGGTAGACCATGTCGTGCGCGAGACCGAGGGCGACGCCCAGTTCGCGCACTTCGTCCTTGAACAGTTCGCGCAAGGGTTCGAGCAGCTTGAGGTTGAGCGTTTCCGGCAGGCCGCCGACGTTGTGGTGGCTTTTGATGGTGTGCGCTTTTTTTGTTTTGCCGCCGGCCGATTCGATAACGTCGGGGTAGATGGTGCCTTGCGCAAGCCATTTGGCCTTGGGTAGTTTTTTCGCTTCGTCTTGAAAGATTTCGACGAACTCGCGGCCGATGATCTTGCGTTTCTGTTCGGGGTCGGCAACGCCGGCCAGGTGACCCATGAATTGCGCGCTGGCATCGACATGGATGACCTTGACGCCGAGCGAGCGGGCGAAGGTCTGCATGACCTGCTCGGCTTCGTTCAGGCGCAACAGGCCGTTATCGACGAACACGCAGGTAAGGCGGTCGCCGATGGCGCGATGGATGAGGGCGGCGGCCACGGAGGAGTCGACGCCGCCGGACAGGCCGAGGATGACTTCCTCGTCGCCAACCTGGGCGCGGATTTTTCCCACCGCTTCGGCGATGTAATCGGGCATGTTCCAGTCGCGCCCACAGCCGCAGATATCGTGGACGAAGCGGGCAATGATCTCTTTGCCCTTGAGGGTGTGGGTCACCTCGGGGTGAAACTGCACGGCATAGAAGCCGCGCGCCTCATCCGCCATCGCGGCGACGGGGCAAGCGTCGTTGCCGCCGATGACCTTGAAACCGGGCGGCAGTTCGGTCACTTTGTCGCCGTGGCTCATCCACACGTCGAGCAGGCCGTGGCCTTCGGCGTTGGTGCGGTCCTGAATGCCAGTGAAGAGCTTCGAGTGGCCACGCGCGCGCATTTCGGCGTAGCCGAATTCGCGTTTGCTGGAGCTTTCCACCCGCCCGCCAAGCTGTGTCGCCATCGTCTGCATGCCGTAGCAGATGCCCAGCACCGGCACGCCCAGTTCAAACACGCATTGCGGGGCGCGCCAGTCCATTTCGGCATAGACCGAGTTCGGCCCGCCGGAGAGGATGATGCCGCGCGGGGCGAAATCGCGGATGAAATCGGCGGACACGTCGAAGGGGTGAAGCTCGCAATACACCTGTTGCTCGCGCACGCGGCGGGCGATCAACTGGCTGACCTGGGAGCCGAAGTCGAGGATGAGAATTTTCTGGTGGGTCATGTGCGGCATGCCGAAAAGTAAAAAAGCGCCGGACGATGGCCGGCGCTGGGAATGTTTTTCACCACGTCATTCGGCGTGGTAGTTGGGTGCTTCCTTGGTAATCTGCACGTCATGCACGTGGGATTCGCGCACGCCGGCGGTGGTGATTTCGACGAATTCCGCCCGCGCATGCATCACGGCGATGCTTTCGCAGCCCAGATAACCCATCGATGCCCGCAGGCCGCCGACCAGTTGGTGAATCACGGCGCTTACCGGCCCTTTGTAGGGTACGCGGCCTTCGATGCCTTCCGGTACCAGCTTATCCACGTTGGCCGAACTATCCTGAAAATAGCGATCCGCCGCGCCCTGCTGCATCGCGCCAAGCGAACCCATACCACGATAGGCTTTGTAGGAACGCCCCTGGTACAGCACGGTTTCGCCCGGCGATTCCTCGGTGCCAGCGAACAAACCGCCCAGCATGACCGTATCGGCGCCAGCGGCGATCGCCTTGGCAATATCGCCGGAATAGCGCACGCCGCCATCGGCGATCAGCGGCACGCCGTTGTCGCGCAGGGCGTTGGCAACGTTATCGATAGCGCTGATCTGCGGCACGCCGACACCGGCGACGATGCGCGTGGTGCAGATCGAACCGGGGCCGATGCCGACCTTGACCGCATCCGCGCCCGCGTCCATCAAGGCCCGCGCCGCATCGCCCGTGGCGATGTTGCCGCCAACGACTTCGATCTGCGGAAAGTTGCGCTTGACCCAGTTCACGCGGTCGATCACACCTTGCGCATGGCCATGCGCGGTATCGACGATGATGACATCCACCCCCGCATCGGCCAGCAGTTCGACGCGCTCCTCGGTACCCGTGCCGACACCCACCGCCGCGCCAACGCGCAGACGGCCCAACTCGTCCTTGGCGGCCTGCGGATGCTCGGTGGATTTCAGCATGTCCTTCACCGTGATCAGGCCACGCAGTTCACCGGCATCGTCGAGCACCAGCACGCGTTCCAGGCGGTGTTTGTGCAGCAACGCCCGCGCATCTTCCAGGCTGATACCTTCCTTGACCGTCACTAGACGGGACTGCGGCGTCATGATCGCGGAAACCGGCTGATCGAGATTGGTTTCGAAGCGTAGATCGCGGTTGGTGACAATACCGACGACCTTCTTTCCCTCCAGCACCGGCAAACCGGAAAACTTGTGCAGCCGTGTGAGCGCGATGACTTCGCGCACGCTCATCGTCGGCGGAATCGTAATCGGGTCTTTCAACACGCCGGACTCGAAGCGCTTGACCTTTACCACCTCGGCTGCCTGCGCTTGCGGCGACAGATTCTTGTGCACGATACCGAGCCCGCCTTCCTGCGCCAGCGCAATCGCCAGGCGGGCTTCCGTCACCGTATCCATGGCGGCGGACAGCAACGGGATATTCAGGGCAATACGGCGGGTAAGCCGGGTCCGCAAGCTGACATCGCGCGGCAAGACCGTGGAGTGGGCGGGTATGAGAAGGACGTCGTCGAACGTCAGCGCCTTCTGAATTACTCGCATGCTTTTATCCTTTCGGCCAAATCCGTATTATACAGGGTGCTCTACACCCTGTAAGCGACACCCTCGCGGAGACTGTTCGATGATGCGCCCTGCCCTCCTTCTGCTCGCCTTGCTCGTTACACTGCCTGCCGCAGCCCAGGTATACAGCTGGCGCGACAAGGACGGAAACATTCATTACTCCGACGTTCCGCCGCCAAGCGGCGCAACGAAGACGCTCCCCGGCAGCGCCCGCCCCCCCACGTCTACCACTGAAACCGGCACGCCCCCCGCAACCGCGCCGAAGGGGCCAAAAAGCGCGGCCGACATGGAATTGGAGTTCCGCCAGCGCCGCGCCACCGAAGCAGAGGCGCAAGCCAAGGCGGAAAAGGAAAAGAGCGAGGCCGCCGCACTCGAGAAAAACTGCAACCACGCGCGCGCTCAACTGGCCGCGCTGGAAAGCGGGCAGCGGATTGCGCGTATGAACGACAAGGGCGAACGCGAATACCTCGACAACAATACCCGCGAATCCGAAGGCCGGGAGCTGCGTCAGCAGATCGAAAAAATGTGTAAGTAAAGCCGGCCCCTGCATTTCCCCGGGGCCATTGCTTCACCAAAGGGTTCGGTATTGCCGGACCCTTTGTTGTTTACAGCCTTTTTACCCGGCCTCCGCGCCGCCGCCTTTTTTCATGACCTTGCCCTCTTCCGCGCGTTTTTTGCGCACCGCTTTCGGGTCCGCGATCAACGGCCGATAGATTTCCACGCGGTCGCGGTCGCGCAGCACGGCGTCGGGCTTGGTCAGCTTGGCGAAAATGCCGAGCTTGTTCCGCCCGTCGAGATCGATATCGGGGTATTTTCGCAGCAAGCCCGAGCGCTCCAGCGCATCCCGCACGGTCGCGCCTTGGGGCACGCTCACGCGCACCAATTCCTGCCGCTGCGCCAGCGCATAGACCACTTCGATATTGATCGTCCCGCTCATTCTCAAGCCTTTGAATAAACCTGCGCTGCGCGCTTGACGAAGGAATCGACAAAGGTATTGGCAATGTGATTGAACACCGGCCCCAGGGCTTTTTCCAGCAATTTGCTGGAAAACTGATAGTGCAGGGAAAACTCGACCTTGCACGCGGTATCGCCCAGCGCAATAAAGCGCCAGCCGCCGTCCAGCCGGGTAAAGGGTCCATCCTTCAGGCGGATGGACATTTCGTGCGGCGGACGCTTTTCGTTTTCAGTGCTGAAATGCGTCTTGATGCCGTGGTAGTTGACATGCAAGGTCGCCGCCGTAACGGTTTCCGTGCGCCGATGCACCTCGGCACCACCGCACCAGGGCAGGAATTTCGAGTAATCCTCGCAACGGTCGACCAACTCGAACATCTGCGCCGGGGTGAATTCGATCAGAACGGTTTTTTTTACATCGGCCATAAAAGAAGCGTGTCGAAAAACAGGCGCCACATCGAACTGCTAAGATGCGCGATTCTACCGCAAGCCGCGCGGACCACCCCACCCGCGCCAAGCGCCCCTTTCCTGGAAACCGCGCCCGGACACATCGCACGCAATGAGCATCATCGACAACCGCAAGGCGTACCACGATTATTTCATCGAAGAAAAATTCGAGGCCGGACTCGTCCTCGAAGGCTGGGAGGTCAAAGCGATCCGGGCCGGCCGCTCCAACATCAAGGAAGCCTACATCATCGTGCGCTCCGAGGAGATCTTCATTCTCGGCATGCATATCACCCCGCTTTCCAGCGCCTCGACCCATATCAAGGCCGACCCCACGCGCACGCGCAAACTGCTGCTGCACGGGGGTGAAATCGCCAGGCTGATCGGCAAGGTGGAGCGCGCCGGTTTCACGCTGGTGCCGCTCGATCTGCACTACAGCAAAGGCCGCGTCAAAGCCGAAATCGGTCTGGCCAAGGGCAAGAAACAATACGACAAGCGCGAGGACGAGAAAAAACGCGATTGGGAGCGGGAAAAAGCGCGGCTGATGCGAGTCAAAAGCTGACTTCGAGCGGAAAGGCGCTACAACACTGCAGGCAAAGTTTCGCGCAGGCAGGCAATCCAGGTTTTGATCTTGGCATCCAGGTATTCACGCGAAGGGTATAGCGCATAGACATTCAAGCTTTGCAGCTTGTAGTCGGGTAACACGCGCAGCAAGGAACCATCCTGCAATCCAGACCTTGCCGAGTACAAGGGCAAGGGGCCGATCCCCATCCCGGCGCGGATCGCCTCGGCCATCGCGTCGCCGACATTGACTTGAAACGGGGGCAGTTCGAGTATCGCGATTTCGTGCCCGTTCGGTCCGTCGAGCAGCCATTTTTCCAGCGGCTGCACAGGACTCAGCAAACGCAGGCAGTCGTACCGGGCCAACTCCGCCGGACCATGGGGCATGCCGTGCTGAGCGATATAAGCCGGCGACGCGCAGAGAATGCTATGCGCTTCACCGATGCGTTGCGAGATAAAACCCGAGTCCGGCAGTTCGGCCGCCACCACGATCGCTACGTCATAAGCCTCATCGAGCAAGGCCGGAACGCGATTGGCGAGCGTCAATTCGAAACGGACCTCCGGATAGCGTTGCCGGTAAGCCGCAATGGCCGGAACGATGTAGTACTGGCCGATACCGGTTGTCGCATGTACCCGCAGACGGCCCACTGGCCGCGCATGCGCATCGCCGGCTTCCTTTTCCGCTTCTTCAAGATTAGCAAGGATCTCCACGCACCGCGCGAGATAACGCTCCCCCGCCTCGGTCAAGGCAAGCCGGCGCGTCGTCCGGTTAAGGAGCCGTGCGCGCAAGTGCGTTTCGAGCTTCGCCACCGCACGCGATACATAAGCGGTTGTCGTCTGCAGTTGCTGTGCCGCGGCGGTAAAGCCTCCGGTTTCCGCCACGCAGACAAAGGCGCGCATCGCTTGCAGGATATCCATCGCAATTTGGAAAAAATTGTACCGGGAGAATTATTGCAAAATCGGTAATAAAGAATCGCATTTCTCCGAACTTATTTGTTCTCCGATGACTGTCTAGAATATGAATCATCCATGCCTTGCTTCAGCCGCTTCACTGGATCGTCAGAAACCCCCTCCAGGATTCCAACCGTGCCGTTTCTGTTCGTGAAAGAAGTCCATGCCGTCTGCTTTCTTGCCGCATTATTGACACTATCCGGCTGTGCCGGCACACACGAAATCGCGCCACGGGAGCAAGGTTTCGAGAATCAAGCGCTGGCAACCGATGCCGCGATCCAATCCGCCAATCGCGACGCACAGTGGCCGAGCGCGCAATGGTGGCGCGCCTATCGCGACCCGCAGCTCGATGCCTGGATCGAAACTGCGCTGGCCGACAGCCCCACGCTGGCCCAGGCCCAGGCGCGCGTGCGCATGGCGCTCTCGGTTGCCGGTGTCGTCGAAGCGGCTGAAGCGCCGCATGTCAGCGGCGATCTGTCCCTGAAAGCCCATCATTGGCCGAACGATTTTTTCTACGGCCCGGGCGAACTCGCCAAGACGACAACCTGGAATAACGTCGCCGCGCTGGGCTTGAGCTATGCGCTCGACTTCTGGGGGCGCGAGCGCAACAACACCGAACGTTATCTGAATCTCGCCCAAATGGCCGCGGCTGAAGCACGTATCGCTCAGCTCGAACTCGAAGGCAATATCGTCCGCGCCTACATCCGGCTCTCCTTGCAATACGCGGAACTCGATAGCGAGCGGACAACCTTGCTTCAACAGGAACAAATTCTCTCGCTTGCCCAGCGCCGGCTCGCCGGTGGCCTGGGTACGCGCCTGGAAGCCAGCCACGCCGAAGTGCCGCTGCCGGAAACACGACGCAGAATCGCAGCGATCGAAGAAGCAATCGCCATCTCCCGCAACCAGCTTGCGGCGCTCGCGGGCAAAGGGCCGGGCGCGGGCGCCTCGCTCACGCGGCCGCAGTTGGTTCTGGCCGATCAACCCAGCTTGCCAAGCGCGCTCCCGTTGGAACTGGTCGGCCACCGCCCCGATATCGTCGCCAGCCGCTGGAAAGTCGCCGCCGAAGCGCGTGGTATCGATGTCGCTCAAGCCGAGTTCTATCCCAACATCGATCTGCTCGCGAATATCGGCTATAGCGCCGTACAGGGAAATATGCTTTCGTTCCTGAGCGGGCAAAAACTCAGCTACGGCATCGGCGCCGCGGTTTCACTGCCGATTTTCGACGGAGGCCGGCTACGCGCCCAGCTTGGCGCGGTTTCGGCTGGCTACGACACGGCCGTTGCCCAATACAACCAAACGCTGGTGAACGCACTCAAAAGCATTTCCGACGAGTTGATCCGCATGCGTTCTTTGGAAACGCAACAACAGCTTGCCGAACAATCGTCACATGCGGCGCGAAAGGTTCACGATCTCGCGACTCAAGCCTATCGCGCGGGGCTGACGGATTACCTCAATGCACTCGAAGCGCAGGTTCGCCTCTCTCAATTGCGCCTCATCGAACAACGCATCCACGCCGCGCGCCTGCTTACGCACGCGGAACTGAACATCGCTCTCGGCGGCGGCCTGCTCAATGAGGATGACACCGCACCGAATGAACAAATGTTGCCCGCAAGCATCGGCATGCAGCCGGTAAAAGCGCGCTGAGATGGCCCGCAGCGTCACATTCACCCTACCGGACCTCGCCGACCTGCGCAGCGCCGCCGCGGACTGGGCGCGCAACGAAGGCGTGGTCTGGGTCTATGTATTCAAGACGGTGCTCGCCGCTTTGCTGACGATGTGGGTCGCCATGCGCCTCGAACTCCCGCAGCCGAGCACGGCGGTGACGACGGTCTTCGTCGTCATGCAACCGCAAAGCGGCCAAGTGTTCGCGAAAAGCTTCTATCGCATTCTCGGCAGCATCGTCGGGCTTGGCGTCGTCATTGCGCTGATTGCGATTTTCGGCCAGGAGCGCGTGTTGTTCCTGCTTGTCGCGTCGCTCTGGATCGGGCTATGCACGGCCGGTTCGGCGCGCTACCGGGATTTCCGCTCTTACGCCTTCATGCTGGCCGGCTATACCACGGCACTGATCGGCCTGCCGGCCGCCCTGCATCCGGAGGCGACCTTCATGCAGGCCGTCTGGCGCTTTCTGGAAATCAGCCTCGGTATCCTCGGCGCCTCCTTTGTCAGCGGCATGATCCTGCCGCAAACCTCGGGCGCCGCACTACGCAACACGATGGACAAGCGCTTCGGCAGCTTTGCGACCTTCGTTCTCGATCACCTCGGCGATCACGAGCGCAAACATTTCGAAAATGCCGAGCTTCACTTCGCCATGCAGGCCGTGACGCTCGAAACCCTGCGCAGCGCCACGGCTTTCGACGATCCAAGCCTGCGCTTGCGCACAGGACGTCTCGCGCGCCTCAATGCCGAGTTCATGACACTGACAACACGCTTTCACGCGCTGCATCAGTTGCTCGAACGCTTGCGCAACCAGGAAGAAAAAGCTGTCCTGGAAGCCTTCGAACCCTGCCTGAACGAGCTGCGCGAATGGCTCACACCCTGGCGCGACAAAACCATGAGCGTCGGCAGCGCACAAGAGCTGGTCGACGAATTCGACGAACGGCGCCTGCGTTTGATGGAAACGATCCGCCAAGCGCGCGGCGGCCTGCACAGCGATGAAACCGGCCTGCTCGATTTCGATACCGCGGCCGAACTGCTTTACCGTTTGTTCATCGAACTACACGAATACACTCGGACGCACGCCTCGCTGGCGGCGCGGCGGCATGCGCGTGAAAACTGGAAATACCGCTTCGAAACCAAGGCCAATCGGGTTGCGGCACTCGTCGCCGGTATGCGCAGCGCGGTCATGATGCTTGCCGCCGGCTTTTTCTGGATCGAAAGCGCCTGGCCCAGCGGCAACAGTTTCGTCACCTTGACCGCCGTTGTCGCGACCTTGGTATCCACCGCGGCCAATCCGACGCGCACGGCGATCCAGATGGCGCAGGGAACCGTGTTGGCGGTGCTGTTCGGCTTCGGCATCACCTTCTTCGTGCTGCCGCGTATCGACGGCTTCCCGCTGCTCTGCCTCGCCGTGGGGCCCGTCTTCGCGCTCGGCACATACCTCACGACGCGTCCAAAGGCGGCTGGAATCGGCTCCGGACTGCGGATTTTCTTCAGCTCCGGCACCATCCCCGCCAACCTTCCCCTCTTCGACCCTGCCGCCACGCTCAATGCCGATATTGCGCTGCTGCTCGCCATGTCCCTGGCCGCCGCCGCCACGGCCGTGCTCTTTCCACCCAATGCACCCTGGCTTTGGCGGCGTTTGGAACACGATCTGCGCCTACGTGCCGTCAAGGCAATCCGATGGCATCGCAGCGATGGGCTTGCCGTCGCCTTCGAAAGCAGCATTCGCGATCTGCTCAATCAAGCACACAGCCTTGCGGCAAGTCGTCCCGATATCCAGCGCCGCTTGCTGGCCTGGACTTTCGTCGTGCTCGAAATCGGCCACGCCGTGATCGAAATCCGCCGCGAGCAAGACGCGCTGCCGGCCAAGCCCTGGTACGCTTGGGCGGCGCCTTGGCGAGAGGAAACCCGGAATCTGGGCCGAACGCTGATCCGCCTCTTCGTCAAACCCAGCGAAGAAAAACGCCTGCACGCGTTGGCCGCGGCCGAAAAGGCGATCGCAACCCTGCATGCGACCGAAGAACCGCAACCCGCTCATTTCGAAAGCTCGCCACTGCGCCGTATCGAAAGCTATCTGCACCTGATCCGCACCACCTTGTTCGACCTGCAGCCCTTACTGCACGAGAGCGAAAATGTTTGGAGAGGCCGCCACCATGTTTGATCTGCCCCGCGAGCTCGTGATCCACGGCATCAGCGCTCCAACCCTTTCCCTGTTGTTTTTGCTCGCCGCCGCGCTGTGCTGGGGGTTGGACTTCCTGCTCGCGGCCGTGGACGCTTATCGCTTCATCTGGCATCCAGCGCTATTCCGCGTCAGCCTTTTCGTTTGCCTGTTCTGCGCCATTTCCCTGCCCCTGTACCGCTAAAACATTCCACCATGAACCAGAGACTCAGACGGATCTTCAGCGTATTGGTGACCCTGATCGTTTTCCTGCTCGCGATTTGGCTCGGACGTACCCTCTGGGTGGATTACATGGACAAGCCCTGGACGCGCGACGGCCGTGTGCGCGCGGAAATCGTCAACGTCGCCGCCGATGTGTCCGGTCTTGTCGTCAACATTCCGGTGCGCGACAACCAGCACGTTAAAAAAGGCGATTTGCTGATGCAAATCGACCCTGAAAGCTATCGACTCGCGGTCGAACAGGCCGAAGCCCTCGTCGCCGCCCGCAAAGCGGCCTTGACGATGCGCCAAATCAACGCCAAACGCCGCGCGGCGGTGGATAAAGAAGTCGTGTCGCGCGAAAGCCTCGACGACGCCCGTAACACCGCCGCCGTGGCCGCCGCGGAATACGATCACGCACTGGCCGGACTGGCCGTCGCGCGGCTCAATCTCGAACGCACCCAAGTACGCGCCGCCGTCGACGGCTACGTCACCAACCTCAGTGTGCACAGCGGCGATTACGCGCGGGCCGGCGAGGCGAAAATGGCCGTTGTCGATCAGAATTCCTATTGGGTCTACGGCTACTTCGAGGAAACGAAATTGCCGCTGATTCGCATCGGCGATCCGGTCGACATGGAACTGATGAGCGGCGAACGCCTGCAAGGCCATGTCGAAAGCATCGCCCGCGCGATCTACGACCGCGACAATCCCGCCAGCCGCGAGTTGGTGGCGGACGTGAATCCGACCTTCAATTGGGTCCGCCTGGCGCAGCGCGTGCCGGTGCGCATTCGCATCGACCACATTCCCGACGGCGTGCAATTGGCCGCCGGCATTACGGCGACCGTGATCGTCAAACCTCAGGCCGCGCGCTAGAAGCCCCTCACCCGTTATTTGTTGAACTTCACCGCCTCGATCGCCCGCCGCGCCTCAAGCAGATTTTCTTTCGGCGCATCCTTGGGCGCCTGCGTGTGAAAGCTGACTACGCGGCTGCCGAGCAAAACGCAGTACATCGTTCCGGACATCGGCTTGCCATCGGCGATGCCGCTCCAATGTATGCGGGACGCCGGCAGACCGCCAAGCTGAAGATGCGTAACGGGTGAGCGCACAAAAGCTTTGCGCTGCTTTTCAACCCCACCCAAAAACTGCGCCAGATAACGGTCGGTGGCGGCGATTCGCCGATCCTCCGGCATCTCATCCGGTTTCTGGCCGGATGCCTGGCTGAATTCGTAAACGGAAATTTGCAGCAGCGTTCCGGCCTCATCGCCAGGGGCACGCTTCACATAGCCCACGAGGCTGGCCTCCGGGCTGGGCGACTCCTGTACTGGCCCCTCGAAACCATCGGGAATGTCGAGCGCCAGCAATCCGTTCGAATACGTTGCCGCGCACGCCACGCCGCTTGCAACGCACAACAACAATGCTGTCAGCCATCTTGTCAAAATCATGATGATTGCATTCCATCGCCATTAAAGAAGACATCGCGCCCCACCTTGACCGCAACCCGCAGCATGGGTGCGCGATCCGGCATGACTATACCCGCGGGCAAGAAAAAATCGCGATAAAAACCGTCAAATTCAAGAACTGCACGACAGCATCGAACAACCGGGCCGGTCACGCGCCCAATCCGGGCGCTTGGCGGCGAAACGCTCGCGGCCGGGTTGCTCGTCGTAGGGGCGGCGCATGACATCGAGCAGTTCCGCGATGGGCGCGGGATCGCCCTGCTCGGCGGCGTCGATGACCTGCTGTGCAAGATAATTGCGCAACACATAGCACGGGTTGGCGGCATTCATCCGCGCGCGGCGGGCTTCGACGGGCAGCCCGTCCCGACACGCACGCTCGCCATAGCGCGCCAGCCAGGCAACGAGCGCATCGCGAGTCGCAAGGCGCTTGTCGTCGTCGTAGAACGCGTCTTGCAGCACGGCATCGCTCGGCGCGCGCGGGTCCAAATCGGCCAGCCGGCGGAAAAAGATCGTCATGTCGACCTCAGACCGTTGCAACAGATCGAATAAATCGTCGATCAAAGCTTGATCGTCTTCGTCCAGCGCGGCAAGGCCAAGCTTTTCCGCCATCATGCGCTGGCTTTCCTCGCCGTAGACATCGACGTAGAGGTCGAGCCCCGCTTCCAGGGCTTCCGCATCGTCGAGCACAAAATTGAGCGCATTCGCTAGTTGCGTCAGATTCCAATAGGCCACGCGCGGTTGGTGGCCGAAACGGTAGCGCCGCGAAGCGGCGTCGGTGGTGTTGGGGGTCCAGTCCAGGTCGAAATCGTCGATCCAGCCATAGGGGCCGTAGTCGATGGTGAGGCCGAGAATGGACATGTTGTCGGTATTCATGACCCCATGCACAAAGCCGACCCGCATCCAGTGCGCAACCATGATCGCCGTGCGCCGGCAGACCTCCTCGAACCATCTCACGCGCCGGCTCGCAACGTCGCCCTCGATGCCGGGAAAGTCGCGCGCGATGGTGAAATCGATCAACTGCTCCAACACCACCGCATCGTGTCGCGCGGCGAAAATCTCGAAATTGCCGAAGCGGATGAACGAAGGCGACACCCGGCACACCACCGCGCCCGGCTCGGCGCGTGCGCGGCCGTCATAGAACATGTCGCGCATCACGTCCTCGCCGGTGCCGACCAGGCACAGCGCCCGCGTGGTCGGCACACCCAGGTGGTGCATCGCTTCGCTGCACAGGAACTCGCGGACTGACGAGCGCAGCACGGCGCGGCCATCGGCGCGGCGCGCGTAGGGCGTCGGCCCCGCGCCTTTCAGTTGCAGTTCCCAGCGCGCGCCGCGCGCATCGACCGCCTCGCCAAGCGTAATCGCGCGACCGTCGCCAAGCTGGCCGGCCCACGAGCCGAACTGATGCCCGCCGTAGCACGCCGCATAAGGCTCCATGCCGGGCAGGCGACGATTGCCGGCGAACACCTCGGCAAACGCGGCCAAGCGCACGTCCTCTTCATCGAAACCGAGCGTGGCGGCCATCTCGCGCGACCACGCGAGCAGCCGGGGCGCCGCCACGGGTGTGGGATCGACGCGCGAATAGCACGCGCCATGCACTTGGCGCACGCGCGCGCCGCTTTCCTTATCCGCCGGCAGTTCGCGGATAAAACGGTTGTCGAAAACGGGTGCTTTCATCGTCGGCGGCACTTTGGCATTCGATGGAACATGAAATGGAAGGTGGATTGTCACATCAGAACCGTCCTCGCCGCGTTGGTTCTCGCGGAAGCGCTCCGTCAATCCTCCCCCTATCTGAAATGCATCATCGAATACGAAAGCACGTCATTTTGACTGATGATGCTACTGATAACGATTATTAATTAGTTCTGTATGTATAATACCCGGCGGTTATCGCCGGGGGCAGGGAGAAAGAATAAAACACACCCCCACGAACCTGCATTTAAACCCGCTTATTTCATACAGAAGGCTTCAGCACATCATGGGCGTGTCTCAACACAACCTGGGTTCCGCGCAAACAATCCGCCGCACAACACCACACCGTCTTTTTCCGCTGACATTCCTGGCTGCCGCTTTATCGACCGGCTCCGTTTTTGCTCAGGAAACAGCCGCACAATCGGACGGTAACGTATTACCGGAAGTGCAAGTCCGCGCCGCGGGCGAAAAGGCCGATGGCCCGGCGCACAGCATCGTCGCCAAGCGCAGCGCAACCTGGACTAAAACCGACACGCCCTTGCTGGGCACGCCCCAGGCCGTCACGGTCATCACCAAGGAGCAGATGGAGGATCAAGGCGCGCAGGGCCTAGACGAAGCCGTGCGCTACTCGGCCGGCGTGGTGGGAGGCAACTACGGTTTCGACGCGCGCACCGACTGGCTGACGGTTCGCGGCTTCTCCCCCGCGCGCTTCCTCGACGGCATGGCCATGCCCAATGGCGTGTGGACGGGTGTCACGCGCATCGAAACCTATGGCCTAGAGCGCATCGACATCCTCAAGGGGCCCTCTTCCGTTCTCTATGGTCAGATGCCCCCTGGCGGCATGGTCAATATGGTCAGCAAGCGCCCGAGCCCGGAAAAATCCGGCGAGGCCGGCATGTCATTCGGATCGCACGGCGAAGCGGAGGGCTTTTTCGACATGACCGGTCCGCTCGACCCGGAAGGCGTGTGGAGCTACCGCCTGACAGGCTTGGCCCGCCAGGGCGACAGTACCGTCGATTACGTCGATGACGAGCGCTCTTTCCTGGCCCCGGCCCTGACCTGGCAGCCCGACGAAAATACCTCGCTGACCCTGCTCGCGCGCGTGCAATACGCCGACACCGCCACGACCAGCGGCTTTTTGCCCGCGCAAGGCACCTTGCTGTCCAACCCTTACGGCAAGATTCCCCGTTCGCGCTTTATCGGCGAGCCGGATTACGACTACTACAAGAAGCACATGGCCTCGGCCGGCTATATTTTCGAGCACCGCTTCAACGACGTCTGGGCATTTCGCCAGAACCTGCGGTATGCCGATACCCGCGTCGACCACCGCACCGTATCGGGCAACGGGCTGGAAGACGACCTGCGCACGCTCGACCGCTTCGTCTACACGCCCTACGAAAAGAGCAAGATGTTCACGGTGGACAACCAGTTGCAGGCCGACTTCAAAACCGGCACGGTCACCCATACCGTCTTGATCGGCCTGGAGTATGGCGACGGCAAGAACGATTACTCCTGGGGTTACAGCGACGGGCCGCCGCTGGATATCTTCAATCCCGTCTATGGCAGCCTCGTCGTCACGCCGCCCGACAGCTCGCACACCATTCAGAAGCAACGGCAGACCGGCGTCTATCTTCAAGACCAGATCCAATGGAACAACTGGGTTCTAACGCTCAGCGGGCGTCAGGACTGGGTTCGCACCAAAACGGACAACGTATTGGCCGGCACGAAGACAAACCAGGACGACGACGAATTCTCGGGCCGTGTCGGGTTGAACTATGTATTCGACAACGGCATTGCGCCGTACATCGCCTACTCGCAATCCTTCCAGCCCACCCTTGGCACGGATTACGGCGGCAACCCCTTCAAGCCGACAACCGGCGAACAGGTTGAGTTGGGCGTCAAATACCAGCCCAAGGGCAGCCGCAGTCTGCTGACGATTGCCGCCTACGACATCACGCAGAAAAACGTGCTGACGGTCGACCCCGTGCATGCTTTCAATAGCGTGCAGCAAGGCAAGATAGAAATTCGCGGCGTCGAGATCGAAGGCAAATTTGTACCGATGCCCGGCCTCAACCTGATTGCGTCCTATGCCTACACCGACAGCGAGGTCAAGGAATCGACCGATCCGCTCGCCCTCGGCAAGCAGGTCGCGCTGGTGCCGAAAAACCAGGCCTCCCTGTGGGCGGACTACACCTTTCTGCAAGGCCCCTTGAGCGGCTTCGGCCTGGGCGGCGGCGTCCGTTACGTGGGCGAAACCTATGGCGACGCCTACAACGAATGGCAGGCATCGTCCTACACCTTGTTCGACGCGGTCATCCACTACGACCTCGGCCCGTGGCGCTTCCAGCTCAACGGCAACAACCTGGCCGACAAGCGCTACGTCGCCGCCTGCAACGGGGCCGCCTGGTGCTACTACGGCAACCCGCGAACCGTCACCTTTACGGCCAAATACATGTGGTGATCGCATGGCGGGCACGCACGCCTCCACACGGGTTTGCATTCAACCGGATAACAAGGCGGGGAGCCGAAGACAGTGCTGTAGCACGACAAGGCGACCCAACGAAGTTATACGGTTGAAGGCAAATCCGTATCAGCCGATCTTGCGCGCCCGAACCGGACATAAATAACAGCATGAACACCGCGACAATCAAGCGCTGGAGCTTCATCCATAAATGGACCAGCCTCGTTTGCACTCTATTCATGCTTTTGTTGTGCGTAACAGGCTTGCCGCTGATCTTTCACCATGAGATCGACCGCATGCTGGGCAATGAAATCGGCGCCCCGGCAATGCCCGCCGACACCCCTCGCGCCAGCACGGATCGGCTCGCCGCCGCCGCGTATGCTCAACGGCCGGACGACGCCATTCAGTACATCGTCTGGGAAGAGGACGAACCCGATACCGTCCGGATCATCATGGCGGCCACCCCCGCCACCGACCCCAATCAAAGCCATACCCTGGTGCTCGACGCCCGCACGGCAACCGTGCTCGGCGAACCGCTGATTTCCGATACCTTCATCTACACCATGCGCCGCCTGCATGTGGACATGTTTACCAACCTGTGGGGCGAGCTGTTTCTGGGCCTGATGGGGCTTGTATTCGCCGCCTCCATTGTTTCCGGCATCGTTGTTTATTCCCCGTTCATGCGGCGGCTCGACTTCGGCACGGTGCGCAAGCACCGCAAAACCCGCACGAAATGGCTGGACCTGCATAACCTCACCGGCATCGTCACGCTTACATGGGCTATCGTCGTCGGGCTCACCGGCACCATCAATACCCTGGCCATGCCCATCATCGGCTACTGGCAGACCCACGAACTGAGCAGCATGGTCGCCCCTTACGCGGGCAAACCCCTGCCCGCCCGGCAAGACATGGGATCGCTCGACCGTACATTGGAAGTCGCGCGCAAAGCCGCGCCCGACATGAACGTCCATTTCATCGCCATGCCCGGCACCGCGTTTTCCAGCCCGCACCACCATGCGGTATTCATGAACGGCAATACCGCCGTTACTTCACGCCTGCTCAAACCAATCCTGGTCGACGCGCTGACCATACAGCTATCCGACAGCCGCGACCCGCCGTGGTACATGAATGCCTTGCTTATTTCGCAGCCCCTGCATTTTGGCGATTACGGCGGCATGCCCCTGCAATGGCTCTGGGCGATACTGGACATCGTTACCATCATCGTACTGGGCAGCGGCCTGTATCTATGGCTGTCGCGGCACAAGAAGCCGGCTACCCACCCTACAAGGGAAACCTCCACCACACCGCTGCCAGCCTCTGTCGCTGTTGCCGAGAGTCATGAATCGTGAAGCGGCACGGCGGTACGACAACACCCAAAACCCTGCGGCAAGTTTTTGCGATGCCTCTACTGCTAGCCGCATTTACCCTTATCGGCCTGCTTTCCGCGCTATTGGGCGACGGCATCTGGGATTTCATATCGTGGCTCACGCTGGGCTTTCTTATCGCCGTGGTCGCTTACCACTGGCTTAAACCTGGCACCCAAAGATAAGGCATCCCGTTCAGCGAGCGGCACGCCTTTTCTCCCGTGGCACGAACCCCGCGGAAAGCGCTTGGCCGCGATATTTCCAGCCTTTGATGCCAATCAAACATTCCCACTCATCGTTACGGTATCGTTATATATAATCCTATATCTCGATTCGCGGAAAGCTTGTTGCCGGAGGATGAACACCTATGAGTCCGCTCATGCACCTTAAGCGTGCCAAGCCCATGCTGGCGGCGATCATGCTCGCCACCGCCTCCCTCATGGCCCAAGCCAGCGAGTTGACCGTTTCCGCCGCCGCCAGCCTGACCAACGCCTTCAAGGATATTGCGCAACGTTACGAGGCGCGGCACCCGGACACCAAGGTACTGCTCAACTTCGGCGCATCCGGAGCGCTGTTGCAACAGATCGAAAAAGGCGCGCCGGTCGATATCTTCGCCTCGGCCGACCAGGAAACGATGGACATGGCCGTGCGGAAAGGCCTGGTGGCGGCGGACGGGCGGCGCGATTTTGTGCGCAACAGCCTGGTGCTGATCGTACCCGCCGACAGCCAGCGGACGCTGGCGCGGCTGGACGACCTGGCCAAAGCCGACGTCCAGCGCGTCGCTATCGGCAATCCAGCCAGCGTGCCGGTGGGGCGTTATACCCAACGTGCGCTGGAAGCGGCGAAGCTGTGGCCAGCGGTGCAAAGCAAGGCCGTGAATACGCAAAACGTGCGCCAATCCCTCGATTACGTGACGCGCGGCGAAGTCGACGCCGGCTTTGTCTACTCCACCGACGCGGCGGCCATGCCGGACAAGGTCAAGGTGGCGCTGAGCGTCCCGCTCGACGTCGCCATCCTCTACCCCATCGCCACACTGAACGGCAGCGCGAATGCCACGGAGGCACAGCGCTTCATCGCCTTCGTGCTGTCGCCGGACGGGCAGGAAATTCTCGGCAAATACGGTTTCCAAAAACCATGACCCACCCTTTTCCAACAGCTATCTAAAGCGGATCGGCAGCGTGGAACCCGCATGGACGGCGCTTTTTCTCTCCTTGAAGGTCGCGGGCTGGGCCACGCTGATCGCACTGGTGGCCGGTGTCGGCACCGGCTTCGCGCTGGCGCGCCTGCGCTTTCCAGGGCGCGATCTGCTCGATACCCTGCTGACGCTGCCCATGGTGCTGCCGCCCACGGTGCTAGGCTATTACCTGCTGGTGCTCGTGGGGCGGCGCGGCTGGCTTGGCGCTTGGCTGCAAGAGCACTTCGGCATCAATCTGATATTCACTTGGCAGGGTGCGGTCATCGCCGCAGCCATCGTCATTTTTCCGCTCGTATTCAAACCCGCGCGCGCGGCCTTCGAGGCGGTGGACAGCCAACTGGAACAAGCAGCGCGGGTGCTGGGCGTGCCGGAATGGGGGGTTTTCTTCCGCGTCACGCTACCGCTGGCGTGGCGCGGCATTCTGGCCGGCGTGCTGCTGGCCTTCGCCCGCGCGCTGGGCGAATTCGGCGCCACGCTGATGGTGGCGGGCAGCATCCCCGGCAAGACGCAAACGCTATCCATCGCCGTGTACGAAGCCGTCCAGGCAGGAGAAGACAGGCTGGCGAACACGCTGGTTCTCATCACATCGCTGGTGTGCATCACCATACTGCTGACGGCGGGAAAACTCGCGCCCGGGCGCACGGGGCAACGCTGAGCGATGCAGCCTGACATGGAACGGCGCGTGCAGATCGATCTCGACATCCGCAAAACCCTGCGCTCCGGCCAGCGTGTTTTCCATCTGCGGACAAAATTCGTCTCGGACAGTCAGCGCATCGTCATCTTCGGCCCTTCCGGCTCGGGGAAAAGCCTGACGCTGAAGGCCATCGCCGGCCTGTTGCGGCCCGACGGCGGCCACATCCGCCTCAATGGCTCGGCCTTGTTCGATGCTGGCGCGCGGATCGATCTCGCGCCACAGGCGCGCAAGGTGGCCTACGTATTCCAGGATTACGCATTGTTTCCGCATTTGGATGTGCGTCAGAACATCGGCTTCGGCCTCACCTGCGGCATGTTCAATCCACGCTCGCGCGGGCGCGACGAACGCGTCGAGCATTGGCTGCGGACCTTCAGCCTGGCGCAGCTCGCGCATCAACTGCCCGGCGAGTTATCCGGCGGCCAGCGCCAGCGCGTGGCGCTGGCGCGCGCGCTGGTCGCACAACCGCGCGCCTTGCTGCTCGATGAACCGTTCGCCGCGCTCGACCCCGCACTGCGCACCACGATGCGCCGCGAACTGGACGAACTGCAGCGCGACCTGCGCATTCCAATGATGCTGATCACGCACGACCCAGAAGATGCGGAGGCATTTGGCGGCCAAGTGCTGTTCCTGCGCGACGGCATGATCGAAAACAGAGTGGAAAGCGTAGAGGCTGCCGCCATGGCGGGATAGCGCTTTTTTAAGCATCGTCGTTATGCTTCGGCCTATTCCGACAACAAAGCAGGGAAAACCATGGAATCGAAAGAACCGCCCATCGCGCTGCACGGCTCGGTCTGGATCACCATCGGGGAGAAAAGCTTCGGCGGCGCGGGCCGCATCGAGCTGCTGTCGAGAATCGCCGAATGCGGCTCGATCACCCACGCCGCGAAGGCGATGAAGATGAGCTACAAGGCCGCGTGGGACGCCATCGACGCGATGAACAATCTCGCGGGCGAACCGCTGGTCGAACGAACGACCGGGGGCAAGGGCGGCGGCGGAACGCAACTGACCCAACGCGGCAAGCAATTGATTGAAAATTTTGGGACGATCCAGCGCGAGCATCGCCGTTTCATCGACCAGCTCAGCCGGCAGGCGCAAGGAATCGTCGAGGATTATCTGTTCATTGGAAGGATGAGTATGAAAACCAGCGCGCGTAACCAATTTCTCGGCAAAGTCACCCACATTACCCAGGGGGCGGTCAACGACGAGGTCGAACTCGAAACGGCCGGCGGCCAAAAGATCGTCGCCATCGTCACCCGCCAAAGCACCGTGGAGCTCGATCTGGATATAGGGGCGGAGGTCTTCGCGTTGATCAAGTCGTCGTCGATCATCGTCGTCACCGACGACAAGGATGCCCGCTTTTCCGCCCGCAATCGCCTGAGCGGCAAGATATCGCGGATCGTGCCGGGCGCGGTCAATACCGAGGTTGTCATCGATCTGCCCGGCGGCGGTTCCGTCGCGGCGATCGTCACCAACGAAAGCAGCCAATCGCTTGAGCTTGCCGTGGGCAAGGCGGCGGCAGCCATCTTCAAGGCGTCCAGCGTGATTCTTGGCGTTCCTGCTTAGCCGACAGCCCGCTCAGCCGCGACGCGGGTCGAACGCGTCGCGCACCACATCGGCGAACAGGTTGGCCGCGAGCACAAAGGTGAACATGAAAACGAACGAGGCGGCGAGCGACCACCACACCATCGGCTCACGGGCGAGTTCGGCGCGCGCCATGTTGATCATCGTGCCGAAGCTGATCGTGCTCGGGTCGACGCCGATGCCGACGTAGGACAGCACCGCCTCGGCCAGCACCAGGCTGGAAAAATCCATCACCAGCGCGATCAATACGATGTGCATGACGTTGGGCAGAATGTGGCGGCGCATAATCGCCGCCGCGCCAACGCCGAAAGCACGCGCGGCCTGCACATATTCCAGTTCGCGCAATTTCAGCGTTTCACCGCGCAGCAGGCGGCACAGGCCGGTCCACGAGGTAATGCCGAGAATCACGCACAGCGCGAGCAGGCGCGCATCCGAGCGTTCAGCGGCGGTATCGAACCACTGCGGGTGGGTGTCGATCACCACCTGCATCATCAACACCGCGGCGGCGATCAACAACACGCTGGGAATGGCGTTGAGCACGGTATAGACGTACTGCACGGCATCATCCACCCAGCCGCCCAGATAGCCGGCGGCAATACCCAGAGCAATGGCGAAGGGCATCATCGTCAGCGTGGTCAGCGTACCGATCACCAGCGCCGTGCGCACGCTTTTGAGCGCAAGGTAGAGCACGTCCAGCCCCACCTTGTCGGTACCGAACACGTGGTAGTACGGCGCCAGCGCCAAGCCGGCGGCAAGCACCGCGAGTAGCGCGCCACAGGCGATCAGCGCGCCGCGCCAGGCAAGCGTGGTACGCCCGCGCAGCAACCGGCCCACCGCCGCGCGCCAGCCGATACGGTTGCCGCGCGCGATAACGGCGGCGAGCAGCGCCACGATGCCGGCCCACACCGCCAGAGCCAGACCGAGCGCGCGCGTCAAGCGGCTGGAAACATCCGCGCCGGTGCCAACCTCCGGATCGACCAGATGCGCGGCGCCGTAGACAAGGCGCGGATACACGCGCGCCTGCCCGCCTTCGGCCAGTTCCACGGTTTCCTTCTGGTACAGAATGGCGGCGAAAGGCGCGGAATAGGTCTTCTCCGTGCGCAGCCGCAACGGCGCCAACATCGCATCGAGCACGCTCAACACCTCGGCGGAATATCTCGGGCCATTGGCGGCCCCGGCCTGGACGCCCTCGGCCTGCGGCAAACGCGCGCGGTAGTGCAGGCTGTCGAGCGCGCCGACGGCGACGAAGGCAAGCAGCACCACGGCGGCGGCCATGCCCCCCGGACGGCGGCCGACCTTGAGCCAGTTGGCGCGTAGCGGCGGACTGTAGCGCGCGCGTAGCGCGGCGAGCACAGCCGCGACGAACAGCAGCAGTAACAGCGCGTCGGTCCAGAGCAGCACGGGCTGGAAAGGGAGGTTCGTCATGGCCTCATTCCAGCCTCACACGCGGATCGACCAGCGTGTAAGAGAGATCGGTCAGAATCAGGCCGACGATGTACAGCACCGAACCGATGAACACCATCGCGCGCACAACGGCGAAATCCTGCGCGCGGATGGCATCGATGGTGTAGCTGCCAAGGCCGGGCACGGCAAAAAAGGACTCCACCAGCAAGCTGCCCATGAACAGCAGCGGAATGACCACGACGACACCGGTCAGGATGGGAATCATCGCATTCCTGAGTACGTGGCGGAACAGCACGGCGAGTTCGGACAAGCCCTTGGCGCGCGCGGTACGGACGTAATCGCGCGAAATCTCTTCCAGGAATATCGTGCGGTACCAGCGCGCGCTCGACCCCAGCCCGCCGATAACGCTGATCGCCACCGGCAGCACGAGAAAACGCGCCGAATCCAGCCCCGGCGCGTAGCCGGAGATCGGCACCAACGCCCACAGCTTGGACACCAGCCATTGCCCGCCGATGATGTAGAACAGTGAAGAGATCGACATCATCGCCACGCAGGCAACCACGCCCCACACATCGAGGTAGGTGGCGCGAAAGAACACCAGCAGCAGGCCGCAGGTGATCGCGGAGAACAAGCCGAGAATGAAGGTCGGCACCGCGATCGCCAGCGACGGCCCCATGCGGTCGCGGATTTCCAGCGCGATATCGCGGCCATCGTCGGCGCGGCCGAAGTCGAGCACGAACATGCTCAGCGATTTATCGACGAAAATCGTGTCGGTCACGCGCGCCATGCCGCTCGCGGCGTTGTTGAAAAACAGCGGCTTGTTGTAACCGCGCTCGACCTTCCAGCGCTCGATGGCCTCCGGCGTCGCGCGCTTGACGCCGATCTGCATGCGCGCCATGTCGTCGGGCGAATTGACGATGAAGAACAGCAAAAAGGTCAGCACATTCACGCCGATCAGGATCGGCACCGCGTAAAGCAGCCGGCGCAATACGTAGGCGAGCATCAGCGCGCCCCCCCGCCAGCGGTCGCGCGCTCACGCCGCCACCAGTGCACCGCCGCCGGCGCGGCCAGCGCGGCGGCGAGCAGCACGACGAGCCCAAGCGGCCACAGCACCGGGCGGTTCCATTGCGCCCGCATCGCTTCCCGCTGGGCGACATCCACGCGCTGGTATTTCAGCGTATTGCGCACGATGTTGCCGGGTTTGCGGTTGTACACCCAGCCGTGCCGCAAGGAATACGCCTTGGGGTAAAAGCCGAACAGCATCGGCGCGTCGCGCTGCACGATCGCCACCATGCGGTCGATGATCGCCTGCCGCGCGGGGCCGTCGGGCATCGCCTTCATGCGCTCAAACAGGCGGTCGTATTCGGCGTTCTCGTAGTTCGACGTGTTCTGGCCGTGGTGCTTCACCTTGCCCTGCGGGCCGTGCAGCAGAAACAGCATGTTCTCGGGATCGGGGTAGTCGGCGTTCCAGCCGGAGAAAAAAATCTGCCCGTTGCCCTGCCGCATCTTGTCCTGAAAGCGATTCCAGTCGGTCGCGCGGACGACGAACTGCACGCCAAGATCGCGGAACTGCTTGGCCAACCAGTCGGAATTGGTCTTGTCGCCCAAACCGCCTTGCGTCGTATCGAGGTAAACCACCAGCGGCTCGCCCGTCGCGGCGTCGCGCCCGTTCGGGTAGCCCGCCTCGGCAAGCAACCGGCGCGCGGTATCGAGGTCGCGCCGCTGCGGCTTGCCGTCGCGCCATTCGTACACCACGGAATTGATGCCGGCCTCGCCCTCGCGCGCGCCGAACAGCCCCGGCGGAATCGGGCTCATCATCGACACGCCACGACCGTTGAGGAAGATGGAGACATAGTCCTCGGTATTCAACGCCACCGCCAGCGCCTGCCTCAGCTTGCGCGCACGCTCGCGCCCGGCCGCCGTGTCACCGCCGCCGAGCAGCGGATCGAGCATATTCGCGCCCATGTAGAACAGCGATGGCGACACCGAGGTATTGAGCCGGATGCCGCGCGCCACCATATCGTCGGACAGCGTGACCTCGCCCTGGCCGGAAAGCGCCACCGCCTGGTCGAAATTGTCCGACGACACACCGGAGGCGTCGTAATAGCCCTGCAGAAACTTGTTCCAATAAGGAATGCCCTCGCGCTCGCGTGAAAACACCACCTTGTCGATGAACGGGATCGGCTTGCCGCAATCGGCCAGCAGCCCCGCCGCGTCATCGCTCGACTCACCCTCGCACGGGTAGGTTTCGCCGCGGTAATTCGGGTTGCGCACCAGCATCATGCGCGCATTGGGGTTGTTCTCCGCCAGCATGTAGGCGCCGGTGCCGACCGGCCACCAATCCAGCGTCAGATTGCGCTCGGCCATGCCCGGCTGGGCGAAAAAGCGCTCGACTTCCGGCGGCACGGCGGCGAAAAAGGGCATCGACAGCCAGTACATAAACTGCGGATACGCGCCTTTCAACGTAATGCGGTAGGTATAGCGATCCACCACCTCGACGCCGGGCAGCTCAAAACGGGTCAGGTCCAACCAGCCTGGGTTGCGCTTCGCCTCATCGGCCAGTTGCGCTTGCAGCGTTTGCAAGCCCGGCAGGTATTCGGCGATCAGCTCAAAGATCGGTGAATGCAGCCGTGGATGCGCCAAACGCTTGATCTGATAGACAAAATCCGCCGCCTCCAACTCACGCGTGCCGGTTTCGGCGAAGTCGCCCAGGCCGCGCACGCCGCGCAGATCGTCGGGCTCAAGAGGCGTATAGCGCGGCGTGCCATCCGCCTTACGCGCGAACGCAGGATGCGGCTGGTAAAGAATGCCCGGCTTGATGCGGATTTCGTAAACGCTTTTGGCGACCCGCGCCGCATCCGCATCGGCGGGCAGTTCGCGCCCGTCGGCGTCGTAGCGGCGTACCGACGGCATATCTTGCGCCGAACCGGGTTCGAGCACATAAGGCCGCTTCAGGTAATGGTATTGCAGCGGTGGCTCGATGACCTGGTACAGGAACACCGCCTCGTCCTCGGTATAGGACTGCACCGGATCGAGATGCTTCGGGCGCTCGGTAAAGGCGGTATACAGAATGTTCTGCCCACGCTCGGCGGCAGGGTAAGGATCGTTCCACGCCGGCCCGCAGCCGGCAAACAACACCCCCGCCGCCACAACAGCGGCAAGGCGCGAAAAACGCGAAATGCGTCGCAACGGAAGGGGGCATGGGAAACGGCTCATCGGCCGCGAGTGTATGCGGACACGGCGCACAAGTCAGCATCGGCGCTACCCGGCGGCATAACGAATACCACCGGCCACGCGCTCGACCACGGCCGCATTGCACGGCAAAAACGCCGCTTCCGCCCTTTGCGGCCACAGGAAAGGCGCGTGCCGTAGCACCGCGCGCCGGGGGCGAAAACGGGTTTGTCAGCCACCATTCAGCAATCGAAATTACCGGCCCTGGGCATAGATTTGATCGAAGTAGGCGCCATCGGCGAAATGAACCCGCGCAACATTACGCCAACCGCCAAAGGCTTCGTCGATGGTGAACATGTGGATACCGGGGAATTGCCCGGCGTATTTTCGCGCCACTTTTTCCAAGGTCGGGCGATAGTGGTTGCGCGCCGCGATCTCCTGTCCTTCCTCGCTGTAGAGATATTCCAGATACGCCTCGGCGACCTTGCGCGTACCCTTTTTGTCCACATTTCGGTCCACCACGGCGACGGGCGGCTCGGCCAGAACGGACAGTGTCGGCAAAACGATGTCGAATTTACCGGGGCCCAGCTCCTCGACCGCGAGGATGGCTTCGTTTTCCCAAGCCAGCAATACGTCCCCCATCCCCCGCTCGACAAACGTCACCAACGAACCGCGCGCGCCGGAATCGAGCACGGGAACGTTCTTGTACAGCTTAGCGACGAAATCCTTGGCTCCGTCATCGCCGCCGTACTTGCGCTTGGCGAACTCCCATGCCGCCAGATAATTCCACTGCGCGCCGCCCGATGTTTTTGGATTGGGCGTAATCACGCCGATTCCCGGCTTCACCAGATCGTCCCAATCCTTGATGCCTTTCGGATTGCCCTTGCGCACGAGAAAAACGATGGTCGAAGTGTAAGGCGTGCTGTTATGCGGCAGACGCTTCTGCCAATCGGGCGGCAGCGCCTTGCTTTTGTCCGCAATGACATCGATATCCTGAGCCAAGGCCAGCGTGACCACATCGGCGTCCAGACCATCGATCACCGCCCTGGCCTGCTTCCCCGAACCGCCGTGAGACTGCTTGACCGCGATCTCTTCCCCGGTTTTTGCCTTCCAATATTTGGCAAAGGCGGTATTGAAGTCCTTGTACAGCTCGCGCGTCGGATCGTAAGACACATTGAGCAGCGTCGTCTGGGCATGCGCCGTGGCAACGGCGAATGCAGCGACGGCTAGGATGGATTTGAGGCGGAAAGCGGAAATCATGATGCGTCCTCTTAATAACGTAGAGAAATTAAACAACACATCGCTTATTCCCCCAAAGACTAATATCTGCTAACGATATTACCTCCGAATTTCACTTTTCCAACCACTTAGGGCCTCCGCAGCCAACCCCGCCCTCCAAAGACAAAAAGCGCCGGAAAAGTTTTCGCTATAATTCGCGGTTCCGTCATCTGGAGTTGTACTTCATGAGCTTTCTCGCCGGCAAACGCGTCCTTATCACCGGATTGCTCAGCAACCGCTCGATTGCCTACGGCATCGCCAAAGCCATGCACCGTGAAGGCGCGGAACTCGCCTTCACCTACCAGAACGACCGCTTCTACGAGCGCGTGGCGAAAATGGCCGCCGATTTCGGCAGCGATCTGCTGTTTCCCTGTGATGTTCAGGAGGACGCCCAGATCGATGAGTTGTTCGCCCAGGTCGGCCAGCGCTGGGACGGCCTCGACGCCCTCGTCCACTCCATCGCCTACGCGCCCAGCGATGCGTTGGAAGGCGATTTTCTCGACGGTTTCTCGCGCGAAGCCTTCCGCGTGTCGCAAGAAGTCAGCGCCTACAGCTTTCCCGCCCTGGCCAAGGCCGCGCGCCCGCTGATGAAAGGCCGCAACGGCGCGCTGCTGACCTTGTCCTACCTCGGCGCGGTGCGCACCATGCCCAACTACAACATCATGGGCCTGGCCAAGGCCAGCCTGGAAGCCTCGGTGCGCTATCTCTCCGTCTGCCTCGGCCCCGAAGGCACGCGAGTCAACGCCATTTCCGCCGGGCCGATCAAAACCCTGGCCGCCTCCGGCATCGGCAACTTCGGCAGACTGCTGGCCTTCAACGAACACAACGCTCCGCTGCGGCGCAACGTCACCATCGATGAAGTCGGCAACGTTGCCGCCTTCCTCTGCTCCCCGCTGGCAAGCGCCGTAACGGGCGAAATCATGTACGTGGACGGCGGCTTCAACACCACCGCGCTAGGTAACGCGGAACCGCAAGGCTGAAACGCCCGCCGCAGGCAAACACGGTTCGAAAAAAAGCCCGGCCAATGTAGCCGGGCTTTTTTACAGCTTTTTATTTTCCTGCCGCGATACCGCCAAACGGCGCTCCGCTTACTCCGCGGCCGCTTTCTGCGGCTTGACATCCACCTTGTAGCGCTGACGCAGTTCGCCGAGGAAGGCGCTGAAATCGCGCCCAGCCATTACGCGGCCGAGTTCGTCCGCGATTTGCTTGATGCGCGGATCGTTGTCCGCCAGCGTGGGACGGTTCACCGCATCAATACGGTACACGGTATAGCCATCGCCAGCGCCCACGCCGACGTAGGCAGGCAATTTCGCCACCGGAGCGGCAAAGACCGCCCGCATTGTGTCGAGAGTCACCGTGGGTGCCATGCGCTGCAATTTGCGCGGTGCGCCCCAATCGCCGCTGACCGCCTCACCTTTTTCCAACGCAGCCAGCGCGGCGGCGCCTTTATCCGCCGCGGCCTTTGTCGCCGCCTCGGTACGCAGTTGCTGTTCGATCTGGTCCTTGACCTGATCCAGCGGCAAGCGCTGGGCCGCCTCGAATTCGGTCACACGGGCCGCCACATACGTGTTGTTGCCGGCATCGATTGCCGCGGTGTTGCGCCGATCGCGCACGGAGTCGTCGGAGAACACCGCCGCAACCAATTGTTCGTTACGGTAAGGACCGAACGCCTTGGCATTGCGCTCGATCCAGTCGGTGTGGCGGATTTCCAGCTTCAGCGCATCCGCCGCCGGCTGCAGACTGTCGGCCTGCTCATAGACGGTGTTCGAGAACTGCTCGGCCAACTCGGCAAGGCGGCGGCGCGCAGTCTGACCGGCGAGTTCGTCGACGATCTCGGCGCGCGCATCTTCAAACGCTTGCTTGCGCGCCGGCTTGCTATCGGTGACCTGGATGATGTGGAAGCCAAAGCTGGAACGCACCGGTGCGCCGATCTCACCCTTGGCCTGGGCAAAAGCGGCATCCTCGAACGCCTTGTCCATCGCCCCGCGGGCGAAGAAACCGAGATCGCCGCCGCGCTTGGCCGAACCCGGGTCTTGCGAGGACTCCTTGGCGATCGCTTCGAACTGCGCCGGACTCTTGCGCAGGCGGGCCTGGATCGCCTCGATCCGCGCCTGGGCTTGGGCCACCTCGTCGGCGCTGGCATTTTCGCTAACCTGGATCAGAATATGGCGTGCTTGGCGCTCCTCGGGCAACTCGAAGCGCTTCTCATTGCTGCTGTAAAAAGCACGCGCCTCCTCATCGCTCACCGTAACCTGCTGACGCACCGCCGCCTCGTCGAACACCAGATAATCGGCCTTGAGCCGCGCGGGGCGCTCGAATTTGACCGGGTTCGCTTCGTAATAGGCCGCCACCGCGCCGTCGTCGAGCTTCACGCCGTTCCGGTAGTTCGCCGTCGGAAAGCGCATCTCGCGTACCTCGCGCTCTTCGAGCTGGGCCGCGAGCAAACGCCGCGCCGACGCATCGGCGACAAGACCAGTGGTCGACACCGCGCCGGCAAGCTGCTGCCCGAGCAGATCCTGCGAAAGCCGGGCCTCGAAAGCTTGCGGGCTCATCCTGCCGCCAACCACCGTGTTGTAACGTTCGAGCGAGAACACGCCATTTTCCTGGAATGCCGGAACC
This sequence comes from Azoarcus sp., assembly GCA_031546845.1. Classification (GTDB taxonomy): domain Bacteria; phylum Pseudomonadota; class Gammaproteobacteria; order Burkholderiales; family Rhodocyclaceae; genus Azoarcus. The sequence continues at coordinate 9,639 of JAVBJT010000005.1, read as the reverse complement.
TTGCCGATGGCGTCGCGCAGTTCCTCGGTCGTCACCGTAAAGTGGCTGTCGGTGCCGTAACGCGCGATAAGCTTTTGATTGATCAGATTTTCCAGCACCGCGCGGCGCATTTCGGGCGATTCGAGCATGGCGCGGTCGACCTGCCCGCCACGGGCGTTGCGCAGATTGTCCTGCTGCTCGCGCAAGACGTACTCGAATTCGGCCATGCTGATTGGCACGCCGCCCACCTTAGCCACCTCGTCGGCGCCGGGGGTGTTACGGAAGTAAGCCTCCATGCCGAAAAAGGCGAAAGGAATCGTCAAGCACGCCAGGATGACCTGGGCAATCCGTTTATTGCTGCGAACCGCTTCAAACATCTCGATTTCCGTGGAAGCCAATGAGGGGAAAGGCAACCGCCGCGCCCATATGGCGGCCGGCGACAAAGGCGGAAGTGTAGCGCATCCGTGCGGCAGGCAAAACGCATGCCGCCGCTCGCGCGGGAGAAAACAGGCGCGGAGCAAGCCCGCAACAACAGCGTGCGGCCCGCCCGAAAACCTGGCTGTGCTACATTCGTCGCCTTCCGCCGCCCCGCCGCAACTTCCCTTTTCTCCCCCTCTCTTCATGTAATCGCGGCCATGCGCCTTCACCTCGTCCTCTCTGGCCTGCTCTGGCCCAGCCCCCAAGTCGATTCGCCAAATGACCCGCTGCCGGGGCTTGAAGCGTTGCTGGGTAAGGGGCGCACCCAACTGCTTGCGGGCAAACCGGCAAACCGCTGGCTCGCCGACCTGTTCGGCCTGGATGGCGAAATACCATTCGCCGCGCTACGCCGGCTGGGTGAAACGCCCTCGGCGGAAACGGAACGACCCACACCGGGCGATACCTGGCTGTGCGCCGACCCGGTGCATTTATCTTTCGCCCGCGAACACCTGCTGCTCGATGAGCTCACCGACGGCGAGCTTTCCGCCGACGAGGCCGCCACGCTCAGCGCCGCGCTGAACGAACACTTCGCCGACGAGGCCGGCCATTTCGACCATTTCGTCATGGCAGCGCCGACGCGCTGGTATCTGCGCCTGAGCGCCGCGAATCCGGTTCCGCCCACGCTCGCCCCGCTCGATGAGGTCGCCGGCCGGCCACTTGCACGTTTTCTGCCGCAAGGGGGCGACCTCGCCTGGCAGCGGCGGATGAACGAAGCACAGATTCTGCTGCACAACCACCCGATCAATCAGGCGCGCGAAGCCGCTGGCCTACGCCCGGCAAACAGCGTCTGGTTCTGGGGCGGCGGCGCGCACCCCCCGCGCCTTGCCGCGCCGCTGCCGGCGGTACAGGCGGATGAAGCGTTCGCGCGCGGGCTGGCCCGCGCCGCCTGCGTGGAACCGGCCACACCCGACCTCGCCGCCGCGCTACGGCAAGACACGCTGGTGCTCATCGACAGCCTGCACCGCCCAGCACGGCGGCTCGACCTCGAAGGCTGGCGCGAAGCACTTTCCACGCTCGAGCGCGACTGGTTCGCACCGCTCGACGCTGCCTTGCACGACGGGCGCTTGCGCGAATTGCGCATCACCGCGCCGGACGAGCGGCAAACCGTGGAGCTGCGCACCACCGCCGCCGACCGCTGGAAGTTCTGGCGCCGGCCACGCTCGTTCGCCGCGCTGCTGCGCGCCTTCGCACCACCGCCGCCATCACTGCCCTCGTTGCCACTACAAGCTTCGGCGCAGTCCTTTCCGCACGAGGCCCCGCCCGCGTCATGACTCGCCTCATCCACCCCCGCGCCATTCCCGCACGCGCCACCGCCGCGCTCACCGACGCCGGCATCCATCCGCTGCTGGCGCGCCTCTACGCCGCGCGCGGCATCCAGCGCCGCGACGAACTCGACTACAAGCTAGGCGCCCTACTCCCGCCCGATGCGCTGACCGGCACACGCGAAGCGGCAACACTGCTCGCCGACGCCATAGAAGCCGGCGCGCGCCTGCTCATCGTCGCCGACTACGACTGCGACGGCGCCACCGCCTGCGCGGTCGGCGTGCGCGCACTGCGCGCCTTCGGCGGCGAAGTGCATTACCTGGTGCCAGACCGCGCCATCCACGGCTACGGCCTGACCCCGGTAATCGTGGAACTGGCCGCGCAGCTCGAACCGGACGTACTGATCACCGTGGACAACGGCATCGCCAGCATCGAAGGCATAGCCGCCGCGCGTGCGCGCGGCATGACGACGATCATCACCGACCACCACCTGCCGGGCGAAGCGCTGCCCGAGGCCGACGTGATCGTCAATCCCAACCAACCCGGCTGCACCTTCCCGAGCAAGGCGCTGGCCGGCGTCGGCGCAATGTTCTACACCATGCTCGCGCTGCGCGCCGAACTGCGCGAACGCGGCGCGTTCAGCGCCACCAAGGAACCGAACCTGGCCGAACTACTCGACCTCGTCGCCCTCGGCACCGTTGCCGACGTGGTCCGGCTCGACCACAACAACCGCATCCTCGTCGCCCAAGGCTTGCAACGCATCCGCGCCGGGCGCATGCAGCCGGGCGTGCGCGCCCTGTTCGCCGCCGCCGGCCGCGACCCCGCCCGCGCCAGCGCGTTCGACTTCGGCTTCGCCCTCGGCCCACGCCTGAACGCCGCCGGACGGCTGGCGGACATGAGCCTCGGCATCGAATGCCTGATTGCCGACGACGCCGGCCGTGCGCTCAACATCGCGCAGGAATTGGACAAACTCAACCGCGAACGCCGCACCATCGAAGCCGGCATGCAGGAAGACGCCACCGCGCGACTAGAAGGTTTCGACGCCGGCAACCGCGCCTCCATCACCCTGTTCGAGCCGGACTGGCACCAGGGCGTTACCGGCATCGTCGCCGGCCGCATCAAAGACCGCCTGCACCGGCCCACCATCGCCTTCGCGCGCGCCGCCAACACCACCGGTGACGAAGGTGAGCTGAAAGGCTCCGGCCGCTCCATCGCCGGCTTGCATCTGCGCGACGCGCTCGACCTCGTCAGCAAGCGCCACCCCGATCTCATCGTGCGCTTCGGCGGCCACGCGATGGCCGCCGGCCTGAGCATCCGCGAACGCGACTACGAACGCTTCCGTACCGCGTTCGAAGAAGCGGTGACCGGCCTCGTCGAACCGGCCGACCTGCAACAGCGCATCGAAACCGACGGCGCGCTCGAAACCGGCTACATCAATCTCGACGCCGCCCGCCTGCTCGACCGGGAAATCTGGGGCCAGGGCTTTCCCGCGCCGGTGTTCGACGACGTTTTCCGCGTCGAACGCCAACGCCTGCTCAAAGACCGCCACCTGAAACTGGAACTGAGCAAGAACGGCGCGCGCTACGAAGCCATCCGCTTCAACCACGCCGGCAGCGCGCCGGACACCATCCGCGTCGCCTACCGCCTATCCATCAACGAATACAACGGCGCCTCCAGCGTGCAACTGATGGTGGAACACTTCGAACCGGCCTGAGACGGACCAGAAGCTCTATACCGACAACCACGACCGCGTGAAGGTCCAATTCCACTGGGACCGCTACGGCAAGTAAGACCAGAACAGTTCGTACTGGATTCGCATCTCCCGCCTCTGGGCGGGGGCCGGCTTCGGCGGCATCCATATTCCGCGCATAGGCCAGGAAGTACTCGTAGACCACCTGAACGGTGACCCGGACCTGCCGATCATCACCCGCCGCGTCTACAACGACGAAGAGTCCAAGCATAGTTCCAACAAACCCGCACTGGAGCGAGAAATGAGTTTTGATGTAAATCTGGGGGCTTGGAATTTTCAGGTCTTGATGCTTGTGCAGTCGCTTGTTGGAGCTGTGTCCCCTAATTTCAGGATGGTGGCTTTATGCCTGGATGAAGATGAGTGGGTCGTTAAGTTTTATCTCGAAAAAGATATCAAAGAAGATACCGAAGAGATTGAGGAAGTATTCTGTCAGTACATGGCATACCAAGATCATAATTTGAAGTGCAGACATGAGGTAACCATAGGTCAGCAGGATATTCCTGGATATTCTGAAGTGGGAAGGATCGTCTACCGTCGACGAGAAAACTCTGCACAACCTTCCTAGTCCAGACAAATGGCTGGATGCATTCAAAACCTACCCGCGCCCTGAACTGCAAGCTCAGATTCAGGACTGAATCGACGGCAAGATCGGCTACGACAACGAAGAAAAATACCGAGCCTTGCTGCAACAGCTGAAAGCCCTGCAGAAGAAATAGTGTTTCGCCGCCGTGAGCTGCCCTGGCGAACAAACGAACGCGCAACGGAGCGGCTCCAGCCATCCTTTATAATATTTGGTTTTCCGCTCACCCCCGGAGCCGTACATGGAAGCCGAACTGAAGAACGCCATTGCCGAAAAACTCGCCGACCTCGCCGCGCGCGGACGGGAACTGCGGAGGTATCTTTGACTACGACGAAAAAGCGTCGAAGCTCGAAGAGGTTAACCGCGCGCTGGAAGATCCAGCCGCCTGGAACGATGCCGCGCGCGCGCAGGAACTAGGCAAGGAAAAACGCCAACTGGAAGATGTCGTTGTCACGCTGCGCAGCATCGCGCAACAAGCGACCGACCTGCAGGATCTGTTCGATCTGGCCGATGCGGAGGACGACGACGACACTTTCGCCGCCGTGCAGACCGATCTGGCGGAGCTCGCCGCGCAGGTGGAAAAGCTCGAATTCCGCCGCATGTTCTCCAACCCGATGGACCCGAACGCCTGCTTCATCGAAATCCAGGCCGGCGCGGGCGGCACCGAGGCCCAGGACTGGGCCGGCATGCTCGAACGCATGTACCTGCGCTACGGGGAAAAGAAAGGCTTCACCGTCGAACTGATGGAAGAAACCGAAGGCGAAGTGGCCGGTATCAAGAACTGCACGATCAAGCTCAGCGGCGACTACGCTTACGGCCACCTGCGCACGGAAACCGGCATCCACCGCCTGGTGCGCAAGAGCCCGTTCGATTCCAACGCCCGCCGCCACACCAGTTTCACGTCGGTGTTCGTTTATCCGGAAGTGGATGATTCGATTGAAATCGAAATCAACCCGGCCGATCTGCGCATCGACACCTACCGCGCTTCCGGCGCGGGCGGTCAGCACATCAACAAGACCGACTCGGCGGTGCGTATTACCCACCAACCCAGCGGCATCGTCGTGCAGTGCCAAAACGACCGCTCGCAGCACCGCAACAAGGACGAGGCCATGTCCATGCTGCGCGCGCGCCTGTACGAACTGGAACTGCGCAAGCGCCAGGCCGAACAGCAGAAGCTGGAAGATTCCAAGAGCGATATCGGCTGGGGCCACCAGATCCGCAGCTATGTGCTGGATCAATCGCGGATCAAGGACTTGCGCACCAATTACGAAGTCGGCAACACACAGGCAGTGCTTGACGGCGATCTGGACGACTTCATCGGCGCAAGCTTGAAACAGGGGGTGTGAAAGCACCCGTTCCCCCCTGGCCTACATGCCATCGTCAATTATCACGTGCAATAAGCTGTTGCCAGTCACACCACCAAGCCCGCCATGCCGCACGGTATGGCGGGTGCGGGGAGTGGATTACCGCCTGAACGCAATTTGAAGGCACCAATGAAGTCAGCGCGGGTAGGCGCAAAGGTACAGGGAATGGCTTGCGAAGGCCATCACCGGCAGGGTGACCAGCAGGAGAGGCAGCACCAGTATGCTAGTGATGATGGTGGCCGAGAGCAGCAGGGCCCAGGCCATCATGACAGGGAAGTTGGCGAAAATAGCCCGGACACTGGCCACCACCCCCGACACCATGTCGGCGCGGCCATCCCGGATGAGGGGAATCGAAAAGGCGGAGACCGTGAAGATGATGAAAGCGAGAACGGCCCCCATGATAGAGCTGTAGGCCAGGAAGCGTGTTACGTCCGCCCTCGGGGGCAGCATCGCCCCAAAACCGGTCTGGGTTTCATTAATGATGAAGGCGTAGAGGGTTCCTGCGTCGGTTATCCAGATCAAGAACAGCAGGGTGCAGACAAAGGCAATGACCCAACCGCCTCGGGGCAACGCTGCAAAGGACTTCACGATATCGCCGAAGGTCGGGGAGCGACCAGCGCAGTGCGCATCGATTATGGCGAAGAAGCCGGATAGCATGGCCGGTCCGACAAGCATGAAGCCTCCGGCCAGGGATGCGCTCAGGGGGGCCCACCGTAGCAATTCGAGCAGGGAAAAGAATCCGAGCCCCACTATCGTGAAGATGGCAGCATAGGAGACGCTGAGCCGCGGATAGGCTCGGAAGAGCGAAATCCCCTTGGACACCGCCCGGCGGATATCGGCGAGGCCGACCCGGGCCGGAATCAATGCCGGCGCATCAGGCATATCTTTCCTATTCTCCTTTTGCCTTTCCGCACCCTTCGTTTCTCCATTTTTTCCGGTAGCGGGGAGAAGCAACGGGCGATTAGATGCAAGGCCATCCTTGATGGACCAGTATAAAGGCAGCATCGCCCCGTCGCCAAAAGTAGAGGTGACATCTCCATTTGAGTTTAGCGACATCCGCAATGGAGGCGTTTCACGAGGGCAAGGTCAGGATTCAGGCACTGCCCAACCGCCCCCCAGCGCCTTGACCAGCCCGACGCTTGCCGCCAGCCGGCGGTTGCGGATGTTGAGCAGGTTGTTCTCGGCGGTGAGCAGCGTGGCTTGCGCCTGCACAACATCAAGGTAGGTGACGATGCCGGCGCGGTACTGGTTGCTGACGATGTCGAGCGATGTTTTCGCCGCGTTGCGGGCGGCTTCCTGCGTTTGTTGTTCCTGCGCGAGAACGCGCAGCGCGACGAGGTTGTCCTCAACCTGCTGGAAGGCGGTGAGCACGATCTGGCGGTAGTTGGCAACCTCCGCGTCGTAGGCGGCCTCCGCGCCGCGCTTGGCCGCGGTGCGCGCGCCGCCGTCGAACAGCGTGCCCGCAAGCTGCGGGCCAACCGACCAGATGCGGTACGGCAGCGTGAACCAATCGGCGTAGACGCTCGATTGATAGCCGCCCTGCGCCGACAGCGTAAGACTTGGGAAAAAGGCCGCGACGGCCACGCCGATCTGCGCGTTGGATGCGGCCATGCGGCGCTCGGCGGCGGCGATATCGGGGCGGCGCTGGAGCAGCGTGGAAGGCAGGCCGGCGGGCACCTCCGGCACCGCGCTGGTGAGCGTGCCGGCTTCCAGACTGAAATCCGCCGGCGCTTTGCCGACGAGCAGCGCAATGGCGTGTTCGGTCTGCGCGCGCGACAGGCCGGTATCGAGCAAGTTGGTGCGCGCCGATTGAAGCTGGCTTTCGGCCTGGGCAACATCGGCCGGCGTCACAACACCGCTGGCAAACCGGTTGCGGGTGATTTGCAGGGCGCGTTCGTAGGCCCGCGTGGTTTCGGTGAGCAGTTCATGCTGGGCATCGAGCACGCGTAGCTGGAAGTAGCTTGCCGCAAGCTGCGCGCGCGCGGAAAGCCGGGCGGATTCGAGGTCCGCCGCGCTCGCCTGTTCCGATGCGCTGGCGGCTTCGCGGCCACGGCGCAGGCCACCCCACAAATCCAGTTCCCACGAAGCGGAAAGCAAGGCGGTGTAGTTGTTCTGCAGGTTGCTGTTCAGCACCGTGCTGCTCTGCGCGCCCTGCGTGCGGGTTTGAGCCACCGTTGCCTTCACCGTCGGGTACAGCGCGGCGCCGGCCTGGGCGGTGAGTTCGCGCGCCTGGCGGTACTGCGCCTCGGCTGCCTGGATGGTGTAGTTGTCGATGTCAACCTGGCGCATCAATGCGTCGAGCGTGGCGTCGCCGAACACCGCCCACCAATCGCCGCGCGGTGCGTCGTCCTGCGGCATGGCGGGCTGCCACCCCTGGGCCTCCTTGTAGTCTTGCGGCACCGGGGCGCTCGGTTTGACGTAATCGGGACCAAGCGCGCAAGCGGAGAGCAGCGCGGCGGCGCAGGCGAGTGGAACGAGCAGGCGTTGCCGCATCGGGCAGGGATCGTGGGGCGGGTTTGTGGGTACAGGCTTCATGGGGCGGTTCAGGGTGCGGCGCTGGGCTGGGGCAGGGGTTCGGGGTGGCGCGTGGCGGCGCGGCGGCGTTCGTTCCACAGGCGCAGGCGGTCGAGGTAGAGGTAGACGACGGGCGTGGTGTAGAGCGTGAGCAACTGACTGATCAGTAAGCCCCCGACGATGGCGATACCGAGCGGCTGGCGCATTTCGGCGCCTTCGCCGTGGCCGATGGCGAGCGGCACGGCGCCGAGGAGCGCGGCCATCGTGGTCATCACAATCGGGCGAAAGCGCAGCACGGCGGCGCTATAAATCGCGTCGCGGCTCGACAGGTTCTGTTCGCGCTCGGCCGACAGCGCGAAGTCGATCATCATGATCGCGTTCTTTTTGACGATGCCGATCAGCAGCAGCACGGCGATCAGCGCGATGATCGAGAAATCGGTATCGAACAGCATCAGCGCCAGCAGCGCGCCGACGCCGGCCGACGGCAGCGTGGAGAGGATCGTGATCGGGTGGATCAGGCTTTCGTAAAGCACGCCGAGCACGATGTACACGGCAATGAGCGCGGTAAGGATCAGGATCGGCTGGCTCGACAGCGATTGCTGGAAAACCTTGGCCGTGCCCTGAAAGCTGCCGTGCACCGAGGTCGGCACGCCGATGCGCGCCATTGCGTCGCTGACGGCGACGGTGGCTTCCGACAACGAAACATTGGCCGCGAGGTTGAACGAGATCGTGGTGGCGACGAACTGGCCCTGGTGATTGACCGCGAGCGGCGTTTTGTCCGGCCCCCATTTTGCGATGGCGGAAAGCGGCACCGCCAGCCCGCCCGGCGCGATGATGTAGGTATCGCGCAGCGAATCCGGGCCTTGCAGGTAACGCGGCGCGAGCTCCATGACGACGCGGTACTGGTTGAGCGGGTTGTAGATCGTCGATACCTGGCGCTGGCCGAAGGCGTCGTTGAGGATGGAATCCACCTGGCGCGCATTCAGGCCGAGCCGGTAGGCGGCGTCGCGGTCGATTTCCAGCGTGGTTTGTAGCCCGCCTTCCTGCTGGTCGGTATTGACGTCTTGAAGCTGCGGCAGCTGCGATAGCGCCGCGCGGATTTTTGGTTCCCAATCGCGCAGCGCGGCCAGATCGTCGGCCTGCAAGGTGTATTGGTACTGCGCGTTGCCCTGGCGGCCGCCGACGCGGATATCCTGCACCGATTGCAGAAAAAGCTGCGCGCCGGGAATGGCCGACGTTTTGCCGCGCAGGCGGTTGATGACTTCATCCGCGCTTTCCTTGCGCTCGCTGCGCGGCTTGAGGCCGACGAACATGAAGCCGCTGTTACGCTGGCCACCGCCGGTGTAGGCGGTAACGACATCCACCGCCGGGTCTTGCCGCACGATGTCGACGAAGGCCACCATTTTCTGCCGCATCGCCTGAAAGGAAATGGCCTGATCGGCCTGCACGAAACCGGTCATGCGACCGGTATCCTGCTGCGGGAAAAAGCCCTTCGGCACAATAATGTAAAGCCACACGTTGAGCCCGACCGTGGCGAGCAGGATCAGCATGACGATGCGCGGGTGGCGCAAGGCCACGGCCAGCGTGCGGCCGTAGCCGGCCGACAGGCGTTCCAGAAAGCGGCCGATGGCGCGCGAAACGCGGCCTTCCTCGCGTTCTTTCCCATCCTCGCGCCGCGCTTTCAGCAAGCGCGCGCACATCGCGGGCGTGGT
>JAVBJT010000053.1:0-36311 GCA_031546845.1 Azoarcus sp. | reverse complement strand
GAAGCACTCAAGGCCCGGCGTGAGGAGTTGCGCAAGAAACTACTCGACTTTGATGCCGCCGACGAATACATCGATTTCAACCGGACCCACCAGATTCTCGACGGTGCGATCGGCGATATCCAGGGCACCAAAGGCAGTTGGGTCGATTATGTTGCGCGTGCGGAACACGGCGCAGCAGCCGGTGCAAGCGATGGAGTGTATGTCGAGGCCGCAAATCCCACGCAGTTATATCGCTTAGGAGAGCCTGCTTCACCGCTGGAGAGAACCTTCGACCACGCTCTGAGTCCTCAGCTCTATATAGAAGACGTAGCGGAGCACTACGGAATAAACCTTCGAGGTTCTGGTCAGAAAATTTCTGTTCTTTATGATGAGACCCTTGCAGTAGGAAAGTATGGTGTTACGTATGCTGCGGAAGGGGGAAGGTCATACGAATTGGTCCAGCGGCTTTAGCTGATCAAGCAACTACAGCTAATACGATTGCACATGAATTGAGCCATGCGAGAGATTATTTACGCGGCTTCCACAAACCGCATGGTTTTGAGTCGTCAGTTGACGATGGGTCGGTATATGGGGCAGGAAATGCTCTAGAGGCATGGATTAAAGGGAAAAGATGATGGTTAAGAAAAACTGGCACGGCGTTCCATTAGAAAAAACACAAGAATGGCAAAAAAATTTTGGGGCTAAAGCTGATGGCTATGTTGTTTCTGGCGCTTGCCCTGTCTGTGGCCAGGGTTCTTTGCGACATTATTATTATCTTGGCCGAACAGAATATCGCGAAATCAATGGAATTCGCTATCAAGGCAAAGGGAGTGTTTGGGAATGGTGCGCAAGCTGCGGGGCGTATGAACATGCTCAGGCATTGGTACCTGAAGGATGGAGCGGCTTTATTCCTGATTTAGACCATTCGAAGTTGACGCCTATTCCAGATGTTATTGATGAATTAATTTCTACGTACTAATTGTTTAATCCAATTTGGTGCAACTTAGGCTCTGATAGCTCGGCTTAAGCTCATAGGCCACACTTTGCTGCAAAGCACCCCAGGGATAATATAAAATGCAAAATGGGAATTGGTGGCAAGAAAAATTTCAGTCTCTTAATCAGGGTAAACAAATTGATATTTCAGGCTTTGAGCAGGCTGACCATGTTACACACATGATCGAATGGATATGGAAAGGTAATGACTTCCGTAAATTCATTGCCAATGACATAGAAACTGAACTGTACACACAAGACCCAGGGGCACAACTCCTTTCTGTTGCCTGCAAATCGCAACCAAATATCGAGACAAAGGCACAACATAAAGAAGGCGACAACAGAGCAACCGTTGTACAGATGTCAATTGCCTTTCCCGTTTTTCTTCGAGTTCAATCGACCGACGGAAAAATATGGGGGTTGAATGTTAACCATTCTTACCATGCAACAAACATGGATACACCAGATCAATTTCAATTAAGACTGGATTTCACAGTTTGCGACTATCAAATTGAACAGATTTAGCGCAGCGGATAGGGCCTGCTCCATGTTTTTGGGACCATTCATTGCGTTAGTTTTTTTCGACGCACCTGCGCCAGAGTCTCGAATCAGTGCTCATTGAGGCACCGGTGCTAAAATCGGCGCATCCCAACAAACCGGCCCTATTCCATGATCCTGCCCGAGCAACTTCGTGTCGAAATCCAACGTAACGTCGCCGTTTCCCTGGCCGAAGACATCGGCACGGGAGACCTTACCGCCCGCCTGATTTCCCCGACGACCGATGCCCGCGGCCGCGTCATCAGCCGCGAGGACGCGGTGATCTGCGGCACCGCCTGGTTCGATGCCGCCTTTGCCGCGCTCAGCCCGACCGCAACCGTGCTCTGGCACGTGCGCGACGGTGACCGCGTTACCGCCGGCCAGACTTTGTGCGATGTGCTGACGAGCGCGCGCGCGCTGCTGACCGCCGAACGTGCCGCGCTCAATTTCCTGCAACTGCTGTCGGCCACCGCCACCGCCACGCGGCGCTTCGTCGATGCCGTGGCCGGCACGAAGGCGAAAATCGTCGATACGCGCAAAACGCTGCCGGGGCTGCGTCTGGCGCAAAAGTACGCGGTTGCCGTGGGCGGGGGCGTCAACCACCGCATCGGCCTCTACGACGGCATTCTGATCAAGGAAAACCACATCATCGCCGCCGGCGGTATCCGCCAAGTCGTGGAACAGGCGCGCGCCATCGCGCCATCGAACGTATTCATCGAACTCGAGGTGGAAAATCTGGACGAGTTGCGCGAGGCGCTCGACATCGGCGTGCGCATGATCCTGCTCGACAACATGAGCCTGGAAGACATGGCCGAAGCCGTCCGCATCACCGCCGGCCGCGCCGAGCTGGAAGCATCCGGCGGCGTCGATCTGGCCAAGGTGCGCGCTATCGCGGAAACCGGCGTGGACCGGATTTCCATCGGCAGCATGACCAAGAACGTGCGCGCGCTCGATCTGTCGCTGCGCCACGTTGAGGAATAAACTGCATTAGGAAATGAACCGGACAGGCACGCGCGGCGGATACCGTGCGCGCCTGCCCGCCGCCGCGTCTTGAGGAATCGCACCACAACACAACAATAAAAACGAGCTATGACGATAACAGACTCAAACTCCCTCACAGACGGAAACCAGGGCATGAATGCCGACCCCGCGAACGAAACACCACACGCACCATTCGCCGTCGAGATCGAAACGACCGAAAGCGAACGCATCGCGGCCATCAAGGCTGCGCAGTTGTGGCTGCGCTCCTCGGTGCGCGGAAATTTTCTTACCACCCTTTTGAGCGCCGGAGCAGGCGCCTTCCTGGCGTTTTACATCGCCAGCCTGAGAGACAGCGCCGCCGCCGTATTCTGGGCTCTCATCGCGTTCTACCTTTTTATTTTCGTCGCCGGCTTCACGCAGCAACGCAAAATGGTTTCCCTTGCCGCCAGCGAAATGTCCGCGCGTTTCAGCCTGCGTTTGAGCGAGGAAGGCTTCACCACCGAAACCGATCATGGCGCGAACCGCCTACTCTGGTCTTCGGTTCAGTCCATCGAACGCCGCGACGGCGCAATCCTTCTTTTCCTGCGCGGTTTTCAGATTTTGTGGCTGCCCGTGCGCTGCTTTGCCGGCGAAGCGGTGAAAAACGATTTCGTGCGGGAAGTCGAAACACGCACCGGCCTCACCGCCAAAGCACCACCCGCTGCGCCGAAACCCACCAAAGTGCCGGATAGCGCGACGCCCTCGTTCCTGCGGACACTGGCCGGCAACCTGCGAGCGGCCGTCTTGTTTCTGTTCCTGCGCAAAAGCGGCACCGCCCACTTGCGCGGCACGGTGCCGCAATTCATCGCGCTGTTGCTATTGAGCACCGCGATCGGCCTGGGCTTCGATCTTGTGCGCGTGGGGCTGAACGGCGAAATCAACCGCTGGGCGATCCCTCACTTGCTGTGGTGGGTTCCGCTTGTACTGCTCTGCGCCTGGTGTTGCACGCGGCTCGGCGATTCGGACGCACGCACGCGCGTCATGGATGGCGCGGTCACGCTGATGGGCATCGGCGTGCTGATCCAATGCGTACAAGAAAGCCTCGCCTTCGTGCCGAATGGGCTCTGGCGCACGCTGGGCAGAACCGCCAGCACCGGGGTCGGCTGGCTGGTTTTGGCGTGGTACACCCTCGCGGTCTGTGTCGCCCTTACGCGGGTCTATCGTCTGCGGTACGTGCAATGGGGCGCCGTGGCCTTTTTGCTGATTGCGCTCGTCATGTTGCCGAGCTTCTACATCGGCGGCGAAAGCTACCGCCTATGGGAAGCGCGCTACGACGCGAGCGAGGACGACGAGGCCAAGATCGCACGCGAGCAGGTCCGCAGCGAAGCCGTGCTGTACGGCCAGCCGGCCGTGCTGGAAAAAACGCTGGCCGGCGTGCAGGCGCGCCGCCCTGGCGTGCCCCAACTCTATCTGGTCGCTTTCGGCGGCAACGGCAGCCAGGACGTATTCCTGCGCGAGGTGTTGAGCGTCGATACCTTGTTCAAGGAACGCTTCGATACCGCCGGGCGCAGCGTGGTGCTCATCAACAACCCGGCCACGGTGCAGGAGCGTCCGATGGCGAGCGTAACGGCGCTACAACGCACACTGGACACGGTGGGCACGCGCATGAGCAAGGACGAGGACGTGCTGTTTCTGTTCATGACCTCACACGGCTCGCCGAATTTCCGTTTCGACCTCAGTCTGTGGCCTTACCGCTTCGAGGAACTGACCCCGGCGCGCCTGCGCGGCATGCTTGATGCAAGCGGCATCAAGAACCGCGTCATCGTCGTTTCCGCGTGCTATTCCGGCGGCTTTGTCGATGCCCTGGCCGACGAGCACACGCTGGTGATGACCGCCGCGCGGGCGGACCGCAATTCACACGGATGCAGCCACGAAGCGGACTGGACCTTCTTCGGCCGCGCCTATTTCGACGAAGCCTTGCGCCACACCTACTCTTTCACGACCGCTTTCGAGCAGGCGCGCAACGCCATTGCCGAGCGCGAGGCGGCGGAAGGCTATGAGGCCTCGGAACCGCAGATTGCCGAGGGCGAAAAGATCCGCCCTGTGCTGGAAAAGATCGAACGCCGCCTGACGGCGGTGAGGTAGGCCCGGCGAACCGCGCGCCGAAGTGCTCCGGTTTTACCGGACCAGACTGTCGTCGAACTTGATATTCGTGCCGCCGCGCCCGTTCGCCCAGAATTCGACCAGGAAGACGAAATCCCTGCCGCAGCCACGGGCAACCCAGCGCTCCCTGACCCCGCCGCTGGCGACATAAGCGGGGCGGGGTGCGAAATCAGGCGTCGTATCAAGCGTTGTGGGCGTAATTTCGTCAACTTGCGCGCAACCGCGATTCCGCACGCTACGCCGAACCATGTCCGTCGCCCGCGCGCTGACGCCCAACTCGACGGCAGACCCCGGATTCATCTGGGTCATGCCGCTGCCGGGCACCAAGCCGGAGCACCCCGCTACCAGGCCCGCGCAGAGCATGCCGGCAACGGCGTATTTCATTTTTTCGCCGTCAGCGCCTTGGACTTCGCCTCTTTTGCCGCTTCGCGAATCTCCGCAGCGGCGCCTCTCGACGACAGATAAGCCGCAAACTCCTGGCCGACCTCGGGGTGGCGCAGACCGAGTTCGACGGCGGCCTTCAGGTAGCCGAGCTTGGAGCCGCAGTCGTAGCGCACACCGTCGAACTGGAAGGACAGCACGGCTTCCTCCTTCAACAGCGAAGCGATCGCGTCGGTCAGCTGCAATTCGCCGCCAGCGCCGGGCTTCAACGCGCGCAGATGGTCGAAGATGCGCGGGGTGAGGATGTAACGGCCAACCACCGCCTGCGTTGTCGGCGCGACCTCGGGCTTGGGCTTTTCGACAATGCCGGTAATACGCTGGATGTTGCCGTTCTGGTTTTCGGTGCTGACGATACCGTACTGGCGGGTATCCTCGCGCGGCACGTTCATGGTGCCGAGCACGGAGCAGCGGTGGTAGTTGTAGACGTTGGTCATCTGCGCCATGACGGCGTCGCCGCCGTGGTTGTCGAGCAGATCGTCGGCGAGGATCACCGCAAAGGGTTCGTCGTCGCCCACCACGGCGGAGGCGCACAGCACCGCATGCCCCAAACCAAGCGCCTCGGCCTGGCGGATGTAGATGCAGTTGACGCCTTTGGGCACGGTTTTGGCGACCACATCCAGCAAGTCTTGCTTGCCGCGCGCCTGGAGTTCGGTTTCGAGTTCGTACGCTTTGTCGAAGTGGTCTTCGATGGCGCGCTTGGTGCGGCCGGTGATGAAGATCATGTCGGTAATGCCAGCCGCCACCGCTTCCTCGACGGCGTACTGGATCAGCGGCTTATCGACGACAGGCAGCATTTCCTTGGGGCTGGCCTTGGTCGCGGGCAGAAAGCGGGTGCCCATGCCAGCGACGGGAAAAACGACCTTGGTGACTTTCTTCATGGTGTATCGGCTCCGTGGTTATCCGTTGCGGATGCCGTGCCGGCATCCGTTTGCAGCAGCGCGCGCAGGCCCGCTTCATCCAGGATGTCCACGCCCAGTTCCTGAGCCTTGGTCAGCTTGGAGCCGGCGTCCTCGCCCGCCACGACGTAATCCGTTTTTTTCGATACCGAACCGCTGACCTTGCCGCCATGCGATTCGATCAATGCTTTCGCCTCGTCGCGCGACAGCACGGGCAAGGTGCCGGTCAGCACAAAGGTTTTACCCGTCGCGCGGCCCTCCACCGGGGCCGCCGCCGGCGCGCCCTCTTCCCAACTCAGGCCGGCCGCGCGCAGTTGTTCGACGATTTCGCGGTTGTGCGGCTCGGCGAAGAACTCGGCAATGCTCTTCGCCACCGTCGGGCCGACATCCGGCACCGCCTGCAGCGCGGCTTCATCGGCGGCCAGTAGCGCGTCGAGGCTACCGTAATAACGCGCCAGATCGCGCGCGGTGGACTCGCCGACATTGCGGATGCCGAGCGCGAAGACAAAGCGCGCAAGTGTGGTGCGGCGGCTCTTGTCGATGGCGGCCAGAAGGTTACTGGCGGATTTTTCGCCCATGCGCTCCAGGTTGGCGAGCGCGGCGATGCCAAGGCGGTAAAGATCGACCGGCGTTTTGACGATGGCCGCATCGACGAGTTGTTCGACCAGCTTGTCGCCCAGCCCTTCGATATCCATCGCCCGCCGCCCGGCAAAGTGCAGCAGCGCCTGCTTGCGCTGCGCCGGGCAGAACAGGCCGCCGGAGCAGCGCCATACCGCCTCGTCTTCCGCCTTGACCGCGTGCGAACCGCACACCGGGCATTGCCGGGGCATCTCGAACGGACGCTCCGCGCCCGTGCGCCGCTCCACCACCGGCGCAACCACTTCGGGAATAACGTCGCCTGCGCGGCGGACGATGACCTGATCGCCGATCAGCACGCCCTTGCGGCAGATTTCATCCTCGTTGTGCAGCGTCGCGTTGGTGACGGTAACGCCGCCGACGAATACCGGCTTGAGCCGCGCCACCGGCGTCAGCGCACCGGTACGGCCGACCTGGATATCGATACCGAGCAGTTCGGTGATTTCTTCCTGCGCCGGGTATTTGTGCGCCACCGCCCAGCGCGGCGCGCGCGAGACGAAACCGAGCGTTTGCTGTTCGTCGCGGCGGTTCACTTTGTAGACCACGCCGTCGATGTCGTAAGGCAAGCCGTCACGCCGCTCGCCGATACGGCGGAAGTACGCAAGCAAGCCTTCGGCGCCGCGCACCACATCGCGTTCCGGCGCCGCGGCGAAACCCCAGGCGGCAAGCAGATCGAGCGTCGCGGCGTGGGTGGACGGCGTCGGCTGACCTTCGATCTCGGCCAACTGGTAAGCGAAAAAGCGCAGCGGGCGCTGCGCCGTCATGCGCGGGTCGAGTTGGCGCAGCGCGCCGGCGGCGGCATTGCGCGGATTGACGAAAACCTTTTCCCCGTTCGCCCGCTGGCGGGCGTTGAGGCGCTCGAAATCGGCGCGCGGCATCAGTACCTCGCCGCGCACTTCGGCGCGCGTGGGTGGCGTTTGCGTGTTCAGGCGCAGCGGAA
Source organism: Azoarcus sp. (assembly GCA_031546845.1). Taxonomy (GTDB): domain Bacteria; phylum Pseudomonadota; class Gammaproteobacteria; order Burkholderiales; family Rhodocyclaceae; genus Azoarcus. Next base: position 28,766 of record JAVBJT010000053.1, on the reverse strand, counting down.
TCGAATGCACCGTGCGCAGATTGGCGGTCACATCCTCACCGCTCGCGCCGTCGCCGCGCGTGGCGCCGCGCACGAACAGGCCGTTTTCGTAGATCAAGGCGATCGCCAGGCCGTCGAGCTTGGGCTCGACGGCGTATTCGATGCCGTCACGGTCGAGCGCCTCGCGGCAGCGGCGGTCGAAGGCTTCGACTTCCTCCGCGCTGAACGCATTGGACAAGGACAGCATCGGCACGCGATGCACGACCTCGGCAAATTCGGCCAGCGGCGCGCCACCGACACGGCGCGTGGGCGAATCCTCGGTGGCCAGTTCGGGGTGGGCGGCCTCGATGCCTTCCAGTTCGCGGAACAGACGGTCGTATTCCGAATCCGTCACCGTCGGCGCGTCGAGCACGTAATAGGCGTGGGCGTGCCGTTCCAGCTCGCCGCGCAGCCACGCCGCGCGGTCGGCAAGCGCTTGCGGGGCCGTCATGCCGTGGCGGTAAAAAGACGTTTGGCCAGTTCGCCGCCGGCCGGAATGGCGCGGCTCGCCATGCGCTCCTGAAACTGCGCGATCTGGCGGCGGATCATCGCCGCCGCGTCGCTGCCGAACGGCGCGCGATTGTCGTCGACCACGGTGCCGCCGAGCGTATCGGCGAACTGGCGGGCGGCATCCATCATGCGGTCGAAAGCGGCGGTGCCGTTAGGCACGCGCGGCACGTCGATGACGAAAGTGATGCTGCTGGTCTGGAAGGTGCGCATCGCATCGGCGGCAAACAGCGCCGGTTCGAGGTTGCCCAGCGCGAATTCGAGGTTGCCGTGGTCGTCGCGGGCGTGAAAGCAGCCATCGTCGGCCAGCACCATGCCGCGCGCCTCGGCCAGGGCACGCAGCTTGGTGCCGCTGAAAGGCTGGCCGGTGGCGATGACGTTGATGCCGATCTGCACATCCACATCGGCGCAAAAGCGGTCCAGCTCGGTCGCACTGCCCAGCGCCTCGGTGCGCGCCGGCAGCACGGCCGGCACGGCAAGAAAGTGGTCGGCCACGCGCTGCACGCCGCCCGAGAAGCGGAGGAAATCGGCCTCGCCAATCGGGCCACGGCGGTCGACCAACTGCATCGCGGCGCAAAACCAGTGATAGGCGCCGGCACTGTGCGCATTGAGGGCACGCCACAGATTGGAGCCATCGTCGAAAGCGAACCAACGCACCGGCTTGGACAAACCGTCGAGCTGTTCGGCCTGCGCCGCCCATAGCCGCGAGGCTTCCAGCGCCTCGATGGATTCGACACGGATCACGCAATCGACGCGCGGATCGAGCGCCTCCGGCATATCGGGCATGCCGCGCTTGACCAGCGCCTCACTGACCGGACGCGCGCCCCCGGGGCGAGCAAACTCGTTCTCATCCGCCACATCCAGCGGCAGTAGCGGCGCATCGTCGATGCCCGGCTCGCGGCGCTCGCCCTCCGCGCCCGGTGGCGGCACGCCTTCCTGCGGTTCGAGCAGCACATCGCGGTGCGCCGATTTGAAAGCCCGCTCCGCATGCTTGCGGTGCTTGCGTTCCTGCCACTTGTTGTAGACGACGATAAGCAGCACCACGGCTACTCCCGCGCCGGCCAATCCGATCTGCAGTTCGCTATTCATGGTTCTTTCTTCTTCCGCGCCTAACGCACAATGCCCCGACGCTCAACGTAACACAGCCACGAGGCCCGAATTATGCCGCGCCCGTAAAACGGCGCCAGCCCGAACGGCGTCGCCGGATTGCTACCGCGAGCGCCACCACGGCGTTTTTCCAGCATTACGGCCTTGTTGTCCATTCGGGTAAGTAACGATTTCGAACATCGGATCGTACACAAGCAATCCGTGCCCAGCCGCCAACCTATGCACGAAGGATGAAACATCGTTCGCCTTCGAGGAAGTCCGCCCGCGTGGGAACCGGCATCCTAAGCCAAGGCTCGCGATAGTGTTCTCGAGAAAACACCCGTTACTATTTCTTCACCGTGCCGCCTTCACGCCACGGCGGCTTCCGCCAGCCGCAACGCTTCTTCGATATCCACTTCCACCACCCGCGACACGCCCTGCTCCTGCATCGTCACGCCAACCAGTTGCTGCGCGATTTCCATCGTGATGCGGTTGTGGCTGATGAAGATGAACTGCGTTTTCGATGACATCTGTTTCACCATGCGGCCATAGCGCTCGGTGTTGGTATCGTCCAGCGGCGCATCCACCTCGTCAAGCATGCAGAACGGCGCGGGGTTGAGCTGGAACATGGAGAACACCAGCGCAATCGCGGTCAGGGCCTTTTCGCCGCCCGACAAGAGGTGGATCGAAGAATTCTTTTTGCCCGGCGGCTGCGCGACGATCTGGATGCCGGCATCGAGAATTTCCTCGCCGGTGAGCACCAACTCGGCCCGCCCGCCGCCGAAAAGCTGCGGGAACAAGGCGCCGAAGTGGTGATTGACCGTATTGTAGGTTTCCTGCAGTTGTTCCCGCGTTTCGCGGTCGATACGGCGGATAGCGTCTTCCAGCGTGGCGATGGCGCGCAGCAGATCGTCCGATTGCGCGTCGAGGTAGGACTTGCGCTCGCTCGCCGCCTTCAGTTCGTCGAGCGCGGCGAGGTTCACCGCGCCCAGTTCGGCCAGTTCGCGCGCCAGCCGGGCGATGTCGCGCGCCAAAGCGCCCTCTTTCACACCCTCGGCCAAACGCGGGGCGAGCGCGACCTCGTCGGCGCCGGCTTCGACCAGACGCTCGTCGAACTGCCCCGCCGCCAGTTCCGCCGCCTGCACCGCCAGCCGCAATTCGGCAACGCGGTTGCGCAGCGGCGCGGCTTCCTGCTCGGTGCGCAAGCGTAACTCATCCGTTTCGCGCAACAAGGCGGCGGCTTGTTCGAGCGCATCGCGGCGGCCGGCCAGCGCCGCTTCGCGGCTGGTGCGCAGGCCAAGCGCGGTTTGCAGCGCATCGCGGCTGCGGCTGTCGTCGGTCGCTTCGCGTTCCCGCCGGCGGTCGCCAATTTCCGCGCCGATGCGCTCGATCTGCTCCGCCGCCAATTGCAGGTTGCGCTGGATGTCATCGAGCTTGCCGGCGCATTCGCGCGCGGAAAATTGCGCCTCCTGCAGTTCGCGCGCACAGCCTTGTTCCATTACGCGCAATTCCTGCACCGCCCGCTCGCGCTCGCGCAGCACGTCGGCGGCGGTATCGAGCCGCTGGCGTTGCAGTTCGGCCAGTTCGGCGGCACGCGCGGATTCAAGATCGGCACGCGCAAGGTGTTCGCGCTCGGTCGCTTCGAGATGCACCAGATCGCCCAGATCGCGCCCGATCTGCCCGCAGCGCTCCTCGGCGCGGCTACGGGCCTGCGTGAGCTTGAGCAGTTCGACCTGCCCGGCATGCAATTGCCCCTGCAGCGCCTGGGCATCGCGGCGCAAGGCCTCGGCGCGCGCCTGGATGTCGCTGGCGGCGGCCTCGGCCTCGCGCAGCGCGTCATGCGCGGCGGCGGCTTCGTCATCCAATATCTGCTGCTGCGCGGCCAGCGCGTCGATTTCGCGCTGACGCTCGATGACGCCATGCGTGCGGCTATCCGGCACGAAGTGGCACAGCGCATCACGCGTCAGCAGTTGCCCGCCCGCGCCGGCCAGCACAACGCCGGGCGCCAGTTCGGCACGGCGCGGCAGCCACTCCTCCAAACGCTCGACCGCATAGCAGCCGCGCAGCCAGTTGGCCGCCAACGGCAACCAGCGCGCATCGGTCAGCGTGATTTTGTCGATCAGCGGCACGGCCCCCGGCGGTACGACATCCGCCGCCGCTTCGGCATGCGCGGGCACACCGGCAAAGCCAATAGCGAGCGATTCCGGCGGCACTTCGTCGAGAAGCGCGCGCGCGGCGGCTTCATCCCCCACACCGCCCTCGCCACCACCATCGAAAACCAGGGCGGCCAGCCGTTCGCGCAGCACCGCTTCCACCGCCGCGTCCCACCCCTGGGCCACGCGCACGCCTTTCCATAGCGGCGTCACGCCGGCCAGGCCGTGGCGTTGCAGCCAGTCGCCCAGCTTGCCTTGGGTCTGCACCTTGGCTTGCAGTTGCGTCAGCGCATCGCGGCGCGCGCGCAGTTCGGTCAGGCGGCGCTGCACCGCGCGTTCGTGCTCGAACGCGGCCTTGAGCGCGGCCTGGGCGTCCGGCAGGCGCGCTTGCAGCGTGGCGCTTTCCTGTTGGCGGGCCTCGAGTTCGTCTTGCAGCGCGGCAACGCGCGCTTCGTGCTCGGCCACGGCGAGTTCGTCCGGCCCTTCGATCGCGCCGCTTTCCGCATCCAGCCGCGCGCGGCGCTGCTGCAAGGCGTCGAGCGCGCGGTTGGCGCTGGCGCGGTTGGCATCCTCGACGCGCAATTGCTGTTCGGTTTGCGCCAATTCGCGGCGGACGGCGGCGACGGTAACGTCGGCAGCCTGCCGCGCCGCTTCGGCATCGGGCACGCGGGCGGCGATTTCAAGATGCCGCCCTTCGGATTGCTCGACCCGCAGCGTGGCATTTTCCGCCAGCGCCAGCCAACGTTCGCGTTCCTCGGTCAGCGTCTCACGGCGCTCGGTCCAGTGCGCGTGGTCGGTGTCGAGTTGGGTCAGGCGCGCTTCCAGCCGCTGGCGCGTGTCGCCCAGATGGCGCAACTCCGCTTCCAGGCGACTGACTTCGGCGGTGGCGGCGAACAAGTCGCTCTGCGCCATATGCACGGACTCGGAGGCGGCAAAGTGCGCTTCGCGCGCGCTTTCAGCTGCGGCTTCGAGTTCTTGCAGGCGGGCGTTGTCGGTATCGATGCGCAGGGTGTCGCGGTTCAAGTCCGCGCTCAGGCGGTCGCGCTCGGCGCGTGCCTCGTTGCGCTTGAGCAGCCACAGCAGTTGCTGCTTTTCGACATGCGCCGCATGTAGCGCGCGGTAGCGCTCGGCCGCCTCGGCCTGCGTTTCGAGATGGCCGATGCGCTCGCCCAGTTCCGTGCGGATATCGTCGAGGCGCAGCAGATTGTCGCGCGCGTCGGCCAGCCGGCCTTCGGTTTCCCTGCGCCGTTCGCGGTATTTGGTAACGCCCGCCGCCTCTTCGAGAAAGCCGCGTATTTCTTCCGGCCGCGCCTCGATGATGCGCGAGATCATGCCCTGTTCGATGATGGCGTAGGCGCGCGGCCCCAGGCCAGTGCCAAGGAAAAGGTCGATGACGTCCTTACGGCGGACGTGGGTGTTGTTGATGAAGTAGCTCGATTCGCCGCTGCGGTCGAGCACGCGCTTGACGGCAATTTCGGCGTAGCGCGACCACTGCCCGGCGGCGCGCCCCTCGCCGTTGTCGAACACCAGCTCGACGCTGGCGCGCGACACGGCCTTGCGCGTGGTCGAACCGTTGAAGATCACGTCCTGCATCGATTCGCCGCGCAGCGCCGAGGCGCGCGTCTCGCCCAGTACCCAGCGCACCGCGTCGATGATGTTCGACTTGCCGCAGCCGTTCGGCCCGACCACGCCCACCAACGTACCCGGCATGAGCACCGTGGTCGGGTCGACGAAGGTTTTGAAACCGGCGAGTTTGAGCTTGGAAAGGCGCACGGGGCGTGTGGAAGCAGGCAGCGATTACGGCTCGGCGGGGAGAGCGCCACGCCAATGGTTAGTTGCGGATCGGGTCAGGAAAAAGCGCGGTCGATGTAATTTTTTGACGGGCGTCCCGGCAGGACGCCCGAAAAGCGTCCAAAGCATCCAGACGACGCCCTGAAAGCGCGCCATGATACCATTTTCGATCCTGTCGTTTTCTCTGCCCGAAGCCCGCCGCGCGCGGGAATCGGCGCTCAAGCGAAGCCCACAAAGTGAATCCGAACCTGCCCCGTCTCCACTCCTACCCCTTCGAGAAACTGGGCGCGCTGCTCGAAGGCGTGACCCCGCCCGCCGGCCTTGCGCCAATCCGGCTTTCCATCGGCGAGCCCAAACACGCAACGCCGCCTTTCATCCTGCAGGCGCTGGCGGATCACTTCGCCGGCATGGCGAGTTATCCCGGCACCCAGGGCTCGGATGCGCTACGCGGCGCCATCGCGGGCTGGTTGGAGCACCGCTACGGCCTGCCGCGTGTCGATGCCGCCACGCAGGTGCTGCCGGTGAATGGCTCGCGCGAGGCGCTGTTCGCCTTCGCCCAATGCGTGATCGACAGCAGCCGCCCCAACGCGAAGGTGCTGTGCCCGAACCCGTTCTATCAAATCTACGAAGGCGCGGCGCTGCTCGCCGGAGCCGAGCCGATCTTCCTCAACAACCTGCCGGCCAACCGCTTCGGCTCGGACTTCGACAGCCTGCCCGACGAAGTCTGGCGCGACGTGCAACTCGTCTACGTCTGCTCGCCCGGCAATCCCACCGGCCGCGTGCTGTCGCTGGACGAATGGCGGCGCCTGTATGCGTTGTCGGACCGTTACGGCTTCGTTATCGCCGCCGACGAGTGTTATTCGGAGATTTATTTCGACGACGCGGCAAAACCGCTCGGCGCGCTGGAAGCCGCCCGACACCTTGGCCGCGACGATTTCCGCAACGTGGTGATGTTCTCCAGCCTATCCAAGCGCTCCAACGTGCCCGGCATGCGCTCGGGCTTCGTCGCCGGCGACGCCAAAATCCTCAAGGACTTTCTGCGCTACCGCACCTACCACGGCTGCGCGATGAGCCCGACCGTGCAAGCGGCTTCCGTCGCGGCGTGGAACGATGAGGCCCACGTGGCCGAGAACCGCCGTCTGTACCGGGAAAAATTCGCCCGCGTGATGCCCATCGTGGCGCCATGGCTGCAAACCAGCCTGCCCGATGCCGGCTTCTACCTGTGGGCGCGCACGCCGTTACCGGATACAGAGTTCGCCCGCCGCCTGCAGGCTACCTATAATGTCACGGTTCTGCCGGGCAGCTTCCTTGCCCGCACGGCTCACGGAATCAACCCCGGCGCGGATTTCGTGCGCATCGCGCTGGTGGCCAGCACCGCCGAGTGCATCGAAGCCGCCGAACGCATTGCCGCCTTCTGCCAATCTCTTTGAACGAAATACAACGGAAACCCCCATGTCCGCACTGCAAAAGATCATCGACGACGCCTTCGACAACCGCGCCAGCCTGTCTCCCACCTCCGCCAGCGCCGACGTGCGCGCCGCCGTCGCCGACGTCATCGCCGGGCTGGATGCCGGCCAACTGCGCGTGGCCGAGAAGAAAAACGGCCAATGGGTCGTCAACCAGTGGATCAAGAAAGCGGTGCTGATCTCCTTCCGCCTGCGCGACAACGAAGTGATGCCGGCCGGCGCGCTCAACTTCTTCGACAAGGTGCCGACCAAGTTCGGCGATTACACCGAGGCCCAGTTCCGCGACGGCGGTTTTCGCGTCGTGCCGCCGGCGGTGGTGCGCAAAGGCAGCTTCATTGCCAAGAACGTCGTGCTGATGCCGTCCTACGTGAACATCGGCGCCTATGTCGATGAAGGCAGCATGGTGGATACCTGGGCCACCGTGGGTTCCTGCGCCCAGATCGGCAAGAACGTGCACCTGTCCGGCGGCGTCGGCATCGGCGGCGTGCTGGAGCCGGTGCAGGCCGGGCCGGTGATCATCGAGGATAACGTTTTCGTTGGCGCCCGCTCCGAAGTGGTCGAAGGCGTCGTCATCGAAGAAAACGCCGTGTTGTCGATGGGGGTCTACATCGGCCAGAGCACCAAGATCTACGACCGCGAAACAGGCGAAATCCACTATGGCCGCGTGCCCGCCGGCGCCGTCGTGGTACCCGGCAGCCTGCCTTCGGCCGACGGCAAATACAGTCTGTACTGCGCGGTGATCGTCAAAAAAGTGGACGCCCAGACCCGCGCCAAGACCGCCATCAACGAGCTGCTGCGCAATGACTGACCAGACACCTCGCCCGTCCGAACCCGTCGGCACCGCCACGACGCCCACCCTGCCCAGGCAGGAAAGCGCCAACGTGATGGTGCTCGATCGGCTGTTTCATCTCATGGCCGAAAAACAGGCATCGGATATCTTCATTACCTCTGGCATCCCGATCCATATCAAGATCCAGGGCCACACGATGCCGATCAACCAACAGCTCATGGAACCGCCCATGATCAAACGGATGATCTACGAGATGATGGCGCCGGAGCAAATCCTGCGCTTCGAGCAGGAAAAAGAGCTCAACCTGTCCTTCGGCCGGCGCGATCTGGGCAACTTCCGCGTCAACGTCTTCTGGCAGCGCAGCACTGTCGCCATCGTGGTGCGCTACATCCTCGGCGACATTCCGACCCTGAACAGCCTCGGCCTACCCCCGATACTCTCCGAGGTGGTGATGGAAAAGCGCGGCCTGGTGCTGGTGGTCGGCGCCACCGGCGCGGGCAAGTCGACCACGCTGGCGTCGATGATCGACCACCGCAACCACAACAAAACAGGGCACATCCTCACCGTCGAGGACCCGATCGAATATCTGTTCAAACACCGTAAATCGATCGTCAACCAGCGCGAAGTCGGCATCGACACCCACAGTTGGCACGATGCGTTGCGCAACGCGATGCGCCAGGCGCCCGACTGTATCCTGATCGGCGAAATCCGCGACCGCGAAACCATGCAGGCGGCGTTGGCCTATTCGCAGACGGGCCATCTGTGCCTGGCCACCTTGCACGCCAACAACGCCTATCACGCGCTGAACCGCATCGTTAACTTCTTCCCGCTGGAAAACCGCCCGCTGCTCTACCTCGACCTCGCGGTAGCGCTCAAGTGCATCATTTCTCAGCGGCTCGCGCGCCGGCCGGACGGGCGGCGCATCCCCGTCATCGAAATTCTGATGAACACGCGCCACATCAGCGATCTGATCGAGCGCGGCGAAATCGGCTCCATCAAGGAGGCGATGGAACAAACCCTGGCGCCCGGCTCGCAAACCTTTGAGCAGGACTTGTTCCGGCTTGTCCACGAAAAAGCCATCACCATGGAAGAAGCGCTGGCCAACGCCGATTCGCCCACCAACCTGTCCTGGCTCATCAACAACGCCGCGTTCAACGCCACGCAGCCCGCGCAGCAACAATCCAGCGCGCCCCTGGAGGTCGACTTCGAGCGTACCGAGCCCGAGGGCGCCTCGTTCAGCGAATTCACGCTGGACCTGGAATAAGCGCCCGCTTCGGGGCGCCCCATAGAACAGATTCAAACGAACTCGAACAAACGACATGACCATCCCCGACGATCCCACGCTGGCGCTGGCCCGCGAACTCATCGCGCGCCCATCGGTTACGCCGGCCGACAAGGGCTGCCTCGAACTGATCGTCGCACGCCTCGAAGCCGCCGGCTTTACCTGTGAACGTCTTGACGCCGGCGGCGTTTCCAACCTTTGGGCGCGCCGGGGAAAAACCGCGCCCCTGCTGTGCTTCGCCGGCCACACCGATGTCGTGCCCAGCGGCCCGCCCGAAGCCTGGCACAGCCCGCCGTTCGAGCCGACCATCCGCGATGGCATGCTCTACGGCCGTGGCGCGGCGGACATGAAAAGCTCGCTCGCCGCCTTCGTCACCGCCATCGAAAGCTTTGTCGCGGCGCACCCCGGCCACACCGGTAGCATTGCCCTGCTGTTGACATCGGACGAGGAAGGCGCCGCTACGCACGGCACCGTCAAGGTTGTGGAAACGCTGGCCGCGCGCGGCGAGCACCTGGATTACTGCATCGTCGGCGAGCCGACCTCGACCGCGACGCTCGGCGACACGATCAAGAACGGCCGGCGCGGCTCGCTCTCCGGCACCCTGCGGATCAAAGGGCAGCAAGGCCACGTCGCCTACCCACAACTGGCGCGCAACCCCATTCACGAATTCGCCCCCGCGCTGGCCGAACTGGCCGCGACACGCTGGGACGAAGGCAACGAATTCTTCCCGCCGACCACCTGGCAAGTCTCCAACATCCACGCTGGCACCGGCGCCAACAACGTCATCCCCGGCGAATGCGAAGTGCTGTTCAACTTCCGCTTCGCCTCCGTCTCCACGCCCGACGACCTCAAAGCGCGCACGCACGGCATTCTCGACCGTCACGGCCTGAACTACGACCTCGACTGGCAACTGTCGGGCAAGCCTTTTCTCACCGGGCGCGGCAAGCTTGTCGAAGCGTTGAGCGGCGCGATTCGTCAAACGCTCGGCATCGACACCGAACTCTCCACCTCCGGCGGCACCTCCGACGGCCGCTTCATCGCTCCCATCTGCGCCGAAGTCGTCGAATTCGGCCCGGTCAATGCCACCATCCACAAAACCGACGAATGCATCGCCGTCGATGCCATCGCCCCGCTCTCGACCATCTACCAGGGCGCCTTGCTCGCCCTGCTCCTACCGGCCCGACCGAACGAGAAAACATGAACGAACACGACCACGAAGGCCCGTGCGACAACTGCGGCCACAGTCACGACGACAGCCATGAACACACATGCGAACACGGCCACGACAGCGGCCCGCTCGTCGAGCTGGTCACGGTTCGCGACTGGCTGCGCTACACCGTCACCCGATTCAACCGTGGCGGCTTGTTTTTCGGCCACGGCTGCACCGACGCCTACGACGAAGCGGCCTGGCTGATCCTGGCCATGCTGGCGCTGCCGCTCGACCGCCTGGAACCCTTTCTCGACGCCTGCATTCCCCTGGATGAACGCGCAGCACTCCACGATGCCATCCTGCGCCGGGTGGAAGAGCGCGTTCCCACCGCTTATCTGGCCCAGGAAGCCTGGCTCGGCAATTTCCGCTTCTACGTCGACGAGCGCGTCATCGTGCCGCGCTCCTTCTTCGCCGAACTGCTCGAAGACGGCCTCGCCCCCTGGGTCGAAGACCCGGACGGCATCGCCAGCGCGCTCGACCTATGCACCGGCTCCGGCTGCCTCGCCATTCTGATGGCCCATGCCTTCCCCAACGCCGACATCGTCGGCGCCGATCTGTCGGACGACGCCCTGGCCGTCGCCACGCGCAACGTCGCCGATTACGGCCTGGAAGAGCGCATCGAACTGGTACGCAGCGATGTTTTCAGCACCCTGAACGGGCGCCGCTTCGACCTCATCATCAGCAATCCGCCCTACGTCACCGCCGCATCGATGGACGCCTTGCCGGCCGAATACCGGCACGAACCGAGCATCGCGCTGGCCGCCGGCGAGGATGGTCTGGACATCGTCCGCCGCCTGTTGGCCGTAGCGGCCGATCATCTCAACCCGGAAGGGGTGCTGGCGGTCGAAGTCGGGCATAATCGTCATCTTGTCGAAAACGCCTTTCCCGACCTGCCATTCACTTGGCTATCGACGCGCGGCGGTGACGACATGATCTTTCTCCTGCACCGCGACGAGCTGCCCAACGCAAAAAAATGATGTAAGCCGCCAGCCAAGAGGGAACACATGCCCAGCGAACGCCCCATTCTGCTCGTCGAAGACAATCCCGACGACGAAGCCCTGGCGCTACGCGCCTTCAGCAAGAACAACGTCAGCAACCCCCTCGTCGTTGCGCGCGACGGCGTGGAAGCGATCCACTACCTGTTCGGCGCCGGCGACGGGCGCGACCTTCCCGCGCTACCCGCCGTGATCCTGCTCGACCTCAAGCTGCCGCGCATCGACGGCCTCGAAGTTCTGCGCCGCATCCGCGCGGACGGCCGCACCACGCTACTCCCCGTGGTCATCCTGACCACCTCGCGCGAACGGCAGGATATCCAGGAAGCCTATCGCCTGGGTGCGAACAGCTACATCCGCAAACCCGTCGATTTCGAGCGCTTCATCCAGGTCGTGGCGCAGATCGGCGTGTACTGGCTGTCGCTCAACGAAACCGCGGACAGCGCCGCCACGTCCTACTGATCTGGCAGGGGCAAAGCCGGTACACCACCAGCGCATCGAGCAGCTTTTGGAGTGCATTGCCCGCTGCTGTCGAAAACAATAGCCGTCCATAGTTTCATGACGGCGCCCCCCCCAACACTTCGCTTAAGAGGGACTGCGGAGCCGGCGTGACTGGCTTCTCAACCGTTTTCGCACCGCAACCCCTTACATCAAACGCTAGGCACTCACCCGGTCACCATCATGGAGTTCTTCTCAATAGCAGTACCCCGATCCGAATCCGAGCTTTCTGTCATGGAATGCATGCTGTTCGCCTATGACATTCCGCACTACGTTCACAATCGAAGCTTTGGCGGTCTGTATCCGGGAATGCAAATACCGCTCTACAACGTCCGAAGAGTAATGGTTCCCGTGGCATATGCCGAAGAAGCAATGAACCTCTTCGGCGCATTTCGTGACTGCGACTGCTACACAGGTAGTTTCACCACTGACAAATTAAGCCTCCGCGATCGGGCAAGGGTAATTGCCGAAATTATCCTTGGTGGCTGGGCAATACCCTTCAAACACAGGAAATTTAATCCTGACCATGAAGACCTTGCCCCTGAAATCCGTATCCCATAGCCAATCTCATGAGTTGGCTTGCCTGGGTTGATTGGCAAGCCAGTGGGACTCGAACTGTCGCGCAACGAAACTACGGACAGCGCCGCCACGTCCTGTTGATCCGGCAGGCGCAAAGCCGGTACACGCACAAACTCAGAGCAGCTTTTCGATATCCGCCGTAAGCGCTTGCGGCCGCGTCGTGGGTGCGTAGCGGTTGGCAACCCGGCCCTCGCGGTCGACCAGGAATTTGGTGAAATTCCACTTGATCGATTCCGTGCCGAGCAATCCCGGCGCTTGCGAGGTCAAAAAAGCGAATAGCGGATGGGCGCCGCTGCCATTGACCTCGATCTTTTCCGACAAGGGAAAGGTAACGCCATAGTTTTGCGTGCAAAAAGCGCCGATTTCCTCCGCCCCGCCCGGCTCCTGCGCGCCAAATTGGTTGCAGGGAAAGCCGATTACCGAAAATCCCCGCTCCCGGTAAGCATCGTGCAGTTTCTGCAACCCCGCGTATTGGGGCGTGAAACCGCACTGGCTGGCGGTATTGACCACCAGCAACACCTGACCGCGAAAGGCAGCCAAGGGCATAGGCCGACCGTCCAGGGCGCAGGCTTCGAAATCGAATACGGAAATATCGCTCATGATCGCTCTCCGGCGAATCGGTGCCGCCATGCGTTGAGCAGAAAGGAAGCCTTAAGCTGCCTCGTCGATCCAGGCTTGTTGGATCGCTTCCAGAATGCGCTCGCCGCAGTGCTTGGGATCGTCGTCGAACTCGGGCAAGGCCAGCACCCAGTTCATCAGATCGACAAAATTGACGTGAGTCGGATCGGCCTGCGGATGCGCGTCGGCCAACTGGATGGCGATTTCTTCCACTTCGGTCCACTTCATCAGCGTTTGCCCTCACGCGCCATGTTGATGGTATAGCGGGGAATTTCGACCACCAGCGCCGTTTCGCCCACGACCGTCTGGCAGGACAGGCGCGACTGCGGCTCCAGCCCCCAGGCTTTATCGAGTAAGTCCTCCTCCTCCTCCTCGGCCGGCGGCAACGAGGCAAAGCCCTCGCGCACGATCACGTGGCAGGTGGTGCAGGCACAGGATTGCTCGCATGCGTGCTCGATGAAAATGTCGTTGGCAAGAAGGCTCTCGCAGATCGACGCCCCCGGCGCGGCTTCGATCACGGCGCCATCCGGGCAAAGTTCGACGTGCGGCAGAACAATGATTTGGGTCATACCTGGATCTCGTCTATGGTGTGACCGGTCAGCGCCGCGCGAATGCTGCTATCCATGCGCCGCGCGGCGAATCCATCGGTCGCGCGGGCGAGCGCATCGATGCCGACCTTGATCGCGCGATGGTCGGCGCCCTGGCATAAAGCGCGTAATGCAATCAGGGCCTCGTCGATCGCCGCGCGCTCGGCGGTGGAGAGCAAGGCGCCATCCGCCGCCAGGGCACGCTCGGTGGCCTCCATGACGCGCTCGGCTTCGACGCGCTGCTCGCGTAGCGCACGGGCGCGCATATCGTCCTCGGCGTGGTCGGCGCCAGCCTTGAGCATGCCGGCAATCTCCTCGTCGGACAGGCCGTAGGAGGGTTTGACCAGTACGCTGGCCTCGATGCCGGTGGACATTTCCTGTGCCGACACCGACAGCAGGCCATCGGCATCGATTTGAAAGGTGACGCGGATACGGGCCGCGCCGGCCACCATCGGTGGAATGCCGCGCAGCTCGAAACGGGCAAGCGAACGGCAATCGGACACCAACTCGCGCTCGCCCTGAACGACATGGAAAGCCATGGCCGTCTGGCCGTCCTTGAAGGTGGTGAATTCCTGCCCGCGGGCAATGGGCAGCGTGGCGTTGCGCGGTACGATGCGCTCGACCAGCCCCCCCATCGTCTCCAACCCGAGCGACAGGGGGATCACGTCGAGCAGCAACCAATCCTCGTCGGCCGAGCGGTTGCCGGCCAGAACGTTGGCCTGCATGGCCGCGCCGATGGCGACCACCCTTTCCGGATCGAGGTTGGTCAGCGGCGTCTGGCCGAAATAATCGGCCACGGCGCGCTGGATGTGCGGCATGCGGGTCGCGCCGCCGACCATGACCACGCCTTTGATGTCGGCTGGCGTCAGGCCCGCGTCGCGCAGCGCCTTGCGCACCGGCGTCATGGTTTTTTGCGCCAGCGGCTTGGTCATTTCGACGAATTCGGCACGGCTGACGACAAGGTCGATTTCCTCGCCGCTCGACAGCGTGGCGCGGATCGGCGCTTCCTCGTAGGACGTGAGGCATTCTTTCGCTTCGCGCGCCTTCATCTGCAAGCGGCGGGCATCGGCGGAACTGGGCGGCATCACATGCGCCTTGTCGAGCACCCAGCAGAACAAACGATGGTCGAAGTCGTCGCCGCCCAAGGCCGCATCGCCGTTGGTCGACAGCACTTCGAATACGCCGCGCGAAAGTTTGAGAATGGAAAGATCGAAGGTGCCGCCGCCCAGATCGTAGACGGCGTAAACACCCTCGGCGGCGTTGTCCAAGCCGTAAGCGATCGCCGCCGCGGTCGGCTCGTTGAGCAGGCGCAACACCTTGAGCCCGGCCAGCGTCGCGGCGTCCTTGGTCGCCTGGCGTTGAGCGTCGTCGAAATAAGCCGGCACGGTAACAACCGCACCCTCCAATTCGCCGCCCAGGCTGGCTTCGGCGCGCGCGCGCAGGGTTTTTAGAATCTGCGCCGACACTTCGACCGGGCTTTTCACCCCCTGCGCCGTGCGCAGGCGAACCATGCCGGGCGTATCCTCGAAATCGTAGGGCATCGTTTCGACGTAGGCGACGTCCTTCAAGCCGCGCCCCATGAAACGCTTTACCGAGACGATGGTGTTCTTGGGATCGGTGGCCAGGGTCGCCACGGCGGCCGCGCCGACATCGATGCCGCCATCGGCGCGATAACGCACCACGGATGACAGCATGGCGCGGCCCGCCTCGTCGGCCAAGCATACGGCGATACCGTTGCGCACGCTGGCGACAAGGGAATTGGTCGTGCCCAGGTCGATGCCCACGGCGAGCCGATGCTCGTGCGGCGCGGCGGACATCCCCGGTTCAGCGATTTGCAGCAAGGCCATCAGATTTCCAGTGCCTCCAGGGCGTCGTCGATTTCCTGCCGGAGTTTTTCCACGAACATCAATTGCCGCACCATGCCCGCCGCCGCAACGTAATCGTGCTCGTCGTCGAGCGTGCGCGCCAAACTGGCAAACGCCTCACGCGTATGCGCGCACAGGCGCTGGTGCAGTTGTTCCAGCGCGTCGACATCACCGCCGGCGCGCGATTCTTCCACCGCTTCGCGCCACTCCATCTGTTCCATCAGGAATTCGGACGGCATCGCGGTATTGGTTTCGAGGCCGGCGTCGACGCCCGCTAGTTCGAGCAGATAACGCGCGCGCAGCAAGGGCTTTCTGAGGGCGAGAAAAGCCTCGTTCACCCGCGCGGCCCACTGCATTGCACGTCGCTTTTCGGCGTCAGGCGAGGCGGCGAAGCGGTCGGGATGAATTTCCGCCTGAAGGCCGTGCCATGCCACTTCCAGCGCGGATTCATCGATCCGGTAGCGGCGCGGCAAATCGAAAAGGGCGAAATAATCCTGCTGAATATCGATGCTCATGCCCGCTCCAACCTCAGACGTTGAAGCTTTCACCGCAACCGCATTGATCCTTGACGTTCGGATTGTTGAACTTGAAGCCTTCGTTGAGCCCTTCGCGGACGAAGTCCAGTTCCGTGCCATCGAGATAGGGCAGACTCTTGGGATCGATCAGCACCTTGACGCCGTGGCTCTCGAACACGAGATCCTCGGCCTGCGTCTCATCGACGAACTCGAGCTTGTAGGCCATCCCGGAACAGCCCGAAGTCTGTACGCCAAGGCGAATGCCCACGCCCTTGCCTCGCTTGGCGATGAACTTGGTCACGTGTGTGGCCGCGCGCTGAGAAAGGGTAACGCCCATCGTTCAATCTCCCTTATGAGACTTTGTCGGGTTCAGTTGTCGTGCTTCTTTTTGTAGTCGGCCACTGCCGCCTTGATCGCATCCTCGGCGAGGATGGAGCAATGGATTTTGACCGGCGGCAGCGCCAACTCCTCGGCGATCTGGGTATTCTTGATTTCCAGCGCCTGATCGAGCGTTTTGCCTTTGACCCATTCAGTCACGAGCGACGACGAGGCGATTGCCGAGCCGCAGCCGTAAGTCTTGAAGCGCGCGTCCTCGATGACGCCACCCTTGCCGACCTTGATCTGCAACTTCATCACGTCGCCGCAGGCAGGCGCGCCGACCATGCCGGTCGCCACGCCATCGTCATCCTTGTCGAAAGAGCCCACATTGCGGGGATTTTCGTAGTGATCCAGAACCTTATCGCTGTATGCCATGTTCGCTCTCCTTCAAGAGTGGTGTCAGTGGGCCGCCCATTGGACGGTGTCGAGGTCAATGCCTTCGTTGACCATTTCCCACAACGGAGAGAGTGCGCGCAACTTGCCGATTTTCTTGTGCAGCAAATCGACGGTGTAATCGACTTCCTCCTCGGTGGTGAAGCGCCCGAGGGTGAAGCGGATAGAGCTATGCGCCAGTTCGTCGTTACGGCCCAGCGCGCGCAACACGTAAGACGGTTCCAGGCTCGCCGACGTACAGGCCGAGCCGGACGAAACCGCGATGTCCTTGATCGCCATAATCAGCGACTCGCCTTCCACGTAAGCGAAGGAAATATTGAGATTGTGTGCCACCCGGTGTTCGAGATCGCCATTCACGTAAGTCGCCTCGATATCGGTCAGCCCCTTGAGCAAGCGGTCGCGCAGGCGGCGGATGCGTTCGTTCTCGGCTGCCATGTCCTCACGGGCGACGCGAAACGCCTCACCCATGCCGACGATCTGGTGCGTGGGCAGCGTACCCGAGCGCAAGCCGCGCTCATGCCCGCCGCCGTGCATCTGCGCTTCCAGGCGCACACGCGGCTTGCGGCGCACGTACAACGCACCGATGCCTTTCGGGCCATAGGTCTTGTGCGCGGAAAAACTCATCAGATCGACCTTCAGGCGCTCAAGGTCGATATCGACCTTGCCGGTGGCCTGCGCCGCATCGACATGGAAAATGACGCCCTTTTCGCGGCACAGTTCGCCGATTTCGGCGATCGGCTGCACCACGCCGACTTCGTTATTGACGAACATCACCGACACCAGGATGGTGTCGGGCCGCAAAGCGGCCTTTAGTACGTCGAGATCAAGCAAGCCGTTTTCGCGCACGTCGAGATAGCTCACCTCGAAACCTTCGCGCTCCAGTTCACGTGTGGTGTCGAGCACCGCCTTGTGCTCGGTTTTCACCGTGATCACATGCTTGCCCTTGCCTTTGTAGAAATGCGCCGCGCCCTTGATCGCCAGATTGTTCGATTCGGTCGCGCCGGAAGTCCAGATGATTTCCTTCGAATCGGCATTGACCAACCGGGCCACCTGCTCACGCGCTTCCTCCACCGCCTTTTCCGCTTCCCAGCCAAACGCGTGCGAGCGGCTCGCCGGGTTACCGAAATGCATACCCAGCCAGGGAACCATCTTGTCCACCACGCGCGGGTCCACCGGCGTGGTGGCCGAGTAATCGAGATAGATGGGGAAATTCAGCATTCCGTTTCTCCGTTGTTTATTGTTAGACCGCCATCGCGGCCAAACCTCTCAACTCTTCGACAATGTTGCGGAAGGCGGCGACAAAACGCTCGACATCCTCCCGCTGCGTATCCCGTCCCAGGCTGACCCGCACCGCGCCGCGCGCGACATCGGGCTCGACCCCCATCGCCAGCAGCGTATGCGACGGCCCTGGATGTGCGCTCGAACACGCGGAACCGCTGGCACACGCGAATCCGGCGCGATCCAGCTTGGCCACCAGCGTTTCGCCATCGATCCGCTCCACGGCAAAGAACAGCGTGTTCGGCAAACGCGGCGCGGCCGCGGAAAAAAGCCGCGCACCCGCCGCCGCCAACTGTTCCGCGATGCGGTCGCGCAAGGCGGTCAATCTGGCGGCCTCGCTCGCCAAGCGGGCGATAGCCTGCTCGCAGGCAGCGCCGAAACCGACGATCGCGGCAACGTTTTCCGTACCGGAACGCAACCCGCGCTCCTGGCCGCCACCGGCGATCAGCGGCGCCAACTCCACGCGTTTATCCACCACCAGCGCACCGGCGCCGAGCGGCCCGCCTATCTTGTGTGCCGACAGCGTCAGCCCCTGTACGCCAAGCGCGCGGAAATCCACCGTAATTTTACCCAGCGCCTGCACCGCGTCGGTATGAAACCAAGCGCCGCGCTCGCGCGCCTGCACGGCCAGTTCGGCCACATCCTGCACAACGCCGGTTTCGTTGTTCGCCAACATCACCGACGCCAACACCGGCCGCGCATCCAAAACTTTGTCCCAATCCTCGCGATCGAGGCGGCCTTCACGATCCACCGCGATCTCGCGCATCGTCCAACCCGCGCGCCTCAACTGCAACGCCGGCTCACGCACGCACGGATGCTCAATCGCGCTCACCGCCACAAGCCCAGGCTTGAGCGACGCGGCCGCGCCCTTGATGAACAAGTTATTGGCCTCGGAACCGCCGCTGGTGAACACCACTTCCGTGGCATGCGCGCCCACGGCCACCGCGACTTTCGCGCGCGCCTCGTCGATCGCGGCGCGCGCGCGGCGGCCGTATTCGTGCCGGCTCGACGCATTGCCGAAGCGATCCAGCCACGGCAGCATCGCCTCGCGCACCACCGGCGCAAGCGGCGCGGTGGCGTTCCAGTCGAGATAAACCGGGGCGAACATGGCGTGCGTGCTCCGTATCTCGTCGCGCTTAGGCCACCGCCTCGTGCAGTATCACACTGGCGTGGCGGCGGGCGCTCTTGAGCGTGCCGGTATCGGGATCGGGCTGAACCTCGCGGTTGACCAGCGCGTTCAAGGTCACCGAATCGAGGTAGGCATACATGCGCTTATTGAGATTCATCCACAGATCGTGCGTGCTGCAACGATGCTCGTCATGACAGTTTTGCTTGCCGCCGCATTGCGTCGCATCGAGCGGCTCATCGACCGCGACGACGATATCGGCAACGGTGATCGCCGTGGCATCGCGCGCCAACCGATAACCGCCGCCCGGACCGCGCACGCTGCTGACGAGCTTATGCCGGCGCAATTTGCCGAACAGTTGTTCCAGATAAGACAACGAAATCCGCTGCCGATCCGCGATACCCGCCAGCGTTACCGGCCCTTCCGTTTCCCGCGAGGCCAGATCGATCATCGCCGTGACGGCAAAACGCCCTTTGGTGGTTAGTCTCATGATTGTCTACCTCGCTCTCTCTATCTTTTCGACGAATGCCACCGGGTTAATACCCGGGTGTTGCGGTCAACTATACGTATCCCGACAAAAACGGTCAACTTATAGCCTGGCAATCGGCCCGATAGTTAAACCCTAATCGACCATTTTGGATAAACGTGAAGCATCGAACGCGTCGGCGGATTCGACCGCCTCATCGAGCGTGATTCCGGCTGCGGCAAGCCGCTCGACGAGCGCCTGGAAACGGCGGTCCGTATCCGCCGCGTGGTCGAGCAGACCATGCAGCGCCTTCGACAACGGATCGTCCATATCGCGCGTTACGCCATAGGCGGAAAAGCCCATTTGCTCGGCCTTCTGCTCACGCGCGCTATCCCGTTCCGCATCGACGATCCGCGCTGGATTGCCCACCGCGGTCGCCCCTGCCGGCACCGGCTTCACCACCACCGCGTTGGAACCGATCTTGGCGCCGTCGCCAACGGTAAAACCGCCCAGCACCTTCGCCCCGGCGCCCACCACGACACCCTTGCCCAAGGTGGGATGACGCTTGACGCCACGATAGAGCGAAGTTCCGCCCAGCGTTACCGCCTGATAGATGGTGCAGTCATCGCCGATCTCGGCCGTTTCGCCGACCACCACGCCCATGCCGTGATCGATGAACACGCGCCGGCCGATTACGGCGCCAGGGTGAATTTCGATGCCGGTAAAAAAGCGACTGACATGGCTGATGAAACGCCCCAGCCAATACAAACGGTGACGCCACGCCGCATGCGCGAGGCGATGCAGCGCCAGGGCGTGCACACCAGGGTAACAAGTCAGCACTTCCCACGTGGAACGGGCTGCGGGGTCGCGTTCGCGCACGCTGGCCAGATCTTCACGCAGATGGCTGAACATGCTTTCGTATCTCCAAAAAAGAAGAAAAAACGGTGAATAAGCCGGCAAACAGCCAATTCCCGACTATTTTAATCAACTTTGCGCTGGAAGCTAGTCAGCATGCCGCGCAGCATGCCGACCTCCTCCTTTTCCAGGCGCACGCGCCCAAACAAGCGGCGCAGGCGCGGCAGCAAACGCCGGGGGTTAGCGGGATCGAGAAAACCGCTTTGGATCACCGCTTGCTCAAGGTGGCCGAAAAACCCTTCGACCTCGTCATGCGTGGCCGGCTGCGGCTGCGTATCGTCGTAATAGCCCGACGATACGCCCGGCGACGCACCCAGCGCCGCAAGACGCACCTCGTAGCTGAGCAGTTGTACCGCCGCGCCGAGATTGAGCGACGAAAAAGCGGAATCGGTCGGAATCGTCACCGGCATCGCGCACAAACCGACTTCCTCGTTGGAAAGGCCGCTCGTCTCGTTACCGAAAACCAGCGCGACCTCGCCGCGCGCGGCCCATTCGACGATTTCTCCCGCAGCTTCGCGCGCCGTGCGTCGCGGCAAGCTCAGTTCGCGCCGCCGCGCGGTCACGGCCGCCGCCAGCACAGTGCCGGCAAGCGCCGCTTCCAGATTCGGCACCACGCGCGCCGTAGCCAGCAGATCGACGGCCCCCAAAGCGCGCGCATCGGCAATCGGGCTGGGAAAATCTTCCGGCGCAACGAGCCACAGCGCGGACAAACCCATGGTTTTCATTGCGCGCGCGGCAGCGCCGATATTGCCCGGGTGACTGGGCCGGGACAAGACGACGCGGATGCGATCAAGCGCGGACGCGCCGTTCATATTAGAATTCAATGTTTTGTGTATCCGACTGCGGCGGGGACCGACACAAACGGCCACCCCCTGCCCGTTTCCACTCGCCGAGGCCGATCCATCCGTATGCATCCAGTCCTGAACATTGCAGTGAAAGCGGCACGCCGCGCTGCTTCCGTCATTAACCGGGCCTCGACCCAGCTCCACCAGGTTGCCGTGCAGACCAAGGCGCAAAGCGATTTCGTCACCGATGTCGATCGCGCAGCGGAAGCGGCCATCATCGAAATTCTGCGCGAAACCTACCCAGGGCACGGAATTCTAGCAGAGGAGTCCGGCGAGATCGCACCGACGGGCACCTCCGATGGCGAGTTCGTCTGGATCATCGACCCGCTCGATGGCACGACGAACTTCATCCACGGTTTTCCCCAGTATGCGATCTCGATCGCGCTGACGAAAAACGGCACGCTCGAACACGGCCTGGTGTACGACCCCATCCGCAACGAACTATTCACCGCCAGCCGCGGTGGCGGCGCTTTCCTCAACGACCGCCGTATCCGCGTCTCGGGCCGCCTGCGCCTGTCCGAAGCCTTGATCGGCACGGGCTTCCCCTATCGCGAATTCGCCCATATCGACACTTACCTCGCCACGTTCAAGGAAATCGCGCAAAAAACCGCCGGCATCCGCCGCCCCGGCGCCGCCTCGCTCGATCTTGCCTACGTTGCGTGCGGCCGCCTCGACGGCTTCTGGGAAACGGGCCTCTCGCCGTGGGACATGGCCGCCGGCGCGCTGCTCATCCAGGAAGCAGGCGGCCTCAGCGCCGGCTTTACCGGCGAGGCCGACTACCTTGCCACGGGCAACCTCGTCGCCGGCAGCCCCAAAATTTTCGGCCAGCTCCTGCCGATCATTCAATCCTACCGGCCTACCGCGTCACAAGACTAGGCACAAACCCCAAGCGTGAAACCAGAACCACCTGTTAACCGAATGCTAAGCTGATTGAGCCTGCAAGGTTTTTCACTTTTCCCGCCACCGGAGCCGATCATGCCAACCCGTCCGTTGCCCGATACCGCCCCCCAGGGACTGCTCGAATATTCGGTCGTCTATACGGACCGCGCCCTAAACCACATGTCGCAAGGCTTCCAGGGCGTGATGCGGGACATCTCGGGCATTCTCAAGCGGGCCTACAACGCGCGCTCGGCCATTGTCGTTCCCGGCAGCGGCACCTTCGGCATGGAAGCGGTCGCGCGCCAATTCGCCACGGGCAGGAAATGCCTCGTCATCCGTAACGGCTGGTTCAGTTTCCGCTGGAGCCAGATTTTCGACGCCGGCCATATCCCGTCCGCGGAGACGGTGCTCAAAGCCCGCCGTACCGAAGACCGCCCGCAGGCCGCCTTCGCACCACCGCCGATCGACGAGGTCGTCGCCACGATCAAGGCGGAAAAACCCGATCTGGTATTCGCCCCTCACGTCGAAACCTCCTCCGGCATGATCCTCCCCGACGCCTATCTGCGCGCGGTCGCCGACGCGGTGCACGCCACGGGCGGCCTGTTCGTGCTCGACTGCATCGCCTCCGGCACGATCTGGGTGGACATGGCCGCCTGCGGCATCGATGTTCTCATCAGCGCACCGCAAAAAAGCTGGAGCGGCCCTTCGTGCTGCGCGCTGGTAATGCTGAGTGAACGCGCACGCACGCATATCGACACCACCACCAGCACCAGCTTCGCCGCCGATCTGCGCAAATGGCTGCAGATCATGGAAACCTATGAAGGCGGCGGCCACGCCTATCACGCCACCATGCCCACCGACGCGCTCGCCCGCGTGCGCGAAACAATGCAAGAAACCGAACGTTACGGCTTCGAGCAAGCACATGCGCGCCAGCAGGAACTGGGCGACAAGGTGCGCGCGCTGCTCGCGCGCCGGGGCTTCGCGAGCGTGGCCGCGCCAGGCTTCCAAGCCCCCGGTGTAGTCGTCAGCTACACCGGCGACCCGGAAATACAATCCGGCAAGAAATTTCTCGACCGGGGTTTGCAGATCGCCGCCGGCGTACCGTTGCAATGCGACGAACCGCCCGATTTCCGCAGCTTCCGCATCGGCTTGTTCGGCCTGGACAAGCTCGGCGACGTCGACCGCGCGGTAAGCCGCCTGGACGAAGCCTTCGACTCCATCCTTCAAACGGAGCGCTGACAACCTCTAGCATACCGGCACGCTACCTTCCCACAGCGCGCTCCCTCGCATACCATCGGAATATTGTTTCTAGCCAACTACGACATCATGGATCTTTCCGCTTACACCCTGCCGCAACTTAAGCAGTTTCACTCCCGCATAGAAAAAGAGATCGCCAAGCGACGCACCGCGACCGGAACCTCGCTGTTGAAACGCCTTACGAAAATGGCCCGCGAACACGGGCTGTCGTTCGAAGAAATCATGGCCGATCCGGCCTCACCCGCCGCGCGGCAAGCCGCCAAAACGTTCAAGGCTCCATCCACGCCGGTCAAAAAAACCGTGCCGGTAAAATACCGGCACCCCAGCAACCGCGATCTCTGTTGGACCGGGCGCGGACGCAAACCGCACTGGGTCAGCGCCTGGCAAGCCAATGGCGGCTCGATGAACGCGCTGGCCATTGCCGCGGAAAAGCTGGCGCCCAGGCAACCGTCAGGCGCCTGAGCGCCAGAACGGCCCGCAAAGAAAATAATACGACCCCGCGCAAAGCGGGACTCGCCGATTGCCGCCGTGGGCGATAATGAACGGTTGCAGAAAAACGGACATTCAAGTGATGAAGCGTGTAGATGATTTCCGCCTGCGTCTGGGTAAACACGAATTGGTACCGATCATGGTCGGCGGCATGGGGGTCGACATCTCGACCGCCGAACTCTCCCTGGAGGCGGCACGCCTGGGTGGGATCGGACACATTTCCGACGCGATGGTGCCAACCGTGTCCGACCGCCGCTTCAACACCAAGTACGTCAAGAACAAGCTCAAGCAGTACAAATTCAACGTCGCCAACCCGGACAAGTCGGTCGTCCGTTTCGACCTCGGCCTGCTCGCCGAGGCAACCGCCCTGCACGTCGGCAAAACCATGGAGGCCAAGCGCGGCGATGGTCTGATTTTCATCAACTGCATGGAAAAGCTGACCATGAACGGGCCGAAGGAAACGCTGCGCGTACGCCTGCAAGCGGCGCTCGATTCCGGCATCGACGGCATCACGCTGGCCGCCGGCCTGCACCTGGGCTCGTTCGCGCTGATCGAGGAACATCCGCGCTTTCGCGACGCCAAGCTCGGCATCATTGTTTCCTCGCTGCGCGCGCTGCAACTGTTCCTGAAGAAAAACGCCCGCACCGGGCGCATGCCCGACTACATCGTCGTCGAAGGTCCGCTCGCCGGCGGCCACCTTGGCTTCGGCATGGACTGGGCCAAGTACGATCTGGCCGCCATCATGATCGAAATCCGCGATTGGCTGAAAAACGAACAACTCGCCATCCCGCTGATTCCCGCCGGCGGCATTTTCACCGGCACGGACGCAACCGGTTTCCTGGAGCTCGGCGCCTCGGCCGTGCAGGTAGCAACGCGCTTTACCGTCACAAACGAGTGCGGCCTGCCGGAAAACGTCAAACAGGAATACTTCAAGGCCAACGAAGACAATATCGAGGTCAACCAGATATCGCCCACCGGCTACCCGATGCGCATGCTGAAAAACAGCCCCGCGATCGGCGACGGCATCCGCCCCAACTGCGAAGCCTACGGCTATCTGCTCGACGCCTCCGGCAGTTGCCAATACATCGAAGCCTATAACCGCGAAGTGGCTGCCCACCCGGAAGCAAAACGGGTCAAGGTGTGGGACAAAACCTGTCTATGCACCCACATGCGCAACTTCGAGTGCTGGACCTGCGGCCACTACACCTACCGCCTCAAGGACACGAGCCGCCGCGACGAAAGCGGCCACTACCATCTGCTGACCGCCGAGCACGTTTTCCGCGATTACCAGTTCAGCACCGACAACGCCATTGCCCTGCCCGCGTAGCGCCCACCTCGGCGCACAGCGCCGCCACGGGCGGACGGCAAAACCAGGCGCACAGCGGTATTAGCCGTCGCGGTTCGTAGCCGGCGTCGTGGAGCCGGCGCTTTTTTGCCCCGTCCAATAGCCGGCCAGCTCAGCCGGAGGCACGCCACCCAGATCCGTTTCAACCACCACCGAGGACAAGGCGGACAAAACGACCGAACTCGCCGGCGGACACGTATCGATATGGACCGGCACCTCCGGCACGGACTCCGCCCCCTGCTGCTTCCTTCCGATCCGTGCAACATGACACAGCATGGTCGAAAGTGATTTAGCCGTGAGCGGGCCTAGCACGCACAACGTATCCGGGATATCCAGGCGCAGGCGCGTACTGACCACCACGGCCACCACCAAGGGTTGCACGGCAGCCCGTATCTTGCGTACGACTTCCGCAACACCCGGTACATCGCCATTGACCAGCAGAACCTCGGCTTCCGCCGCAGAGGAGAGCACGAAGCTTTTCTCTCCCTTGCGCTCCAACGCCGTTTTCAATGGCACCAACGTCCTTACACCGAAGCCCACCGCAAGAATGCGGTGGCAATCAGCCTGCGCCGTTTTATCGCTCACGTCCTACTCCTTCGGCGCACACGACCTATGACGGTAATGTGACGGAAATTCTGACCATGAAATTCACCGCCTTACCCCGAACGGCACGCACCGAGAACAGCTTGTGCGCACAACCCCGCTTTATCCCATTAAGGTAAAAGCGCATGGCAAAACATCGAATCACATATTCGCATTATGACGAATATCCAACCCGAATCGAAGTCTGCGGCACCATAAAATCTATTCCTGAGTCCATCAGTTTTTGTGCATTGGACGTAAAAGATCATAACGACGGCGAAATAGCCTGTGAGTCGCGGTAAACGCCTAGGCATTTCATTTAACCGTGACGCCTGTCACGGCTAAATGCCATTTTCCGCTTATTGCCATATGAATCTATAGAAATAACTCTTTATCGATTCCTGTTCTTTTTGCGGTGCACTAATCTACGCCCCAATATTCAAACAATGTCGAGGACATCCCATGAAGCCCCGCTTTCTTTCCCGTTTCAGCGCCGTACTGAGCGCGTTCGTGCTGGTCGGCGCCACTTCTCCCGCGCTGGCGGAAACCACTTTGCTCAATGTTTCCTACGATGTGACCCGCGAGTTGTACAAGGACATCAACCCCGCCTTCACCGCCTGGTACAAGACCAAAACCGGCAAGGAGGTCACGGTCAAGCAATCGCATGGCGGTTCGAGCAAGCAGGCGCTGTCGGTCGCAGCCGGACTGGAAGCGGACGTGGTGACGATGAATCAATCCACCGACATCGACATCCTCGTCGAACGCGGCGGCCTGGTCGCCGCCGACTGGCGCAAGCGCTTCCCGGCCGACGCAACGCCCTACACCACTTATTCGGTGTTTCTGGTGCGCAAGGGCAATCCGAAGGGCATCAAGGACTGGAGCGATCTGGCGCGGTCGGGCCTATCGGTGATCGTGCCCAACCCGAAAACTTCCGGCAACGGGCGCTATACCTATCTCGCCGCCTGGGGCAGCGTGATTTCCAAGGGCGGCTCGGAAGCCGACGCGCGCGATTTCGTCACCAAGCTGTTCCGCAACGTGCCGGTACTCGACGGCGGCGGGCGTGGCGCGACCACGACCTTCACCCAGCGCGACATGGGCGACGTGCTCGTCACCTTCGAAAACGAAGCGGCGCAGATTTCCAAGGAACTGGGCGAAGGCAAGTTCGACGTGGTGTATCCCTCGATCACCATCGACGCCAGCCCGCCGGTGGCCGTGGTAGAAAGCGTCGTCGCCAAGCGCGGCACGGCGGTGGAGGCAAAAGCGTACCTGGATTTCCTCTATTCGGACGAAGGCCAGAAGATCATCGTCAAACACTGGTTCCGTCCGCGTTCCGAGGCGCTGCTGAAAGCCAACGCCGACCGCTTTCCGCCGATCCGCGCATTCAAGGTGGAAGAGTTGCTGGGCCCGTGGGCGCAGGTGCAGCAGAAGCACTTCGCCGACAACGGCATCTATGACCAGATCGCGGTGAATCGCTAATGTCTTTCGCCGCATTCCTCAACCCCACGCGGCAGACCCGCGTATTGCCCGGCTTCGGCCTGTCGCTGGGCTATACGCTGGTTTATCTGTCGCTGGTCGTGCTCATCCCGCTCGCCGCCGTGCTGCTCAAAACAGCCAGTCTCAGTTGGGCGGAATTCTGGGCGGTGGTGAGCACGCCGCGCGTCGTCGCCACCTACAAGCTGTCGTTCGGCGCAGCCATCGCGGCGGCGGCAATCAACACCGTGTTCGGCCTCATGCTGGCGTGGGCGCTGGTACGCTACAGCTTCCCCGGCAAACGGCTGGTCGACGCCCTGGTGGATCTGCCCTTCGCCCTGCCCACCGCGGTCGCGGGCATCGCGCTGACCGCGCTCTATGCCGGCAACGGCTGGATCGGCAATCTGCTCGAACCGCTCGGCATCAAGGTCGCCTTCACCCCGCTCGGCGTGCTGGTAGCGCTGGTGTTCATCGGCGTGCCTTTCGTCGTGCGCACAGTGCAGCCCATTCTAGAAGACCTGGAAACCGAGCTGGAAGAAGCCGCGGCAAGCTTGGGCGCGCACCGCTGGCAGACCTTTACCCGGGTGCTGCTGCCGATTCTGTTGCCGGCGCTGCTCACCGGCTTCGCGCTCGCTTTTGCCCGCGCGGTGGGCGAATACGGCTCGGTGATCTTCATCGCCGGCAATATCCCGATGGTGTCGGAGATCACCCCGCTGATGATCATCACAAAACTGGAACAATACGATTACGTGGGCGCCACCGCGATCGCCACGGTCATGCTGGCGTTTTCCTTCGCGCTGCTGCTGGCGATCAACCTGCTGCAAGGCTGGAGCGCGCGGCGCACGGGGAGGAACCGCTGATGGCCTCCGCCGGCGTACTGCACGGCCGGGCCGATGCCCGCCGCTACGAAAACAATGCCGCCACCCGCGAAGCGCCGTGGGTGAAATGGACGATTCTCACCCTCTCTCTCGGCTTTTTCGCGCTGTTCCTGCTGTTGCCGCTAGTCGCCGTATTTACCGAAGCGCTGCGCAAGGGCTGGGGCACCTACCTTGCCGCGCTGACGGACGCGGACGCGCTATCGGCGATCAAGCTCACCCTGATCACCGCCGTCATCGCCGTGCCGCTCAACCTCGTCTTCGGCGTCGCCGCAGCCTGGAGCATCGCCAAGTTCGAGTTTCGCGGCAAGCGCCTGCTCACCACGCTGATCGACCTGCCGTTCTCGGTCTCCCCGGTGGTCGCGGGCCTGATCTACGTGCTGCTGTTCGGCGCGCACGGCTGGTTCGGCGGCTGGCTCGCCGCGCACGACATCAAGATCATTTTCGCCGTGCCCGGCATCGTGCTGGCGACGATCTTCGTCACCTTTCCCTTCGTCGCCCGCGAACTGAT
>JAVBJT010000022.1:0-37477 GCA_031546845.1 Azoarcus sp. | reverse complement strand
AAAGCTTCAGTAAAGCGGCGGGGCAGAGCAACTATGCGGCTGGCTGCACGTTCAAGGACGCGTTCGCGCGCAGTCTGGGCCAGGCGTGGCCGTGCCCGGTGAAGGTGATGAACTGGGGATGGTGGGGCAGCGTCGGCGTTGCGGCCACGTCGGCTTATCAAACCCGGATGAGACAGTTTGGCCTGGCCTCGATCGAGCCAGACGAGGGCATGGAGGCATTGGCGCAACTGCTTGGTAGCCAGTACAACCAATTGGCCGTGCTGAAAACGACGGAGTTTCGCCCAGACCAGGTAATGTCCCCGACCGTGCGGGGTGGCGTGTCCGCGCGGGTGTCGGCATTACGGGCAGGTGTCGCGCTCGACGACGGACAATTGCGGACCCTGGGCGTTGCTGCGTTCAAGATGCTCGTTGGTGAGGTGTTGCATGTGCCCGCGCAGCAAATCGATGCGTCGGAGTCTCTGTCCACGTATGGTATCGACTCGATTTCCGTGGGGCAGATGAGCGGGGTGTTGGCCGGGGTGTTCGCCGATGTCAGCCATGCGTTGTTCTACGACTATCAGACGATCGATGATCTGGTTGCACATTTTCTGGCGACGCAGCGCGACGCGTTGGCGGCATGGGTGACTTCCAGCGCCGTGGGTGCGCCACAATCGGGCATGACAATCGAAACCCAGGCTCTGTCCGGGATTCGCTCCTTGATGCCGTCGCAGGATATGCCGATTGCTGTGCCCGTTGAACCGGCATCGGTCACGCGAGCTCAAGGCGTGGAGAAGAGCGGCGCATCGACGGACATTGCCATCATTGGCATGGATTGCCGTTTCCCGGGGGCCGAGTCGGTGGATGCCTACTGGCAAATGCTGCTTGGCGGCGACAGGGCCGACAACCGCGGCCCGGCGCGCCGCTGGCCGGATCGGATCGGTGTGGGCGATGGCGCCGCGCCGCGGCTATGGGGGACTTTCCTCGATAACGTCGATCACTTCGATCCGGGGTTCTTCGGGATTCCGCTGCTGCAGGCCGAAACCATCGATCCGCAAGAGCGGTTGTTCTTGATGAGTTGCTGGCACGCGCTGGAAGACGCCGGCTATGGCAACGACAAATGGTTGGCGGAGTGCAGCCGGGAGGGCGAGGAGGTCGGCGTGTTCGCCGGGGTGACTGCGGCTAGCTATAGCCTGGTCGGCTTCGAGCAGGCGCTAAAGGGGAATCCTCAGGCCACCAGCCAGTCGTTCGCTTCGGTTGCCAACCGTGTTTCGCATGCGCTTTCGCTAGCCGGGCCGAGCCTTTCGGTCGACACCATGTGCTCGTCGTCATTGGTGGCGCTGCACATGGCTTGTGAAAGCCTGCGGCGCGAGGAATGCAGCATGGCGATCGCCGGTGGTGTGAATCTGAACCTGCATTCGTCTCGGCTGGAAGGCATGGTGCAAGCCAAGCTCATTTGCGACGACGGTGAGAGCCGCAGTTTCGGTGCCGGCGGCAAGGGCTTTCTGGCCGGCGAGGGTGTGGCTGCGCTGGTGCTCAAGCCGCTCGAGGCGGCGCTGCGGGATGGCGATACGGTTCATGCCGTGATCAAGGGCAGCGCGGTGGGTCATAGCGGCACCACCCTTAACTACTTCGCGCCTTCGCCGCGCGGGCAGGCCAAGGTCGCCGAGCGGGCGTTGCGTAATGCCGGCATGGCGGCCGATGAGGTGTCGTACGTCGAGATGCAATGTATCGGCGACGAGGCTACCGATGCCGCCGAGTTCGAGGCGATCAAGCTCGCCTATGGCGCCACGCGCAGGCCGGACGAGCCGCTACGGCTCGGTTCGGTCAAGCCGAATATCGGCCATGCGGAAGCTGCGGCGAGTATGGCGCAGTTGATCAAGGTCATATTGCAACTCAAGCATCGAACGTTGGCGAAAACTTTATTGCGTGGCACGCCTAATCCACAGATGGCTTTTGCTGGCGCAAATTTGGCGATCCAGCGGGAGGAGGAGCCTTGGCTCGCCGAGCCCGGCAGCACCCGTCCGTTGCGGGCGGCCATCAATGCGTTCGGTGCGGGCGGCACGGCGGCGCATGTCATCGTCGAATCCTTTGAGCCATCCGTGCTGGGCCGAAACGAAGACGGGCCGCAACTTCTCGTGCTGTCGGCTAGATCGCGCCAGGCATTGCGGCTGTCGGCTGATGCGCTTACCCACCGCCTTGGGCAGATGGCACGGACGGCGGAACCGGTGAGTTTGGCGGATATTGCTTACACGTTGCAGGTGGGGCGGCGCACGTTCAATCACCGGCTGGCCTTTGTCGCAGATTCGATCGAGGATGCGCTTGAACAGCTACAAGCTTGGTTGTCCGACTCCGGTGATGCGCGTGTCCGGTTTTCGCCGCCGGACGGCATTACGCTGGTGCCGAGTGATTTGGCTGGCGTGCGGGCACTGGTTGCCAGCGGCGACTTGTCCGGGCTCGCCAGTCTGTGGGCCGGCGGCATGTCGATCGACTGGCGCAAATGCTTTGCCGGGCGGGAGAACGGCCGGCGAGTGCCGCTGCCTGGCTACGCGTTCGATTTACGTTCGTGCTGGCCGGAAGGTGCGGACATGCGGGCCATCGGGGTCGGAACCCCCGTGATATCGTTGCCGCTTGTTGAGTCGATAGCAGGTACCGCCGTCATCGTTACGGAAACCGAGGTCGAATCCGTTTCTGGTCTGCTGCCATCCGTCAGGACGCAAGCCGGTATGGCCACGTACATGGGCGAGCGGATCAAGGGAGCCGCCGAGAGCGTGCATTTGATGACGGTGAGTACCCTGTATGCGGTGCTGAGTGAAAAGGGGATAGTGTTCGAAGAGCGTAGCGGTACCGACGGTGCTCTTGGGCTGTATCTGCGTGTTGGGAAGGCCGGGAGTGCGGCTGATCTTTTGCTGGAGCGCTTGACGGCGACGCCATTCATGCTTGCCGATGCTTCTGGCGTCCGGTTGGCACTGCCTTCCAATATCCGCAACCGCAAGCAGTTCGAGCAGGCGTGTTCGCAATACGAGCTGCTACTGCGTGTGCTGCCGGAGTACCGCTCCTATTGCGAGCTTCTGGCCGCTGCGTTGAGGGGAGCACTAGACGGTTCGCGGCCTGGTCCCGAACAAATCGCGGTTGCCAGCGCATTGCTGGTCGATGTGTTTACGGCGCCGTCCAAGCTGGCTTTTCTCAACCGGCTGACGGCGGAGCTGTGCTTCGCTGAGCGTCTTGCCGGCCGGGAAACGATTTCTGTATTGGCGATCGGCGCCGGTGGTTTCGAATTCTTGTCGGCCATTGTCGCTGTCGCGCCACGGTCGGCGCGCATCGAGTACCGCATGATTTCAGGGTGGCCGCAGATTGCTCAAGGGGTTGTTGAGCTTGGCCGCGAGCGTTTTCCAGACGTGATGTTCGTTTCGCTGGTACCGCTTGTGGCGGGGTCGCTGGCGGAGCGTTTGGCCGGCAGTTCGTTCGACGCGGTGATCGTGCATATGCAGGATCCATGCGCGCGGGAAGCGGCTGAGTTGCTGGAGCGGCGCGCTGCGACCGGAGCTCCCGATAACCTGGTTTTCGTGACTGAGCCGATTGAGGGGAATGGTCTGCAACTGATCCTTGAGCTCAGCGACATGTGGCCTGAGGTTGCGGCAGTGCCCGGTCTGCCCGATGGGAAAGCGTTGACAAACGCGCTGCTCCGGGCGGGGTACCGGCAACAGACGATCGCCGCGCCCGTGCTTTCGGTGTTCAACCGCGATGCACTGGCCGTTCCAGAGGCCGGCGGCTCGACCAATCCGCAGATTGATGAATTGGCCGCGATCCGTCAGTTCGTTTTGAAAACCTGCTCGGACGCTTTGGGTGATGGGGGCAAAATCGACGCCACGCAGGATCTCGCCCGTATTGGCTTGAATTCACTGTCCTGGGCACTGATCTACACAAAGTTGCAGCAGCGCTTCGGTAAGGCAATCGGTACCGACCTGTTTGCGGCGGATGATATGCCGTTGAGCATAGATACATTGGCTGGGCGATTGTTTGCCAAACTGCATGACGATGTCCCGGTGGTGTCGGACATTGTTGTGGCCGCACCGTTGGCGAGCCAAGTCATGCAGCATCTGATCTCGATCGGTCAGAATCGCGTTCCGCTTGAACACACAGCGCGTCTGAAGCGAGGGGAGTTCACCAGCACACGTGGGCAGCTCTACGAGTATTTCGAGTGCGGCAGTGGCCCCGCGCTGATTTTCCTGACCGCGTTAGCCTTCAGCAAATCGATTTGGGAAAATCAGATCGCCGAGTTTTCTTCTCGTTATCGGTTGATCTTTCCGCATTTGCCGGGCCATGCGGGCAGCGCCTACTCTGGTGTGAGTTTCACGTTCGAGAATATTGCCGACGATCTGATTGAGCTTATGGACGCGCTCGGCATTGATGAAGCGCATCTGGCCGGCTGGTGTGTCGCTGGCAACATCGCGCAGCTCACGGCCTTGCGGCATCCACGGCGGCTGAAGTCCTTGGCGTTGATTTGTACGACACCGACCGACGCGCGCATGCGCGGCATCAGTCAGCAGGATTTGGAGGCCTATTCGGTGTCGCCGCTGCTGACCTATCAGATGGAGTTCAACAATATTTATCGCGAGGAATTCCTGGCGCCCGAGGTGTCGCGCAGTCTATCGATCATTCAGCAAAGCCATGTGCCAGTCGAACAACAGGCACTGCTAAGTTTCATCAGCAGTCTCTTCGATTTTGACACGCGCGACCGCTTGGGCGAAATCACCACGCCGACATTGATCATCGCTGGCAATTGGGACGTTGCTTTTCCGATTGATCAGGTTTCGCTGCTCAAGGAAGGCATTGCCCATGCACGGTTCGTTGCCGTCGAGAACGGCGGCCATTTGCCATTCCTTAACGAGAGTGCCGCTTTCAGCGAGACGTTGCAGTCGTTTCTGACGGAAGTCGATCGCTCGGCGCGAAAAAAGGCTGCGGCACTGCCGTCGGCGTGAGCCGTATTGTCGTCGGCGGGAATGGGTTGTCGGCGGCAATGTGGTGATGGATCGGGCCCACAAATAGATTGAAATTATGTCTATTTGTGGGCCCGATCTATAAAGCGGATGTGGCGGCGCAGGCCGTCTTTGAAAAACTATAAGGGAGCAGGCCAGTTCCGTCCCGCAGTGCGTTGGGCCGGGTTGGTCGCGAAGCGCTCTGTGCGCGGGTCAATCCTCGTGCAACTCGCCGAATCTTGACGCCAGGTAGTCGATCAGCATGCGCACCGACGGCAAGAGGCCGCGCCGCGACGGAAATACCGCATGAATGATCTCCCGGAGCGGCGCCCATTCCGGTAAGACCCTGACCAGCGTGCCTCTAGTCAGGTGGTCGCGCACCATCAGCAGCGGAAGCTGTACAACGCCGACGCCCGCCAAAGCCGCATCCCGCAGGGCGATCATATCCGTCGTCACGAAGCGGGGCGCGTGATACACGACGGCTTGAGCCTTGTCCGGCCCAGCAAGCGTCCAGTTGTGGGTCTGCTGCGCGACCCCGAGGCCGAGGCTCGGCCAGGTGTCCAGATCGGCGGGTGAGTCGGGAAAGCCCAGCCGCTGAATGAGCGCGGGGCTGGCAACTAGGCATTGCCCGCGATCCGCCAGGATGCGCATCGCCAGGTCGCTGTCCTGCAACGGCGGCGGGCGCACGCGGATCGCCACATCGATGGCTTCGCTCACCACATCGACCGGCCGGTTGGTGGCCTCCAGGTGTACGACGACCCGTGGGTGGCGCGCCATGAAGTCGGCCAGCATTGGGCCGACATGCACATGCAGGAGCGCGACGGGGCAGGTGACGCGGACGATGCCGCGCGGCTCCGCCCGCGATGCATCGATGACCTCCTGCGCCGCTTCGGCCTCCACCAGCATCGCCTTGCAGTGGTCGTAGTAGGAGCGCCCGATCTCCGTCGCGGCAAAGTGGCGTGTCGAACGCTGGATCAAGCGGACGCCGAGCCGTTCCTCCAGCATGGCGATGCGCCGGCTGAGCTTCGACTTCGGCATGCCCAAAGCTCGGCCAGCCGGTGCGAAGCCGCCATGATCCACGGCTTGGACGAAGTAGTACAGATCATTCAGGTCTTGCGTGGGCGTCTTCATCGTTCATCGGATAGGACTCTGATGCGCATTTCAGCAGACTACACGTTCAGTCGTCTCGAAACTATGCTTCCTTCAACGGTGACCCGCCGATCTTTCAGGAGGACAACATGAAAAGGATCCTGGGCGTGTATAGCGCACCCCGTCCCCATTGGGTCGGCGACGGCTTCCCGGTGCGCACTCTGTTTTCGTATGACAGCCACGGCCGGCAACTGAGCCCCTTCCTGTTGCTCGACTACGCGGCCGCGGCCGATTTCCCACCCACGGACACGCCTCGGGGCGTGGGCCAACACCCGCATCGCGGCTTTGAAACCGTGACCATCGCCTACAAGGGTGAAGTGGCACACCGCGACTCGACCGGCCAGGGTGGCGTCATCGGCCCCGGTGATGTGCAGTGGATGACAGCCGGGGCCGGCATTCTGCACGAAGAGTTTCACTCCCCGGCATTCAGCCAATCGGGTGGCGTACTCGAAATGGTTCAGCTATGGGTGAACTTGCCGGCGAAGCACAAGATGACTCTGCCTGGCTATCAGGCCATCCTCAATCGGAACATCCCGGCTGTTGCACTGCCCAATGACGCGGGCACCGTGCGAGTCATCGCCGGTGAGTTCGACGGACATCCCGGCCCGGCCCATACCTTCACGCCCATGAACGTCTGGGACATGCGGCTGACGCGGGGAGGGTACAGCACGCTGACGCTCCTGGAGGGCTGGACGGCAGGGCTGGTTGTCCTTCACGGTACCGTGAAGGACAATGGTGAGGTGATTGTCCACGAAGCGCAGATGGCCGTGCTCGATCGTTCCGGGCAGCGCCTCTCGATTGAGGCCGACAGCGATGCTGCCGTTCTGCTGCTTGGCGGTGAACCCATCGACGAACCGGTCGTGGGTCATGGCCCATTCGTGATGAACAGCCAGCAGGAGATCGCGCAAGCGATCAGTGATTTCAACAGCGGCCAGTTCGGGCTGATGCCGCGCTGATTGTCGCCCGGCCGGTCCTTTGGAACCACCAGGCATTCCGGTGTCTTACACGCACCAACCCTGAAGGAGAGAACCATGAGCAAGCCTTACCGCCGTCTCGACAAAGACTATGCCGCCGTTCTTCTGGTCGATCACCAGGCAGGTCTGCTGTCCCTGGTGCGCGACATCGATCCGGACAAGTTCAAGAATAACGTGCTCGCGCTCGGCGATCTGGCCAAATATTTCAAGTTGCCGACCATTCTCACCACCAGTTTCGAGACCGGGCCAAACGGCCCTCTGGTTCCAGAGCTGAAAGAGCAGTTTCCCGATGCGCCTTACATCGCCCGTCCCGGCAACATCAATGCTTGGGACAACGAAGATTTCGTCAAGGCCGTCAAGGCGACCGGGAAGAAGCAACTCATCATTGCTGGTGTCGTCACCGAAGTATGCGTCGCATTCCCCGCGCTGTCTGCATTGGAGGAGGGCTACGACGTGTTCGTCGTGACCGATGCATCGGGCACTTTCAATGAAGTGACTCGCCATTCGGCGTGGGATCGTATGTCGCAGGCTGGCGCGCAGTTGATGACTTGGTTCGGTGTTGCCTGCGAACTGCATCGCGACTGGCGCAACGACGTTGAAGGTCTGGCGGCGCTGTTCTCCAACCATATTCCCGATTACCGCAACCTGATCACGAGCTACAGCGCGTTGGCGGCCAAGAAGTAGGCCAGTTGTTCGATGCCTGCCTTCCGATAGCGGCCGGTTTGTCACGCGTCCAGGCATGGGCGCGTAGGGACGTGCCCGTCGCACCCCTACCTGCCGTGAATATCAGTGAGTGCCATGTTGACGGTATCCCCTGGAGAAGTTCGGGAAGTGCCGTAAAAAACGTTGCAATCAATAGGAAACGGTGGGTGGCGGTAGAAGTGAAAAAGCCCTGGATGCTTGAGTCATCTAGGGCTTTTGCTTTCTTGGGAGGCCTTGGCGCTTATGTTGGTGCCGCTTGTCTGACTCGAACAGACGACCTATCGCTTACAAGGCGATTGCTCTACCAACTGAGCTAAAGCGGCGTGGCTGCGGATTATAGCGCAACTTCATCTTCCCTTTCGAGGCTCGTGCGGCGGTTGCTTCAAGCATTAATGCTGTATAAAATAACAGTCATTAATGTTGTGGCCTGTAACGAGGGGCGCGCGATGGAACGAAGGATGATGGGTGGGGTGATGGGCCTGGGGTTGTTCGCGGGGCTGATGTTCGGCAGCGGGCATCCCGGCGGGGGAATGGCCTTGGCCGTTGCCGGGGCGGTGGGCGTATGGCTGCTATACGCGAATCGTATCCATCGGGACGGGTGATACCCCTTCTCGACAGGAACTATTTGCGTAGCGGGATTGGCGTTTCACGCCCGATGGAAACGGCAGCGATACTATTTTGCGGACTGCCATCGACGAGCTTGTCCGAATAAGCAAGGTAGACGAGTGTGTTACGGGCCGGGTCGACCATGCGTACTACTTGCAGGCGCTTGAAAAGCACCGAAAGGCGCTCCGAGAAGACGGTTTCCTGCTGCTTCAGTGGTTCGCGGAAACGGATCGGCCCAACTTGACGGCAAGCGATCGAAGCCTCCGCCAAGTCTTCTGCCACGCCGACCGCGCCCGCAATGCCGCCTGTCTTGGCGCGCGATACATAGCAGGTGATGCCCTCGATGCGCGGGTCGTCATAGGCCTCGACGACGATCTTGTGGTTGGGGCCGATCAGCTTCCATACCGTCGATACCTCACCCACGGTTTCCGCGCGGGCTGAAGCCGCAAATGCGGCCGCGCAGGCGTACCCAAGCCAAACGCTGAGGAATTTCCTCATTTAGTGAACTTGTTCACCAACTGGCTCAGTTTTTCCGCATGGCGGCGTTCGGCTTCTTCTGCCTGGCGTTTTTCCCGCTGGTTGCGCGCAACGGTGGCGAAGCGCTCTTTTAGAAGGCCAGCGGCATGGCTGCGTTGTTCCTCGGTGACTTCGCCGGTAACTTGGCCGTCGAGGTCGAAGCGCTCCGTTGAGCGCTCGATACTCTTGAGGTAGCGCGTCGTTGTGGTGTGAAAGCGTAGCGCGGAACGTAGCGCCTTGCGCTCGAACTCGGGAAAGCGTTCCAGTATCGCTGTGTCGATGTGCAGCGCGAGCGGCTTGTATTCCCGAAACGTGGGGGAAAGTTCCTGCAAACGCTTCAGTACCGCGCGAGGATCGAGCGTGGGCTTTATGGCTGGTGCGGGCTGGGGGGCGAGGTTTTCAGTGGTCATGGATAGCCGGACGGGGTTTGTGTCTTGATGCACGAATATCGTGGACTGCCGAAGAGGTGCCGGATTATTTTACATGAGTACCGCGATGGCGGATCCAGCGAGAGTGGACTATCCCTCACCTGTCAGGGCGGTCGGTATTTTTCGCGTTGGCGGTAAGGCTGCTTGGCGTCTTGATCTGAATGGGGTCTTGCTTGCCCCAGTGCTGTGTGTTTTGCAAATTTGAAGCAATATACCCTGTAATTTTCTCTGGGAAAAATAAAAAAGGGCGCAGAATTCCGCACCCTTTTTTGATGGCGTAACAATTGGCGGTTACAGATTTTTCTTCAGGAAGTCAAAGACAGCATCACGGTCGTTAGCGGCGTTGTAGTCGATACCGTAGATCAGTTCGCCATTTTTGAGAGCGATTGTGCGGGGTGCCGCCTGCTTGCAGGTTACGCTCTTGATCTTGCTTTGCACGGCTTTCAGGCCAGCGTCCGAGCCGGTGCATACGTCGTTGATCGCGGAGAAAACCCCTTCGCAGAAGGTAGTTGCACCGCGGTCTTCCAGATCCGCTTTCTTGAAGCTGGCCCAGTCGAATTTGAATTTAACGCTGGTTTGGCATTGTTTGTTGGTGTTTTCAACGCGGGAAACCATGGCGCTTTCTTCTTTGGCGTACAGTTCCTTTTCGGCCAGAGACTGTGCGAAGGCGGATTGAGTCAGGATGCAGAAGCTGATTGCTGCGGCATATTTGAGTGTCGACATGATAAAAAATAGCCTTGATTCAGGTGGTTAGGTAAAAAATATGCAACGCCACGATGGCGGGCATTATGCCGCTTTTATGGAACCGCGCGAGTATAGCGGAAGATAATGGGATGTACATTTCCGGGGGGAAATTTTGCCCAGGGAGTTTATTTTTCCCCTTGTTGCAGGTAATCGGTAAGAAAGCGCTCGGAATTACCTTGTTCGGACAACTCCTTGCTGTAACCGACCGAATACACCCTTTTGGCGTTGGGTAGATAAAGCTCGGCCGACTCGTTGGTCAGGATCAGCGCAGTGAAAGGCTTGCCATCGACCTGGGCAATGTACCGGTCGCTTTTGCCGGCTGGCTCGATTTTGACCTTCATAATTTTCATGTCCCAGGCGTGATCGATGCCGCCAATCTGAAGCAGTGCTTCGTGGTTGCTTTCCGGGCCGATGCGGGTAGTCCAGACTTTGAGATTCTCTGCTCCAGAGTAGGCTTTGACGTAACGGCCGACTTCCGGGCGCTTCTCCTCGGCCGCCTGCGTTACGCCTGTTTGAACAAGAAGCACGGTGGTAAACAGGATCAAAAAACGTTTCAACATGGTGTGTCCTTTGCGAGATAGATGGCGGATGCGTACTGTTTTTGCCAGAAAATCGATAGTGGCAGGGTGTTGTATCGCCGATGGCACAAAGCGGTAAGACGCGCTTTTATCCTTTCAGGCGGGGCGTTGAATTTTATTATGAAGTGCGTCCTGCCATGTGGCTGCGTTCGCTTTGAATGTAGCGTCCGTTTCGCTGCCGATGAAGCGCGCGAGTATGTTCGCTTTTTCAGTAAGGCTGTTTGTGCGTTGAACGGCGGACATCATTTGATTGAAGCGCTCCCGGGCTTTTCCTTCCTGGTTTTTCATGCCACTTTCGAAAATATCGATGAAGCGCAGCAGGTTTCCGGTGAAGTAGGAGGCCCAGGCCCGCACATCCTCCACCGAATAATAGTTGAGCCAGATGTCCCGGCCGTAGACGGCTTTCCCCGTGTCGATGCGCTCTCCGGTGACGACGATTTCGCTGCCGTCGTCGCAAGGGACAGTGACGAGGCTGCCGTTGAGCGTGCCTGGCAGTCGTTCTATCACGCTGTTGTTTCTGATACGCAATTCATCCAGTTCCGCGAAGCCTTCCAGCAGATAGCCGATTCGCTCGCGCTTGTTTTGGGCCGTCGGCGTGAATGGGGCGGGCGCTTCCTCGAATTCAAGCGTGAATTTCGATCCCCAGTTTTCGTCCCAGCCCCATTTGTCGCATTGAAACCAGACGGATGAATGACTGGGCGGCCGGCTTTGCCGCGTCCAGCCTGGAAAGCCAAGGTCCGTTTTTATGTTGCTGAAGCCGTGCTGCTTCATCAGTGGATCAAGCGCCGCGTGCAGTTCGCGGTAAACGGTTTTGGGCGTGATGTTCATTGCAGATCAACTCTTGATAAACCCTGAGTGCGATCAGAGCTTGCTGCATTCCTTGAAATACTGATCGCGCAGATTGCGTGCTCGGTCAAGGTCGCGTGCACTAGCGTTGGTGTCGTAGTCGCCGTGTTTTTTGCCGTGCCGATCATAGTATTTGTTTGCTTTGATTTTTTCCGCTCTGTCTTCGACGATGTTTTCCAGACGCTCAGCTTCAGTCAGGTAGCCCGCGCAGCGCGCTTTTTGCTCGGCTATTTTCGCTTTTGCTTCCTCCCGGTCTTGCTGGGCGAGGTCTCTGTTGTTTTCGCGCTCGGCATCTACGTCGTTGACAAAGGCGCGTTCGCGGCGAGCCCGCTCGTTGGCGTTTTCCTGGTCTGCTGCGGAAGGCTCGCTGGTTTGCAGCCGGATGGCTTCACCAGCGCTAGGACATGCGATTTCCTGGTAGATAACGGCGCCGTTCTTGTCCTTGCAGCGGTATACCTCAGCTTGTGCCGGAATGGCCGGTAATGCCATGCAGATGCCACAGAGAATCAGAGCAAGGGTTTTTCCGGGAGCCGCCGGCAGGGTGGGGGAGAGCATGGGGTGCTTGTATTGATGAGGAATGATAGAAAATTATGTCATTCATTTCTCCGGAGCGGATGCGGGCAGATGCTACAAAAAGAAAGCCGCTCGGTGGCGGCTTTCGTTGGCTGGAAGGGGGTGTGGCTTTATTTTTTCCGCTGTGGCGGCAGATCGGTGCAGGAGCCATGCGCCACTTCGGCCGCCAGACCCACCGATTCACCCAACGTCGGGTGAGGATGGATGGTTTTGCCGATATCGATGGCGTCCGCCCCCATTTCGACCGCGAGGCAGACTTCGCCGATCAGATCGCCGGCATGGGTGCCGACGATGCCGCCGCCGATGATGCGGTGGGTTTGCGCGTCGAACAACAGCTTGGTAAAGCCTTCGTCGCGGCCGTTGGCGATCGCGCGGCCCGACGCGGCCCAGGGGAACACCGCTTTGTCGAACTGGATGCCTTGTGCCTTGGCTTGCTCTTCGGTCAGCCCGGCCCAGGCGACTTCCGGGTCGGTGTAGGCCACCGACGGAATCTGCAGGGCATCGAAGCTCGATTTTTGCCCGGCGGCGACTTCCGCCGCGACATGCGCCTCGTGGACCGCCTTGTGCGCGAGCATGGGCTGGCCGACGATAT
This sequence comes from Azoarcus sp., assembly GCA_031546845.1. Classification (GTDB taxonomy): domain Bacteria; phylum Pseudomonadota; class Gammaproteobacteria; order Burkholderiales; family Rhodocyclaceae; genus Azoarcus. The sequence goes on along the minus strand of JAVBJT010000022.1, from coordinate 24,814 downwards.
CGCCGATGGCGAAGATGTGCGGCACGTTGGTGCGCATCTGCTTATCGACCGGGATGAAGCCGCGTTCGGAAACGATCACGCCGGCTTTGTCGGCGGCGATCTTCTTGCCGTTCGGGCTGCGGCCGACGGCGACGAGCACGAGGTCGTAGCACTGTGCTTCGGCGGGCGCCTGTTCGCCTTCGAATTTGACCCAGATGCCGTCCGCCTTTGCCTCGGCGCCGACGGTCTTGGTTTTCAGCATGACCTTGTCGAAGCGGTGGGCGTTTTTCTTGTCCCACACTTTGACCAGATCGCGGTCCGCGCCTTGCATCAGGCCGTCCAGCATTTCGACCACATCGATGCGCGCGCCCAGCGTGGAATACACCGTCGCCATTTCCAGGCCGATGATGCCGCCGCCGATCACCAGCATGCGCTTGGGCAACTGCCGCAGTTCGAGCGCGCCGGTGGAGTCGATCACGCGTGGGTCCTGCGGCATGAAGGGTAAATGGACGGCCTGTGAGCCGGCGGCGATGATGCATTGCTTGAAACGGATGATTTTCTTTTCGCCGGTTTTATCCTGCGCGCTACCGGTGGTGCATTCCACTTCCAGATGATGCGGGTCGAGGAAGAAGCCGAAGCCGCGCACCACGTCCACCTTGCGCCCCTTGGCCATGCCGGCGAGGCCGCCGGTGAGCTTGCCGACGACTTTTTCCTTGTGTGTGCGCAGTTTGTCGAGATCGATTTTCGGTGCGCCGAAATCGATGCCGAGATCGGCGAAGTGGCTCGCCTCATCGACCACGCCGGCAACGTGCAGCAGGGCTTTCGACGGAATGCAGCCGACGTTGAGGCACACGCCGCCAAGGGTGGCGTAGCGTTCGACCAGCACGGTCTTGAGGCCGAGATCGGCGGCGCGGAAGGCGGCGGAATAGCCGCCGGGGCCGGCGCCGAGCACGAGCATGTCGCATTCGATGTCGGCGCCGCCGGCGTGGCTGCCCGCGCTGGGGGCCGAAACCGGGGTTGGGGCGGGTGCCGCCGCCGGGGCGGCCACTGGTGTGGCTGCCGCGCCCGTGCTGGCTTCCAGCTTGAGCAGGACGCTACCTTCGGTGACCTTGTCGCCCACTTTCACCAGCACTTCCTTGACCGTGCCGGCGGCGGAGGAGGGCACGTCCATCGTTGCCTTGTCCGACTCGAGCGTGCAGATGGCGTCGTCCACCTTCAGCGTATCACCGGGTTTGACGAACAATTCGATGACCGGCACGTCGGAGAAGTCGCCGATGTCCGGGACTTTCACTTCAATGATCTGACTCATGGCGTACCCCCTTTACAGCATGACGCGACGGAAGTCGGCCAGCAGTTGTGCGAGATACACGTTGAAGCGGGTCGCCAGCGCGCCGTCGATCACGCGATGGTCGGCGGTGAGCGACAGCGGCAGGGTGAGGCGCGGCGCAAAGGTTTTGCCGTCCCACACCGGCTTTATCGCTGATTTGTTCACGCCGAGAATGGCGACTTCTGGCGCGTTGATGATGGGCGCGAAGTAGGTGCCGCCGATGCCGCCCAGGCTGGAAATGGTGAAGCAGGCGCCGGACATATCGGCGGGGCCGAGCTTGCCGTCGCGCGCTTTCTTCGCCAGTTCGCCGGTTTCCGCTGCGATCTCGAACACGCCCTTGCGGTCGGCGTTCTTCACCACTGGCACGACGAGGCCGTTCGGGGTGTCGGCGGCGAAGGCGATGTGGAAATACTTCTTCAGCACTAGATTGTCGCCATCCAGGGACGAATTGAATTCCGGGAATTTCTGCAAAGCCTTGACGCAGGCTTTGATCAGGAAGGCCAGCATGGTGAGCTTGGCACCGGATTTTTCGTTTTCCTTGTTCAGTTGAACGCGGAAGGCTTCCAGATCGGCGATGTCGGCATCTTCGTGATAGGTCACTGCCGGGATCATCGCCCAGTTGCGGGAGAGGTTCTGGCCGGAAATTTTCTTGATGCGCGACAGCGCTTGAATTTCGATTTCACCGAATTTGGCGAAATCGACCTTCGGCCAGGGCAGCAGGTCGAGGCCGCCGCCGCCGGTTTGAGCCGCTTTGCCTGGAACGGCGCCGGAACTCATCGCGCCCTTGACGAAGGCGGTGACGTCTTCGCGCAGGATGCGGTTTTTCGGCCCGTTGGCTTTTACCAGGGAGAGATTGACGCCAAGTTCGCGGGCGAAGGCGCGGACGGAGGGGCTGGCGTGTACCTTGGCGCCTATGGTTTGCGCCGGCGCGGTTGAAGCGGGGGCGGCAGAGGTTGTCGTGGGGGCGGGCATTGTTGGCGCAGGGGCCGTCGCCGGAGCGGCGGCGATTGATGCTGCCGGTGCGCCAGCAACGGTTTCCAGTTTCAACAGTGCGCGGCCCTGCGAAACCTTGTCACCGATCTTGATGAACACCTCCTTGACCACGCCCGAGGCGGAGGAGGGTACATCCATCGTTGCCTTGTCCGATTCCAGCGTGCAGATCGCATCGTCGACCTTAAGCGTGTCGCCGACTTTGACGAACAGTTCGATGACCGGCACATCGGAGAAGTCGCCGATGTCCGGGACCGTTACTTCGATGGAGCCGCCGCTGGAAGCGGTGGTTGTTGCCGCTGGCGCAGGCGCGGCTGGCGCGGGTGCGGGCGTGGCGGGTTGCGCCGTGGCCGCCGTCGTGGCTTCGACGCGGATCAACAGCGCACCCTCGGCGACCTTGTCGCCCACCTTAACCAGCACTTCCTTGACCGTGCCGGCAGCGGAGGAGGGCACGTCCATCGTCGCTTTGTCCGACTCCAGCGTGCAGATGGCGTCATCGACGGCGATGCGGTCGCCGGGTTTGACGAACAATTCGATCACCGGAACCTCGGAGAAATCGCCGATGTCCGGAACCTTGACTTCGATCAGTTGGCTCATCGCGGCGTTCTCCTCAAACGGTCAGCGGGTTCGGCTTGTTCGGATCGAGCTCGTACTTCAGCAGCGCGGCGGCTACCTTATCGCGCTCGATCATGCCGTCGTCGGCCAGCGCTTTCAGCGCGGCCAACGTGACCCAGTGACGATCCACCTCGAAGAAATGGCGCAGGTGCTCGCGGGTATCGGAGCGGCCGAAGCCGTCGGTGCCCAGCGTCACGTAGCGGCGCGAAACGAAGGGGCGGATCTGTTCCGCGTACAGTTTGATGTAATCGGTCGCGGCCACGATCGGTCCAGCGGTGCCTTCCAAGCAAGTCTCAACGTGGGATTTTCGCGCTGCCTGCAAGGGGTGCAGCATGTTCCAGCGCGCCACGTCCTGTCCGTCGCGGACCAGTTCGTTGAAGCTCGGGCAGCCCCATAGATCGGCTTCGACGCCCCAGTCGTTCTTCAGCAGATCGGCGGCGGCGATCACTTCGCGGAAGATGGTGCCGGAGCCCAGCAACTGCACGCGTGGCCCCTGGCCCGCGCTGCCCTTGCGGAAGGCGTACATGCCTTTAAGAATGCCGGCTTCGGCGCCTTCCGGCATCGCGGGATGTTCGTAGTTCTCGTTCATCACCGTGATGTAGTAGTAGATGTCCTCCTGTTCGGCGAACATCCGGCGCAGACCGTCCTGTATGACCACGGCCGCTTCGTACTGGAAAGTGGGGTCGTAGCTGACGCAGTTGGGGATCAGGTTCGCCAGCAGCAGGCTGTGGCCGTCTTCGTGCTGCAGGCCTTCGCCGTTGAGCGTGGTGCGGCCGGCGGTGCCGCCGATCATGAAGCCGCGCGTGCGTTGGTCCGCCGCCGCCCAGCACAGGTCCAGGGTGCGTTGCGGGCCGAACATCGAATAGACGACGTAGAACGGCACCATCTGCACGTTGTGTACGCTGTACGCGGTGCCGGCGGCGATCCAGTCGGCCATCGCGCCGGCTTCGTTGATCCCTTCCTGTAGCACTTGCCCGGTCTTGCTTTCCTTGTAGAACATGAGCTGGTCATGGTCTTCGGGCACGTAGTTCTGGCCTTGCTGGTTCCAGATGCCGTACTGGCGGAACATGCCTTCCATGCCGAAGGTGCGCGATTCGTCCGGCACGATGGGCACGATGTGACGGCCGATGTTCTTGTCCTTGAGCAAGGTGTTCATGATGCGCACGAGCGCCATCGTGGTGGATAGTTCGCGGCCTTCGCCGGAAGCCTTCAGCAGGGCCTCGAAGGCCGACAGCGCGGGTACTGTCAGCGGCGCGGCGTGGCGCCGGCGGTGCGGCAGGAAACCGCCCAGCGCCATGCGGCGCTCCAGTAGATATTTGTGCTCGGGTGAACCTTCGGGGAATTTCAGGTACGGCAGTTCCTCGATTTTGTCATCCGGCACAGGCAGGCCGAAACGGTCGCGAAAGCGGCGTATGGCGTCCACGTCGAGTTTCTTCTGCTGGTGGGAAATGTTCATCGCCTCGCCGGCCTGACCCATGCCGAAGCCCTTGATGGTCTTAGCTAGGATGACCGTCGGCTGCCCCTCGTGCTCGGTGGCGGCCTTGTAGGCGGCGAAAATCTTGAACAGATCGTGGCCGCCGCGATTGAGATTCCAGATTTCGTCGTCGGTCCAGTCGGCGACGAGTTCCTTCAATTCCGGCGTGTTGAAAAAGTGCTCGCGCACATAGGCGCCGTTCTTGGCCTTGAAGGTTTGGTATTCGCCATCCACGCATTCCATCATGCGTTTTTTCAGGATGCCTTTTTTGTCGCGAGCGAAGAGTGCATCCCAGTGCGTGCCCCAGATCACCTTCAGCACATTCCAGCCGGCGCCGCGAAATTCAGCTTCCAGTTCCTGGATGATCTTGCCGTTGCCCCGCACCGGGCCGTCCAGGCGCTGCAGATTGCAGTTGATGACGAAGATCAGGTTGTCGAGTTTTTCACGCGCGGCCATGCCGATGGCGCCGAGGGATTCGACCTCGTCGGTTTCGCCGTCGCCGAGGAAGGCCCAGACCTTGCGCTGTTCGGCGCGCGCGGCGTTGATCAGGCCGCGCGAGGCAAGGTATTTCATGAAACGGGCCTGATAGATCGCCTGCAAGGGCCCCAGGCCCATCGATACCGTCGGGAATTGCCAGAAATCCGGCATCAGCCAGGGGTGCGGGTAGGACGAAATGCCTTTGCCATCTACCTCTTGGCGGAAACTGTCGAGTTGTTCCTCGGTGAAGCGGCCAAGCATGAAGGCGCGGGAATAGACCCCCGGCACCGAATGCCCTTGGAAGAAAATCATGTCGCCGTCGTGATCGGACGAGGGGGCATGCCAGAAGTGGGAAAAGCCGACATCGTAGAGCGCGGCGGCCGAAGCGAAAGAGGCGATGTGCCCGCCGACGTTGGTGTGTTTGTTGGCGCGCACCACCATGGCCATCGCATTCCAGCGGATGTAGGAATGCAGCTTGATTTCCATGTCCGGGTCGCCGGGGTATTTCGGCTGATCGCTTGGCGGAATGGTATTGATGTACTGGGTGGAGGCGGAGTAGGGAATGTCCGCTCCTTCTTCGCGCGCCGATGCGATCAGTTGTTCGATTAGATAGTGCGCCCGTTGGGGGCCTTCATGCTCGATGACGGCGGCTAGCGCTTCCAGCCACTCCTGCGTTTCCTGCGGGTCCGGATCGGCTTGCAGAAGAACGTTTGATGTCCCGGTCATGGTTTGTCTCCTCATGACGTTCAGTTTGCGGACCCCGCCCGGGTGGGGCGGGACGGTATAGGACGATGCGATAGAGCGATGTACATGGCCGTTTTGATCCGCCGGCCAAGTTATTCTCGTACTATAAAATTATATTTCGTGATGCGCAATAAAGCCCGCTGAAGCGAGAATGAGTGCGTCGCGCGCCTCTACCGCGAGACGCGAGTCTGGGTGCCCACGCCCATTTTATCGGTACTAAAGATATACCGCCGGGCGGGTCAGTAGTACGACCCCCGGTGGGAAAAAGAATTGCGGTCTAGGAGGAAATGCCGCGTGAGATAAGGCGGACTTTCTCAGCGACTGGGAACGCGACGGCTGAACAAGGCGTTTCGTTTTATTGTTATAAGGCGCTCAGCGGCCCGCTGCCCGTACGCGGTCTTCGTGGTAAGCGAACACAACGCGTCCGTTGCGTACTTCGCCCATCGTGATCTGTTCCGGCACGGTGATGGTTTCGTGGTTGTCGCGCGAGAACGGACGGTTGTACGTCATGATCAAACCTTCGACCGGCGCGTGGAGGTTTTCCAGCGCATCCCGGATGTGATCTCCTTCGGTACTGTTCGCCTGGCGGATGGCTTCGGCCAGCAGAAGCATGGAGTCGTAGCCTTGCGCGGCGGCCGACGGCGCCGGAATCCGTTCGCTGCCGGCGCGTTGGCGCCAAGCGTCGAGGAAAGCGCGGCGCTTCGGTGTGAGCCGATCCGGAATGAAGGTTTGTGGCATGCGCGCGCCTTCCGCATCGCGGCCGGCATTTTCGATGAAATTGGGCATCGCCAGCGCCCAACTGCCGATTAGCGGGGCCGACCAGCCCAGGCGAGCCATGGCGTTTGCGATGCGGGCCAAGCCAGGGCCGGTGCCGTAGACGAGCACGACTTGTGCACCGGCACTGCGGGCACGTTCCAGTTGCGAGGTCATGCTGAACTGGCGCAGCAGGAAACGTTCGACCGTAACCGGCCTGATGCCACGCTCGTCGAGCGCGCGCTCCAAGTCTTCGCGCCCGATCTGGGCGTAGTTGGTTGTGTCGTGGAAGATGGCGACACGGGTAAAGCCGCGGCGGTCGACTGCTTCTTCGACCATCAGCGCCGCCTGTACAGTGTCGCTAGGGGCAACGCGGAAAATAAAACTGTCCGCATTTTCCGACGCGCGAAACTGGCGTGTGATGAGCGTGCCCGTGGCGGCGGAATTGATGACTGGCACGCGCGCCTGTTGGTAGTAGTGCTGGCTGGCAAGCGCGACGCCCGTGTTGACGGTGCCGAGCCCAGCGACGATGCCATCGCGGTTGAGCATGGTTTGGGCAATGGCCGCACCGCGCTCAGTGCGCGCTTCGTCGTTGTATTCCACCAGTTCCACCGGTCTGCCGAGCAACCCGCCCGCGGCGTTGACCTCGGCGGCGGCGATGCGGATGCCTTCGCGCATCGATGTGCCGATCAGGCTGAGTTCGCCGGTAAAGGGGCCGGAGACGCCAATGCGTATTGGTTTTACGTGTACGGACTCTATCTGCTGTTGGGGCTGCTCTTGAGCAGCGGCCAACATGCCGTGCGAGAGGCAGTACAGGGCGAAAGCGAGGCGGAATAAGCTGGACGCGTTCATAATCGCACTGTAGAAGCAGGGCGGACGGGTTTGAATTGGCGGAAACCCACTTGGCGAAAACCCAAATGCCGTGTGTTGTTGGCTGTTGTTTTTGCCCGCGCGCGCGTTCTTTTTTTATCCGCCCAAATGATGTCAGGGTTAGACCGGATGCTGAGTCTGTTCGTGGCCTGGCAATAATGCAGAACCGTTTGCGTCGGCGATACCGGCGCGCTTTTTTCCTTTCTACCGATGCCTGATCGCAACGATCCCGTGCAGCGAGCCCGGAACCGCTGGTATTGGTCTGCCCCTTACGTGGCAGTCGTCGTATTCGCTATTTCAATGCTGGCGCTGGTTTGGCTATTGCAAACGCGCGAAGAGGATAGCGAACGCAACGCTGTGATGCGCGACGTGCAGTGGACCGAGCAGATGATGCGCCTGCGCATGCAGGGCACGGAGGAGTTCCTTGGTCAGCTCGCGCGCGATCTGGCAGCGGACACGCTCGATTTCGACGCGTTTCAACTGCGTGCCAATCAGCATATCGCGAGCAATGCCGAGTTGGTCAATATCGCCTGGGTGGGCGCCGACCGGGTCGTGCGCTGGTCGGCGCCGTTCGACACCACCGATTGGTTTGCCGGCGAAACCTTGACCGAGCAGCAGAAACTGGTTTTTGAGCGCGCGGCGGAACAAGGCCAGGCGGCCTACGGTAACGCGTATGTGGCGCGGCCGAAGGGCGAGGGGGCCGAAGACACGGTGCTGGAAGTCTACATGCCGGTGCGTTATCGGCATGAGTTTCGCGGCGCCATCGTGGCTGTGTATTCGGTTGAGCGCATGGTGCGCTATCTGGTGCCGGGTTGGTTCGCTGAAAAATACCGGTTGGCCCTGCAGAATCAGCAAGGTGAAACGCTGGCGGTGAATTCCGCCCTGAGCGGGGTGGACGAAAGCATTGCTTTCCAGGTTTTACTCGATCCGCCTGGTAATGGGCTGACTTTGCGCGCGACGGCGTTACGCATGAACGGGCGTTTTTCGCAGGCACTGCCGAGCGTGCTGATTCTGGGTTTGTCGGTCATCGTGCTATGGACGCTGTGGCTGCTGCGTACGCATTTGCTGCGCCGGGTGCAAGTGGAGCGGGAGCGCGACCGCTTGTTCAATCTGTCGCTCGACATGCTGTGCATTGTCGGCCTGAACGGTGTTTTTCTCCGCTGTAACCCGGCTTTCGAGCGCATCCTGGGCTATCCGCCGGAAAAGTTGTCCGGCCGGACATTGCTCGATATCGTCCATCGGGACGACATTGCCGTGACATTGGAGCAGTTGCGCCTGCTGATGGCGGGCGAGCCGGTCAATTTCGAGAACCGCTGCCGTTGTCTCGACGGTAATTACAAATGGCTGGTCTGGAGCATCAACCCGGTTCAGCAGGAAAGCCGCGTCTATGCCGTGGCGCACGATATTACCGACCGTAAGGCCGCCGAGGACGCGCTGCGGGCCGAATCGGCGTTTCGTAAGGCGATGGAGCAATCGGTACTGACCGGCTTGCGCGCGATCGACCTGAAAGGCCGCATGATTTACGTTAATACCGCTTTCTGCCGGATGGTCGGTTTCGAGGAGGAGGAACTGCTCGGTATCGATCCCCCGTTTCCTTACTGGCCGCAGGAAGAAATCGATGCATGCCGGGATTCGCTGGAACTGTCCTTGTCCGGTCAGGCGCCGGCGGGCGGTTTTGAAATGCCGATCCGGCGCAAAACCGGCGAACGGATCGAGGCGCGGTTTTACCTCTCGCCGCTGATCGACCTGGATGGCCGCCAGACGGGTTGGCTGGCTTCGGTTACGGACATTACCGAGCAGAAACGGGTGCGGGCCGCGCTGGAAGCCGCCCACGAGCGCTTCGAGGCGGTGCTCGACGGCTTGGATTCGGCGGTGTTCGTGGCCGATGCGCGCACCGATGAAATTCTTTTTGCCAATCGGGCGTTCAAATACATCCACGGTTTCGACGCGGTGGGCCGTACCGCGCGCGGTGTTGCCGCGCCGCAGCCGGAGTGGAACGCTTACCGGATCGATCCCTACCTGTTGACCGCCACCGATCTGCCGCGGGAATTGTTCGACGGCGAATTGCAGCATCCGCTGTCGGGGCGTTGGTATTACGTGCGCGAACACGCCACGCGCTGGGTCGATGGGCGCGTCGTGCGCATGGGTATCGCCACCGATATTACCGACCGTAAGCAGACGGAGGAGGTCGCGCGCCAGCAAGTAGAGCAACTGCAACGTACGGCGCGCCTCAACACGATGGGCGAAATGGCGTCGACGCTGGCGCATGAACTGAATCAGCCGTTGGCGGCCATCGCCAACTATTGTGCGGGCTGCGTAACTCGTATGCATAACGACAACTGGAAACAGGAAGAAGTTTTCGGTGCCATGCAAAAAGCGAAAGCCCAGGCCGAGCGGGCGGGGAAGATCATCCGCAACATCCGTGAATTCGTGAAGAAAAGGGAGCCGAAGCGCAGCGGAGTGCACATTGCCGAAATACTCGACAACGCGCTCGGCTTCGCCGAAATCGACGCCCGGCGCACGGGGATTCGCGTCGTCTCCGAGCTTGAGGCGGGGCTTCCGCCCGTATTCGCCGACCGAGTGATGATCGAGCAGGTGGTACTCAATCTGGTCAAGAATGGCTTGGACTCGATGGAAAAAACACCTGCCGCGGAGCGCACGCTCGTCGTGCGCACGCGGATGTTTGGTCCGTATGCGGTCGAAGTGGCCGTAATCGACCGTGGTCACGGCATCGGTGAGGAGGCGCGCGAGCGCCTGTTCATGCCCTTTTACACCACCAAAACGGAAGGCATGGGCATGGGGCTGAACATTTGCCGTTCCATTGTCGAGTTTCACGATGGTCGTTTAGTGGTAGACACCAACCCGGAAGGCGGTACCATATTCTCATTCACCTTGCCGACCGAGGCCGCTAGTGAACAACAAACCTTCCTTCACGACGCCTGAACAATTCATACATATTGTCGATGACGACGAAGCTCTGCGCGATTCCCTGGTCTGGATGCTTGAAGCCAACGGCTACAAGGTAGTGGCGCATGATGGCGCCGAATCCTTTCTCAAGGTCTGGCGGGAGGGTATGGCCGGTTGCCTGGTGCTCGACGTGCGCATGCCGGGCATGAGCGGGTTGGAGTTGTTCGAGGAGTTGGGGCGTCGCCATTGCAGCTTGCCGGTGATCTTCATCACGGGCCACGGTGACGTGCCGATGGCGGTTGCGGCCCTGAAAAAAGGCGCGGCGGATTTCATCGAAAAACCGTTCAACGATCAGGACATGCTGCGCCTGATCGAGCAGTGTCTGGCGCGGGAAAAAGAAGGCCGCGACAGGCGTCGCGTCGATGCCGATACCGCGCGCCGATTGGAGCATCTCACCCCGCGCGAGCGCGAAGTGCTTGAACTCATCGTTGCTGGCAAGCTCAACAAACAGGTCGCCGATGTGCTTGGCATCAGCATCAAAACCGTTGAAGTGCACCGCGCCCGAGTGATGGAAAAGATGGGCGTCAATTCCCTCGCCGAACTAGTGCAGCACGTTGTTGCGGTAGATACCACGGTGGAGCGCTGAATCTTGCGCCGCGCGTGGCATAAATAAACCCACGGTGCTGCGGTAACGCGGATGCTGCGATAAAATCGTTCGCTTTTTCGAGGCTGTTCCGATGAGCGCTCGCATAATCGATGGCAACGCCCTTGCCGCCCATGTGCGCAACGAGATTGCCACCCGTGCCGAAGCGCTTGCCGCCCAAGGCGTGCGGCCATGCCTCGCGGTGATTCTGGTCGGGGAAAATCCCGCTTCCGCGGTTTACGTGCGCAACAAGGTTGCCGCTTGCGAAAAAGCCGGCATCCGGTCCCTGCGTTTCGATTACCCCAAAGATGTAGCGCCGGGTGAAGTCATGGCGAAGCTTGCTGAACTCAACGCCGATCCGGCGGTGCATGGCATCCTCGTGCAATTGCCGCTACCGCCTCAGCTCGACGAAACCGCCGTGCTTGAAGCGATCTGTGTCGATAAAGACGTGGATGGCTTCCACGCCGAGAACGTTGGCCGCCTGTCGCAGAATCGCGAAGCCTTCCTGCCTTGCACGCCGCATGGCGTCATGAAAATGCTTGAATCCGAAGGAATTGCCGTTCAGGGCGCCGAGGCGGTGGTGATTGGCCGCTCCAACATCGTCGGCAAGCCAATGGCGATGCTGCTGACCAATGCCGGCGCCACCGTTACCGTGTGCCATTCGAAAACGCGCGACCTTCCGTTCCATACCAAGCGGGCGGATATTGTCGTTGCCGCGATCGGCAAACCGCGCTTCGTCACGGGCGATATGCTCAAGCCCGGGGCGACGGTGATCGACGTCGGTATCAACCGCCTGTCCGACGGGCCGGATGCCGGCAAGTTGTGTGGCGATGTCGATTTCGCCTCCGCTTCCGCCGTTGCCGGATGGATTACTCCGGTGCCCGGCGGCGTCGGCCCGATGACTATTACCATGCTGCTCGCGAACACGGTGATTTCCGCCGAGCGCGCGGCAAGCGGGAGCCGGCCGCGATGAGCGCGAATCAGCCCGTGGTTGGCCTCATCATGGGATCGGATTCCGACTGGCCGACGATGCAGGCGGCGGCGAAGGTGCTGGCCGAGTTCGGTGTCGCTTACGAGGCGCGGGTAGTGTCGGCTCACCGCACGCCCGATCTCATGTTCGAATACGCCGAAAGCGCTCGTGCGCGCGGCCTCAAGGCCATCATTGCCGGCGCTGGTGGCGCGGCCCACTTGCCGGGGATGGTGGCAGCTAAGACCACCGTTCCGGTATTGGGCGTTCCGGTGCAATCCAAAGCCTTGTCCGGGCAGGATTCGCTGCTCTCCATCGTGCAGATGCCCAAAGGCATCCCGGTTGCCACCTTCGCCATTGGCGAAGCTGGCGCGGCCAATGCCGGTCTGTTCGCGGTGGCGCTGTTGGCCAATGAGATTCCGGCGCTGGCCGAACGGCTCGAAGCTTTCCGCCGCCGCCAGACGGATACTGTGTTGGCGATGGAGCTGCCGCCGCCGGCTTGAAGATTTTCCTCCTGCGGAATTTTCGCTCGTCGCTATTTCGTCGTATTTCCGCGCTTACTTACATAGATCGTTCAGGTCGTCATGCCGTCTTCCCGGTTTCCGTCCGCAATTCTTCCCCCCGCCACCTTAGGGATGCTTGGCGGCGGCCAGCTTGGCCGCTTCTTCGTCGCCGCGGCGCATGAAATGGGCTACAAAGTCTGGGTGCTCGACCCCGATCCGCACAGCCCCGCCGGCCGTATTGCCGACCTCCATCTCGCCGCCGGTTACGAGGACTACGCCGCGCTCGACCGCCTCGCCGCCGAATGCGCGGCGGTAACGACCGAGTTCGAGAACGTGCCGGCCGCGACCCTCGATTACCTGGCCAAATACATTCCGGTGCATCCGGCCGCCGCCGCGGTGGCGGTATGCCAGAACCGCATCGCCGAAAAGCAGTTCCTCGTCGACAACGGCTTGCCATATGGCCCTTATGCTGCTGTCCGCAACGAGGCGGATATTCTCGGTGTGGATGCCGCCCTATTTCCCGCGATTCTCAAAATCGCCCGCTTTGGCTACGACGGCAAAGGTCAGGCGAGAGTGGCCGACCGCGATCAGGCGCTTTCTGCTTTCCGCCAGTTCAAGGGCGAGGTTTGCGTACTGGAAAAGCAACTCGAACTGGATTGCGAAATTTCCGTTGTTCTCGCGCGCGATCAGGCTGGCGCGGTTCGCAGCTTTCCCTGCGGCGAAAACAGCCACCGCAACGGCATTCTCGACGTCACCATTGCACCGGCGCGGATTGCCGTCCCTTTGCGTGCCAGTGCGGAGGCGATTGCCGAGCGTATTGCCGCTCGACTTGGCTACGTTGGCACGCTGGGCGTGGAGTTTTTCGTCCATCGCGGCGAATTGTTCGTCAATGAGATGGCGCCGCGCCCGCACAACAGCGGCCATCACACCATCGATGCCTGTGTGACCAGCCAATATGAGCAGCAGGTGCGGGCACTGTGCGGTTTGCCGTTGGGCCAGACGCGCCAGCATTCGGCGGCGGTCATGGTCAATCTGCTCGGCGACCTTTGGTACGACGACGCTCAAGCCGAGGGCGTCTGCCGCGAACCCGGCTGGTCGGTGCTGCATGCGGTGCCGGGGCTGCGCCTACACCTGTATGGTAAGCACCACGCCCGCGCCGGTCGCAAAATGGGGCATTTCACGGTCATCGGCGACGCGCCCGAGCAAGTCGTCGAACACGCATTGCAAGCGCGTGCCGCGATTGGTATCCGCGACGAATAGGCCGTATTGAATGGGTTGCACTGAACAGATCGCGCTGGACGGCGACCGATGATTGCCGAGCCGACGCCTGCCGCCATTCGCCGCGCCGCCGAGCTTCTGCGTGCGGGCGAACTCGTTGGTTTGCCGACCGAAACCGTTTACGGCCTGGGCGCAGATGCGCTCAATCTCGCGGCAGTGAAAAAAATTTATGCCGCCAAGGGGCGACCCGCCGATCATCCGCTGATCGTCCACCTGCCGGATGCCAGCCATATGCCGTGTTGGGCTTCGGTTGTGCCGGAAGAGGCGGTCGCGCTTGCGAACGCTTTCTGGCCGGGGCCGCTCACCCTGATCCTCAAGCGCGGAGTTGGCATTCCAGACGAGATTACCGGCGGGCAAGATACCGTTGGTCTGCGCGTGCCGTCGCATCCCGTCGCGCTCGATTTACTGCAAGCGTTCGGCTCCGGTGTCGCGGCGCCCAGTGCCAACCGTTTTGGCCGCATCAGCCCGACCACCGCTACCCACGTCGAAGAAGAGCTTGGCGACAGCGTCGCCATGATTCTTGACGGCGGCGCCTGCGCGGTCGGGATCGAATCCACCATCGTCGATCTTTCGCGTGGAAAAGCGGAAATACTTCGCCCTGGCGCTATTACGACCAACGATATCGATCGTGTCATGGGTCATCCCGCCAGTTCATACCGTCAGGAACAAAAACCAATCGGAGCCGCGCCCCGTGTCTCCGGCGCTCTGGCCGCCCATTACGCGCCACGCACGCCTTTGCGCCTGGTGCCGGCATCGCGCCTTATCCAGACCGCGGCCACTCTGGCTGGGGCAGGGCGCCGCGTTGCCGTTCTTGCCCATTCAATCATGGACCCGCGCGATACCCGCCTGATCTGGCATGCCGCTCCGCCTGAACCCGATGGCTATGCCCGTGTGCTCTATGCGGCTTTGCGCGCCCTCGACGCCTCGGCGGCGGATTCGATCCTCGTCGAAACCCTGCCGACCAGCGGCGTTTGGCATGCCATTTCGAATCGTCTCGAGCGTGCCGCGGCCGGCTCGGGGAGTGACGATCAAACGTAGAGGAAGAAAACTTCACATTCACGAAGCTCTTCACTATAATGCGCACCTCTTTCGGGCCGATAGCTCAGCTGGGAGAGCGCCGCGTTCGCAATGCGGAGGTCGAGGGTTCGATCCCCTTTCGGTCCACCAACATAAAAGCCCCGTAAGCCTAAGTGCTGCGGGGCTTTTTCTTTTTTACCTATCTTTGAAGATACCGAACGATAGTTGCGAATACGGGAAGTTTTCTACCTTCAATTGGACATATTTTGGACAAAGTAGGGGGCGTTGGACGGCAGTTGATCTGCTTATGCCCATCCCGTATAGTCATCGGTAGTTACTTCGCATTCGAGAAGTAGCTTGTGGGTACCGCCGCCTGCGGGCGGCAACAGACGGTAACTACCGGGCGGTGCGCCACCGCTTAAAACAATGGCTTTTTAGGCGCTTTCTGCGCTATGCAGCTGGATTCTCCAGGCTGTTGGTCCTACTGCCCACTCAACGCCGAATCGTGCCCTGACCAGGCGCGTTTACTGTAACAACGGGTGCTGCCTCCTTGTCAGGGGTAAAGACGGCCATCGTGCCGGGCGGGTATCCCCCCGCTTTCCCGCGGAAGAGCTACCGCAATTACTGCATTACCAAATGGCTGGGATTTGTAGTTTGCTGAAGTATGGTGCGGCCGTCCCCCGCTCTAGGGACGTGTGACGCGGCTGTTTCCCGGCCAGTGTCAACCAATCACCCGCCGAACCTTCCGATGGAGGTAGGCCGTGTCGTTGCCAACCATCAACTTTCTGGATTACCTAAGTAGCAGATACCCCCCGACGCTCTGCGTCGATCAAGTTGCAGAAATTACGTCCGAGAGTCCGCAGACCATCCGCGACAAACTCAGTAAGGGCACCTATCCGATCCCGTCGTTCAAGCACACCACGAAACGCCTGTTTCGGCTGATTGACGTGGCGGAATATATCGACCGCCAGTTCGCCGCCGACCCGAGCAATCCGGCTAATCGGCGTCCCAGGCGCGGGCGGCCGACCAAGGTCGAACAGCTTGCCAAGCAGCGTGCAGTAGCGGCCGCAACCGCCGTAGCGGGGTGAGCGATGGATACCCCTGTACTTGCTCGGTCTTGCGCCAAAGGCGTCAACTCGCCCAAGCTTTCTTCATTAGCCCTGACCAGTGCGGCGGCCAAATTGCTCGAAGCCTCGCTGCTCATCGAAACTGTTCCGCCGAACGGTAACGACATAGCCTGCATGCATTCCGTTCTGTGCCAAGTTGGCTTGCCCCGCTCCAAGGTGATTGAACGTGAATTTATGCGTCAGTCCGGTGCGGCATGGATCAACGTCCAGGCGGGAATGTTGGATGAGGGGCAGGGCGCGGTGGCACAACCCATTCCCTATGGGCCGTTGCCGCGCCTCGCCTTGGCTTGGATATCCACCTATGCCAAACGCCATCGGTCGCGGGAAGTGCCGATTGGTTCGAGCGCCGCAGAGTTTTTGCGCCATATCGGCTTGGAAAGCCAAGGGGCCAGATATTCGACCTTGCGTATGCAGATGCACGCTCTGGCGGCATGCCGTCTTCAGGTTGGCTATCGCGGCCGAACTTTTGATGCCCATCCCATCGCGCAATTCGATGCATGGATACAAAATCGCGAGTCCACACAGCGGCCGTTGTGGCCGGGCACCCTGGTACTGGCGCAGGACTATTTCATTGATCTGATGGACAGCGCCGTACCGCTCGACAACCGAGCCTTGATGGCTC
Organism: Azoarcus sp.; assembly: GCA_031546845.1. GTDB lineage: Bacteria > Pseudomonadota > Gammaproteobacteria > Burkholderiales > Rhodocyclaceae > Azoarcus. The sequence goes on along the minus strand of JAVBJT010000022.1, from coordinate 8,521 downwards.
TGAAAGGTTCGGCGCTGGCGCTTGATATCTATACCTGGCTTGCAAACCGTCTGTACCGCATTGAAGGCCGTGCCGTAACCGTGCATTGGAGTGCGCTGAGGGAGCAGTTCGGCCAGGAATACAAGGGCAAGAACCCGGATAAAGACTTCAAGAAGGTGAGAGAAGGTGAGATAAATCCCCGAGGGGAGATGAGATAAATGGGAGTTACCGGGATAAAGGGGGAAAAACCGGGACGGCCGAATGAAAACAATTTGCGGCCAGTGCAAAAGAAAACCGGGGCCGCGTCGGGTCAATTCCCGGAGAACAAATCGCGCTGACGCGCGGCCCGTTCTGCCTCAATATATGGTACCAGCAACTGTCGTACCCTCTCTGCGGAAAGGCGGTAGCGCAACCCGGTTTCCCGAAACGACCCGCGAAACTCCCTGTACATCTTTTCCATATCCCGATCTTGCCGGCCCTTGGGAAGATAGTGGCCGCCAGCGACCTGGCGCAGGGTATCGAGCAGGCGCAAGGTGGCGACAGTGGCCCATCCCTCCGGCAGGCCCGTTTTCCCGATAAGCATCGCAAGCCACGCGTCGTAAAGCAACCCATAAGCCGGATCGCCGCGCAGTTCTTCGGCCGTGAAGTGCGGCGCCGAAACCAGCCTGTGGCCGCCAACACGCGATCGGCATTCGTGGGTCAAATCAAGCGCCAACTGATCACGCACCTGCGCATCCATCGCCGGCACCAGCCCGCCCAGCGCCCTCGCCAGATCATGAGCGAGCAGCCCGAGCAAATCAGGAAGTGCCGCAGTGCGCGCCAGCAGGCTGGTCATGCCTCGCTCCGTTCCAGGGCTTCCGTTATCACTTCGTAAGCCCAGTGCATGTAGTCGAATGACCCATGATCAAACGCGCGACCGATCACATTATTTAATGTGTGCCGTTCTTCATCGGTCATTGCGGCGACGCGCTCATCCTTTGCGAGCTGTTTGACGGCTGCCGGCAAGAAACGCATGGCCCATTTTTTCAAGGACTCGATCAGCGTTTCGGCCTGCTCGCCGTCGATCCATTGGAGCGCATCCACGCGGGCGATCCGCTTGACGTAGGCCGCCAGCGCCGCTTCGGATGGGTCTTTCACCACGCCGAGATGGTTGAGGAAAAGCCAGAGGGCGCGGATTTTCTTGCTCGACGGATGCTGGTCGAGCGCGCGGGATGGAGGCGTTTTTGTCCGCCGGGCCGTGGCCCGGCTGGCGGCCTTGTTTTTGGTGCGCACCTTGAAGCCGCTGCGCTTCATGTGTTCGAGCACCTTTTCCAGGGCCGGCACGGCCAGGTCGGACGATGAATCCTTGCCGCCGATCCGGCGCAGGATCGCACGGTAGGTATCGTCGTCGAGGCGCAGATCACGCTTGCCGACGTGGATCAGCCGGATCAAACCGGCACGGTCCATTTTCATGATCGCCTCCCGAACTTCCGCGCCATCCACGGATGGATGGCGATCGAAGTCACTACGCCAAGCGGGCCGCCCATGAGGTAGGCGGCGATCTCGATCACGCCAGTGGGACCGGGCATGATTTTCAGGACGGTGAGGTTGGCCACGCCGATGCCGAAACTGGTCAGCGCGGACAGGAAGCGGTGGCCACCCTGAACGTTGAGCGACTGAAGGCCGAGAAACAGCACCAGGAAATAGGTGGCGGCGAAAAGAAACAGCGCGTTCATCGTGAGTACTCCACTGGATAGCCGTTATGCTCAATGCCGTCGAGCAGCCGGCCGGCGGCTTTCTTGCCGACGCGGTACATCGGACATGTGTAGAAGAAATCCACGCCCATTTCGCCGCCGTGGTGTCCGCCTTCAATATGTGCCCAGCAATCGGCCCGGCCGGCATATGCGCTGTCTTCCGCAGGGCCGTTGTCGCAGTCAACCCATTCGCCCCACTGCTTGAAGAAAAACGGCACGCCTGTCTCGACGCACTGATCGCGCAGACTGCGGACCCACTCGGGGTGCATCGGGCGCGCGTGCGGCCCTGATTCGCCTCCGACTATCACCCAGTCGATTACCGGGCCAGGCTGAATATCGTTGGTCAGCCCACCATCTCCGCGCGAATCAACGCCACCAAGCGCATCTACGGCGATGTTGTAGTTCGGGTGCTCGATGTTCCGAAGATCGACCGGACCAAGCAGCGGTTCGATGCTCAAAAACCGCTTCGCGGCCGGTGCAGCCAGCAACTTATGGATGTCGCGGTTTGCTTCTTCTTGGTCGCAAACGGTGATGCCAAGAAAAACATGCTCAGGCACGTCGCTGCCGTCTAGCCAGTTGTCGATCCACTGGCACAGCGGCGAGGCGTCTATTGCGGGCCAGTTTTCCTGTATGTAGTCACGCGCCTGTTCTAAGCGGAAACAAAAGTTGCCGATGCGCTTCGTAGGCATCAGCCAATCCAGATTCGGCGTGTCCCGAATCAACGACAGCAGATCGGCAGGCCAAGCTATCGGAACAGCGTTATCAAGCCAGTCTGCAAGGGACGCGCAGAACACCCGGTACCGGACGCCGAGGCGCTCGGCTTCTGCATTCCATGCCAGCGGTTTGCGCCAGTTTGCGTGCGAACTGCGGCGGCGCTCTGTTCCCGGCCCCCATTCCACCAGACCACTGCGTTTCGCCCAGCCTTCGGCATAGCAGTGATCGCAGGCCGGGCTAACCTTCTGGCATCCATACCAGGGATTGAACGTGTGATGCGCCCACTCGATCTTAGTGTTCTCACCCATGTCTCTATCCTTCTTTTTCAGCGGGAAACAGATCACCCAGCCGCGTATTGCCGTCACCGCCATACGGCACACACTCGCCGTCCCAGCCGGAGTGGAGATGTCTCAAACTGAACACTTCTCCGGTAATGTAGGTTTGTGGGACTTCGTCGTCGAAAGCCTGCGCCGCATACTCTTGCGCTACTTCCCAGGCGTGATCTTTGTCATGCGCCACGACCACCATCGTTGTTTGCATTGAAGCAATCACATTGAATATAGGCATTTCATTTATCCCGATTTCTCATGCAATGTTTTTGCATTTAGGCTTGTAAATGACAGCATCGGAATCCAAGTGCTTGCGGCAGATGTAATTCGCGTTTCCGTCACACGGTGTATGTAAAGGGCCGGCTAGATACACTTCTCCACGTCTGTATTCCGTGTAATCACCGCTTTTCATGCAGAAGTAGCAACCAGCCGTTTCGCCTTCATCAAGCTCGAAAACGTCGTTTTCTGGTTTCATGCTGTTTCCCCTTTGACATGCTCTATCGCCTTTCCAGGTTCGGCTGTGCGCCAGTCTGGCCACTTCCGCGCCTCGTTCTTCGTCTGCTTTGCCTCGATGGCTGCGGTAATTTCGCGCGGGTGGTGGCCGGCACGCCATGCGCCATCCAGCGCAAGCAGAATCACATCCACCCATTCAGTGAGATCGAGCGGAGATGCTTCGATTTCCGCAAGCTCTTTGCGGATGTGATCAAGCACGCCAGCGGTGCGAGCACCGGGACCAAAAGTGACGAAAGAAAATGCTCTTTGGCGATGTAGGTGGGAAATAAGGTTGAAACACTCGCCGCTTTTGAAAACAGCATCTCGCGGGAACACGGTCGTGACTTTGCCGCCGTCGACTTCGACGATCGCCACGGTTCCGACTTCATCGTTGCCCCACGCCAGAAGAGTGCCGTGGACGTGCTTTTTCCCGTTCGGTGTTTCGATGGGTATCTCCACGCGGCGTCCGACGCCGCCCATCGGGTTTTTGTTCACTTTTCCCTCCCGGTCCATTCGCCCCCTTGCTCCGGCTTCATGGCAAGCGCATCTCCGGCCGGTGTTACAGGGTTCGGCCCGCCCGTGCTTTCACTGACGGACTTGACCATCGCATCGAACAGCGCCTGGGCCGCCGAGCCTGTCGCGCGGATCGTCGTGCCGTTACGGCTGCGTTTCACGGTAACGGTGCCTGTGCTCTTTGCCATGTCACACCCCGGCAACGTCAAGGCTGATCGGCTGGTACTGGTCGGTATCGCCAACCCGCTCATAAACGCGGATATAAGGCTTGCTGCCGGCCACCTGAACGCTGTCGGCGATCGCCTGCATCGCGCGCAACCACTTTTCGTCGTTGATGTTCAGGCGCTTCAAACCGAGCACGCGGGCGGTGTTGATCTTCCCTTCCTTGTTCACCTGGAAAGCATCGTTGATCAGCGCCTTGATCTCGTCGCGGCTGCCCTCGGTCCAGTTCTGGATGCACGCATCGATCAACTGCTTGGCCGCCTGCAGGCGTTCGTCGAACACCAAGTGCTCCTGAATCTGGCGGACGATCTTGTAGCGCCCGTCGAACGACAGCAGCGTGACGTTGCCCTTGATGCCGCCGAGCTTGACGCCGTATTGCTCTCCGCTCATCTCGACGAACGCGCCGATATCGCCGAACGCCTTGGATTTGAACTCGGCGAGCACGGCGGACACCTTCCGCGCCTTGTCGACAAGTTCGCGCACGAGTTCATCGCGTGCCCGGTCGATCGGCTTGACCATGTTCTCGGGGACCAACCGGCCTTCCCCATCTTTCCAGTACCCGGACGGCATTGGGTTTTCCATTTCTTGCTCCTTGGACTCGGTAAAGCGCTATCAGGCTTCTGTTCGCGCGATGGCACAGGCTTTGATCATCTGCGTCATGCGTATGACGGTGTCGACATCGAGATGGATGACGGTATAGCCGGCAATGACATCGATCGAGAGATCGTCATAAACCGCAATGCGCGGCCTGGGCGCGGCAGACTTCCGATTGGGCGAGGCCGACGGGGCCGGTTGCTCGGAAGACGGTTCAGGGGTCGTGCGTTCGGCGCCGGGGTCGTAGTAAGCCGCCGCCATCTGCCCCTTCGCTGTACGTTTTTTTGTCCGCGAACACTGGTCAGCCGGCAGGAGTGCGATTTGTCGGTAGGCATATTTTTCCGACGTGTCGATCCCGCGGTTGTGCAGCAACTGATACAACTCGTCTTTCGTGACTGCCTCAGCCTCGGTGCGGCCCCGAAGAATGTCTATCAAAGCTTCGTGGATACGGCCGTTCTTTGCATTGTCATGTGGACATTGCACAGGTGCGCTGCCGATGAGGTTTTCGACCACGGCGGAATAAATGGACTGGCTGCTCATGATTCCTCCCACAGGAGGGTGACACCTTGGTAATGCGCGCCCACCCGCTTTGGAGTGCCGACAAGATGCACATAGGTGCGCGGGCCTACCGCGTCGAGGAAAGCGCCAAAGCTGCGGTCCGGGTCGTGTTCAATGCGGACCAGCGGCTCGCCCTCGGGCGCGGGAAATTCGCCGTCGAGGCACACATCGAGCACACGCACACCCAGCGTGCGCAGGCCGCGCAGCGCAGCATTCAGGTTTGCAAGACGTACCGAGCGCTCGGCGTTGAACACGCGCGGCTGCCGCACAGGAACCGGCAGGGGCGCCGGCTCGGTCTGAATCAGTTGCAGCGTCATTTCGCCACCTCGTAATTAAGAGGAATACCCAGCTCACGGGCGTAGCCGATCAGCGTGATCGCATCGTCGAGCGCCTCCGAGAACCTCCCTTCCTCACTTGGTACAAGGCCGTTCGCGGCGCAGTAGTCGTGGTTGATGCCAACGATTTCGGCCACCAGGGCACACAACACCAGGAAGGTTTCCGGTGCCAACGCGATCAGTTCCGCAGCGGCGGTCCCGTCCGGTTTTGCAACCTCGCGGCCGTGGGCATCGACAACGGTAAAACCGTCGTCACTGACTCGCCACGAGATTGTGGAAACAGGCGCCCCCATGTCACACCCCCTTGACCACATCGGCGGTGACGACCGGCACACCGATCTCGGCCGCGAAGTTCATGCACGCGATCAGCAGGTTGCTCACCGCCAGCGGGTACAGCAGCGAAACCGTTTCGTGGCGATCGCGCCGGTTGGTCGTGATCGTCAGCCTGGCGCGCAAGGCATCGACGCCGCTGGCGTCGATCACTTCGGCCAGCGGCTTGCCCAGGCGATCAAGCTTGAATTTGAGGTATTCATCCAGGCGAATACCCTCGAGCGGGGGCAGTTCCACCATCTCGCAGCGCTGAACGACTTCGCGCACGTCCTGGCTGCGCTCGGAGAGCTTCACCTTCAGTTCCGGCTGCCCGACGAGGATGATGGACACCAGTTTCTTGAAGCCGAGTTCCAGCTCGAAAAACCGTTTCAGGTGTTTGATGGTCGAAATCGGCAGCGAATGCGCCTCGTCGATGATCAGGCAGTGCCGATAACCCGCCGCGTGGCTTTCCTTCAGCGCCTTGTGCAATTGCGCGAAACGCGCCTCGGGGCTGGATTTTGGCTTTTCCAGCGGGGCCACGGCGGCCATGATCGCCTCGGCAATGTGGGTCGACTTGAGCGTCTTGCCCTTCTTGTCGTCGTCTTCCATTGCCAACACATACGGCTTGATCAGCAGGATCGACTGTTTTTCACGCGCGATGCGGTCCTCGAGGTCGCGCATCAACGTGGTCTTGCCCGCGCCGCTTTCGGCCACCACGGCCAGCAGGCCGCCATGCTTGGCGGTCTGGAACATGGCCTCGCGCACATAGCGGATGTCCGGGCTGAGGAACATATCCTCGTGAGACTGGATCGCTTCCTCGGCGAACGGATCGCGGAACAGCCCGAAATGCTTGCGGGCCTCTGGAAACAGGGATTGCTTACGCATTAACATGGATTCCTCCTGGTTTGATTCGACAGGCTGGGGGACCGAGCGGGCAGCTGCATCCGCCAAGACCGGCTGCTCGCTCACTACTTCGAATGCACGGGAAAGATCGGCTGCGCTCGCGCCGCGCTGTTCGATGAAATCGAGAATGCGCTCCTGCAGGTCGAGCACGTCCAGGCGGCGCGGCCACAGGCAGTGATTGATGAGTTGCGCCACGCCCGCATCGGAAATCTTCAGCGCTTTCGCCAGGGCGGCTTGCTTGACGCCGATGTCGCGCAGGATGTGTTTCAGGTACAGCATCACTTCCTCCTCATGCGGTTTTGACGATGCGCAGCGGGGCCTTGGTGGCCGCTGCCGGGCCGGTCAGTTCTGCGGTGATCGCGTCCAGTTGGTCCTGCGGAACGCCGTCCGGGTAGCGCTGCTGCAGCCATTTGAAAAACTCGGGGCGCCATTCGCCCCCGGCCACCTCGATCCTCGGCTTGATCTGCTTGGCGGCCTCGACCGGCGACAGCGGCACCAGCTCGACGCGGGAGCGGCGCGCCGCCGCGACCTCCGGGGTGTCGAGTTCCTGGGCGGCGGGCAGCAGGCGCTGGGGAAGATCGGCCTGGCCAAGATGGGAATGCGCGATCACGCCGCGCCCGTCGTTGAGATGCTGGAACGGCCGGGCGTTCTTGTTGCGCGCCTGCTCGGCCTCATCCAGCGACGTGCCAGCGCCATAGGCGGCCTGCGCGAGCACCTTGGCCGCCTCGGTGGCGGCGGTATGCGGCGCCTGGCGGCGTTCTTCACCAATGACCGTGGCTTCGATCGCCCGACCGAAGTCGTCGAACTCGCGCACGGCCTCGACATCGACGAGCAGCGGTTCCTGCCCGAAGCGGTCGATCTCGATGCGCGCAACGCAATCGCCCAGCAACATGGGGCTGACCCTGACCTTCTCGCCGTTGGCGAAGTCCTTAGCCCAGGCTTGCAGGTTGTAGTTTTCGCTCTTGCCGGAGAGCGGATGCACGAAACTGATGTGCCCGTCGCGGATCACGCGGGTTTCTTCCTTGCCGCGCATGAAGTAGCCGCACACCTCGCGCGACGGCATTTCGCGCAGCGCGTGCGGATGGTGCGCGATCAGGTTCCACAGATCGTCGCGCACGTGCCGCTTGCCGTCGTCGCGGCGGATGCGGCTGTCCACGTGGGTGATCAGGTTGGCGTTGTAGTCGCGCACCCATTTTGATGCGCTGGCGTTGAGCTGCTCGATGCTTTCGACCGGCTCATCCTTGAGGCGGCTCTCGAAATGCCGCTCGACGATCCAGTTGCCGGACTCGACGCCGCCCTTGACCCAGGCATGGTGGGTGGCGTGGGTTTCGTGCCTGACGCCCAGGGCATCGAGCAGGCGCTTGATGCCCGCGCTGGTGTTGGCGCTGCCCTTGTCCCACAGCAGGATTTCCGGCACGCCGTGCGAGAGGCGGTCTTTCTGTATGCCCCAGGTATGGAGCAGGAACTCGAACAGGCTGCGCTGGTTTTCCCCCGCCGCCTGAAAGTAGTACATGTCGATGCTGCCGCTGGCATGGTCGTAGCGAACATAGCGCCAGACCTTGAGCTTGACCTTCTCCAGGGAGACGGGCTTGTTCTTGTTGAACTGCTGCTCCCGCATCATGTACTGGCGTCCGCCCATGTAGTAGATCAGGCACAGCGAGGGGTCGATCTGGTGCACGTGGTTGGGGTAGAGGCTGCGCATCTTCTGGTGATTGCGCGCGACGGACTGCGCGGACACGTCCAGGCGCTTGGCCCGCATCAGGGCGGATATGCGGCTCTCGGAAACGTTCACCGTCAGGCCGTTCTCATGGGCGATGTTCATGGCGACACAGATGGGTTT
>JAVBJT010000049.1:0-44061 GCA_031546845.1 Azoarcus sp. | reverse complement strand
CGGTTCCATCGTTCTGCCCGAAGGCACCGAAATGGTCATGCCGGGTGACAACGTTTCCATCACTGTTCGGCTCATCGCTCCGATCGCCATGGAAGAAGGCTTGCGCTTCGCCATCCGCGAAGGCGGCCGTACCGTCGGTGCTGGGGTCGTAGCTAAAATTATCGAGTAATGTTCGATCCGAGCAGGGGGTTCCCCTGCTCGCCGCTCTTTGGGAACAGAAATGCAAAATCAGAAAATCCGTATTCGCTTGAAAGCGTTTGATTACCGGCTGATCGATCAGTCCGCGTTGGAAATCGTCGATACCGCCAAGCGTACCGGCGCGGTTGTCCGTGGTCCTGTGCCGCTGCCCACGCGTATTGAACGCTTTGATCTGTTGCGTTCGCCGCACGTCAACAAGACTTCGCGCGATCAGATGGAAATCCGTACTCATCAGCGCTTGATGGACATCATCGATCCGACCGACAAGACGGTTGATGCGTTGATGAAGCTTGATCTGCCGGCGGGCGTGGATGTAGAAATCAAGCTTCAGTAAGTCTGAAAGCTTGCGGGATGCGAATAAAGGCCGGTATAATCCGGCCTTTGTGCCTGTTGGTGCAATTTTAGTGAACTCCGGTCAATCGCAACCGGAGAGTCAGGAGAAAAACAGATGAGTTTAGGCCTTGTTGGACGCAAGGTCGGCATGACTCGCATTTTTTCCGAGGATGGTAGATCCATTCCGGTGACGGTGCTGGACGTGTCCGACAATCATGTGTCTCAAATCAAGATGCCCGATACCGATGGCTATGCTGCGGTTCAGGTGGCATTTGGCGCGCGTCGCGCCAGCCGTGTGGTAAAGGCTGCGGCGGGTCATTTGGCAAAGGCCGGCGTTGCGCCGAGTCGTGGCCTCAAGGAATTCCGTGTCGCGCCGGAGCAGCTTGCCGGTCTTAAGGCGGGCGACGTCGTCAAGGTGGATATTTTCGCCGTTGGCCAAAAGGTCGATGTAATGGGCGAGACGATCGGTAAGGGGTTCTCCGGTCCAATCAAGCGCCATAATTTTTCGTCGAACCGGGCATCCCACGGTAACTCGATATCGCATAACTCGGCGGGTTCCATTGGTATGGCACAGGATCCGGGTCGTGTGTTCCCTGGTAAGAAAATGGCGGGACAGTACGGCGCCGTGCAGCGCACGACGCAGGGTCTGGAAGTCATCCGCGTCGACGTGGAACGTCAGCTCTTGTTGGTGAAGGGGGCTGTGCCGGGTGCGAAGGGTGGCGACGTTGTCGTTCGTCCTGCGGTTAAGGCATAAGGGGCGGATGCATGGAACTGAAACTCTTGAATGATCAGGGGCAGCCGGCATCGATGCTGCAGGCTTCCGATGTGCTGTTCGGTCGTGAATACAACGAATCGTTGATTCATCAGGTCGTTACGGCTTATCTGGCCAATGCCCGTTCCGGTAATCGCGCCCAGAAGGGGCGTTCTGAAATCGCCAAGTCGACGCGTAAACCGTTCCGCCAGAAAGGTACGGGCAATGCGCGTGCCGGTATGGCGTCGAGCCCGCTGTGGCGTGGTGGCGGTAAGATTTTCCCGAGTTCTCCCGACGAGAACTTCAGTCAGAAAGTTAATCGCAAGATGTATCGCGCTGGTGTGGCGTCGATTCTGTCGCAACTAGTCCGCGAGGATCGTTTGGCGGTGGTTGATGGTTTCAGCGTCGAGGCGCCGAAGACGCGACTCCTGGCGAAGAAGCTCAAGGATATGGGGTTGGAGTCGGAGTCGGTGTTGGTGATTACCGACGACGTCAATGAAAACCTGTTTTTGTCGTCGCGCAATCTGCATACGGTGCTAGTGCTCGATGTCAAGGAAGCGGATCCGGTTTCGCTTGTTCGTTTTCCCAAGGTGCTCGTGACCAAGGGCGCGCTGGCGAAGATGGAGGAGGCGTGGCAATGAGCGCGATAGGTCAGGAACGTTTGCTGCAGGTGTTGCTCGCCCCGCAGATATCCGAAAAGGCAACTTTTGTTGCCGACAAGAACGAGCAGGTGATTTTCAAGGTCGCCACCGATGCGACGAAGCCAGAAGTGAAGGCGGCTGTTGAGCTGCTGTTCAAGGTTCAGGTGGAGTCGGTGCAGATTGCCAACGTTAAGGGTAAGGAAAAACGTTCCGGCAAAAGCCTGGGTCGGCGCAAAGACTGGAAGAAGGCGTTCGTGTGCCTCAAGCCTGGTCAAGAAATCAATTTTGCGGCCGGGGAGTGATCAATTATGGCACTGGTAAAACTTAAGCCTACATCCGCCGGCCGTCGCGCGATGGTGAAGGTGGTCAATAGCAGCCTTCACAAGGGTCGTCCGTTTGCGGGGCTGTTGGAGCCGCAGAGCAAGAGAGCTGGCCGTAACAACAGTGGTCGCATTACCGTCCGCCACCAGGGTGGTGGGCATAAGCAGCATTATCGCGTGATCGATTTCCGCCGGAATAAGGACGGTGTCGTTGCAAAAGTCGAGCGTATCGAGTATGACCCGAACCGTTCGGCGAATATCGCGCTGCTGTGTTATGCCGATGGCGAGCGTCGTTACATTATCGCGCCGCGCGGTATTGTGGTCGGGCAGCAGCTGATGAGTGGCGCGGAAGCACCGATCAAGCCGGGCAATGCGTTGCCGATTCGTAATATTCCCGTTGGTTCGACCATTCACTGCATTGAGATGATGCCGGGCAAGGGCGCCCAGTTGGCGCGTGCGGCGGGCACTTCGGTGCAGTTGCTGGCGCGTGAAGGGGTTTATGCCCAGTTGCGCTTGCGCTCCGGTGAGATTCGTCGCGTGCATGTCGAGTGCCGGGCGACCATCGGCGAAGTGGGTAACGAGGAGCACAGCCTGCGTAAGATCGGCAAGGCGGGTGCGAATCGTTGGCGCGGTATTCGTCCGACCGTCCGCGGTGTGGTGATGAACCCGGTCGATCACCCGCATGGTGGTGGTGAAGGGCGCACCGGCGAGGCACGAGTGCCGGTCAGTCCGTGGGGTACGCCAGCAAAAGGCTACCGTACTCGTCGCAACAAGCGCACCGACACGATGATCGTGCAGCGTCGTCATAAGCGTTAAGGGGTAACAGATGGCTCGTTCTATCAAAAAAGGCCCGTTTGTCGATGCGCACCTGCTGAAAAAGGTCGACGCCGCGCGGGGAAGTAACGACAAGCGTCCGATCAAGACTTGGTCTCGCCGTTCGACGGTGTTGCCGGATTTCGTCGGTTTCACCATCGCGGTCCACAACGGGCGGCAGCATATTCCGGTGTATGTATCCGAGAATATGGTTGGCCACAAGCTCGGCGAATTCGCGCTGACGCGGACCTTCAAAGGTCATGCGGCCAGCAAGAAAGCGAAGAGATAAGGGGAGATCATGGAAACCAAAGCCATTCTCCGTGGTGTTCGCCTGTCGGCCCAAAAGGGTCGCTTGGTGGCGGATCAGGTGCGGGGCAAGTCTGTCGGGCAGGCGCTGAACATCCTTGCTTTCTCGCCAAAGAAAGGCGCGAAGATTATTCGCAAGGTGGTGGAGTCGGCGATTGCGAATGCGGAGCACAACGACGGCGCTGATATCGATGCGCTGAAGGTGACGCACATTTGCGTTGAAGAGGGTACGTCGCTGAAGCGTTTTGCCGCGCGTGCGAAAGGGCGCGGCAACCGTATCCTGAAGCCCACCTGCCACATTTTCGTGTCTGTCGGCGAGTAAGGAAAAAACATGGGTCAAAAAATTCATCCAACCGGTTTCCGCCTTGCCGTCACACGCGACTGGGGTTCTCGTTGGTTTGCACCGAGCCGTAACTTTTCCAAGATGCTGCATGAGGATCTGAAGGTTCGCGATTACCTGAAGAAGAAGCTTGCTCATGCCTCCGTGGGCCGCGTTGTCATCGAGCGTCCGGCGAAAAATGCCCGTATCACGATATCCAGCGCCCGTCCCGGCGTGGTGATCGGGAAGAAAGGCGAGGATATCGAGGCGCTCAAGCGCGAGCTGCAAAAAATCATCGGAGTTCCGGTGCATGTGAATATCGAGGAAGTGCGCAAGCCGGAAATCGACGCGAAGCTGGTTGCCGATTCGATCGCACAGCAACTGGAAAAACGGATCATGTTCCGCCGCGCGATGAAACGTGCAATGCAGAATGCGATGCGTCTTGGTGCCCAAGGTATCAAGATCATGAGTTCCGGCCGTTTGAACGGTGCGGAAATCGCGCGTACCGAGTGGTATCGCGAAGGGCGCGTGCCTCTGCATACGTTGCGCGCCAATATCGATTACGGTGTGTCGGAGGCGAAGACGACTTACGGCATCATCGGCATCAAGGTCTGGGTGTTCAAAGGCGAAATGCTGGGCCGTAATGAGCAGCCGGCTGCAGCCGAACCCGAAACGGAAAACCGCCGTGGGCGTCGCGGTGCGCCGCGCAACGACGACGATAAAAATCGTTCCGCGCGTCGTCCGGCGCGCCGGGCCGGTGGTGATGCCCGGCCAGAAGAAAGCAGGAGTGAATGATGCTGCAGCCGACGAGAAGAAAATACCGTAAGGAGCAGAAAGGCCGTAATACGGGCCTGGCGACGCGCGGCGCGAAGGTTAGTTTCGGTGATTTTGGCTTGAAAGCGATCGGTCGGGGTCGCCTTACGGCGCGCCAGATCGAATCGGCCCGGCGCGCGATGACGCGCCATATCAAGCGCGGCGGTCGTATCTGGATTCGCATTTTCCCGGATAAACCCGTTTCTAAAAAGCCGGCTGAGGTTCGGATGGGGAACGGTAAAGGGAATCCCGAGTATTGGGTTGCCGAGATCCAGCCGGGCAAGGTGCTTTATGAAATGGACGGTGTGGACGAAGCGCTGGCGCGCGAGGCATTCCGGCTTGCTGCCGCGAAGCTTCCGCTCGAAACCGTATTTGTGACACGCCAAGTGGGGTAAGCATGAAGGCGAGTGAACTCCGCGCGAAAAGCGCAGGTGAGCTGAATGAGGAATTGCTTGGATTGTTGAAGGCGCAGTTTTCCTTGCGCATGCGTCTGGCGACGCAGCAACTGAGCAATACAAGTGAAGTCGGAAAGGTACGCCGCAATATCGCGCGCGTGCGGACCATTCTGCGCGAAAAGGCGGGTCAGTAATGAACGGACAAGTCGAAAAGGTTCGCCGCGCTTTGGTCGGGCGTGTGGTGAGCGACAAAATGGAAAAGACCGTGACCGTGTTGGTCGAGCGGCGGGTCAAGCATCCGTTGTATGGCAAAATCATTACCCGGTCGGCGAAGTATCACGCCCACGTGGAAAACGATGCTGCGCTGCAGGGTGATTTGGTCGAAATCGAAGAGTGCCGTCCGATTTCCCGCACAAAGACTTGGCGAGTGGCGCGTGTGCTTGAGAAAGCTCGCGTTATTTAATAACTAAGCGGTAGTTGCAATTTTTTGCGAGAGTAGCTTGGCGAAAGATCGCCAGGCTGCTATAATCAAAATCTTTGCTCCGGTACTCGCTCGGGGCATTCGACCCTGACGGGTTCCAAGACTGACCGCCGCGCGGGATAAGTTGGAGATATTTTCATGATTCAAATGCAGTCTAGGCTGGATGTGGCGGATAACACCGGCGCGCGTTCGGTGATGTGCATCAAGGTTCTTGGTGGGTCGAAGCGCCGCTATGCGGGCATCGGCGACATCATCAAGGTGACCATAAAGGATGCGGCGCCCCGTGGGCGTGTCAAGAAGGGTGACGTGTATAGCGCTGTTGTCGTGCGTACGGCAAAGGGCGTTCGCCGTCCCGACGGTTCGCTGGTCAAGTTCGACAACAATGCAGCCGTGTTGCTGAATAACAAGCTTGAGCCGATCGGTACACGTATTTTTGGGCCGGTGACGCGCGAGTTGCGTACGGAGCGGTTTATGAAAATCGTTTCGCTGGCGCCCGAAGTGCTCTGAGAGGTCGCTGAAATGAACAAGATCCGTAAGGGTGATGAGGTCGTGGTTCTGACGGGTAAGGACCGGGGGCGTCGTGGCGCAGTTTTGCGCCGCGTAGATGATGAGCACGTCGTGGTTGAGGGGATTAATCGAGTCAAGAAGCATGCTCGCCCGAATCCTCTCAAGGGCGAAGTGGGTGGCATCGTCGAAAAAGAGATGCCGATCCATATTTCCAATGTTGCGCTGTTCAATCCTGCGTCGCAGAAAGCTGACCGTGTCGGGATCAAGGTGCTTGAAGATGGTCGCCGGGTGCGCTTCTTCAAGTCGAACGGCGAGTTGGTTGAGGCGTAAGGAGTGACGATGGCTCGCTTGCAGCAATACTACAAAGACTCTGTTGTGCCCGATCTGCAGAAGCAGTTCAGCTACAAGTCTGTTATGGAAGTGCCGCGCATCACCAAGATCACGCTCAATATGGGTGTGGGTGAGGCTGTCGGTGATAAGAAAGTGCTTGAGAACGCTATTGGCGATATGGCGAAAATCGCCGGCCAGAAGCCGGTTTCAACCAAGGCGAAAAAATCGATTGCTGGATTCAAAATCCGCGATGGCTATCCGATCGGCTGCATGGTGACCTTGCGCGGTCCGCGAATGTTTGAGTTCCTTGATCGTTTGGTGACAGTCGCGTTGCCGCGCGTGCGGGACTTTCGCGGAATTGCAGCCAAGGGTTTCGATGGTCGCGGAAATTACAATCTCGGCGTTAAAGAGCAGATCATTTTCCCCGAGATCGAGTACGACAAAATCGATGCGTTGCGCGGGATGAATATCAGCATCACGACAACGGCGAAGACTGATCAGGAAGCGCGGGCTTTGCTCAGTGCATTCAAATTCCCGTTCAAGAATTGAGGGTGATATGGCAAAGCTTTCTCTGATTAACCGCGAAGAGAAGCGCCGTAAGCTGGTGGAAAAATTTTCCGCTAAGCGTGCAGCGCTGCTTGCTCAGATTCGCGATACCAAGCTGTCCGAGGAAGATCGGATGGCGGCCCGTTTGGCTTTGCAGCAATTGCCGCGCAATGCCAATCCGACGCGCACACGTAACCGTTGCACTCTGACGGGGCGTCCGCGGGGGGTGTTCCGTAAATTTGGTTTGTGCCGCAATAAGCTGCGTGAGATTGCTTTCCGCGGTGAAGTGCCTGGCATGACCAAGGCGAGTTGGTAAGGAGAGTTCGAAGATGAGTATGTCCGATCCGATCGCCGACATGCTGACGCGTATTCGCAATGGGCAGCAAGCCCAGAAGGTGAGTGTCAGCATGCCATCGTCGAAGCTAAAAGTGGCGATTGCCAAAGTGTTGCAGGACGAAGGTTATATTGATGGTTTTTCGGTGCGGGAAGATAGCGGCAAGTCTGCGCTTGATGTCGCGCTGAAATATTATGCCGGACGCCCTGTTATTGAGCGTATTGAGCGGGTGAGTAGCCCCGGGCTCCGCGTATACAAAGGCAGCGATGATTTGCCGCGCGTGATGAATGGGCTTGGTGTTGCCATTGTATCCACACCCAAGGGCGTGATGACGGATCGTGCAGCCCGTGCAAATCGGGTGGGCGGCGAAGTCATTTGTCTCGTTGCATAAGGAGGGACGATGTCTCGCGTAGCTAAAAATCCTGTGGCAATTCCGAAGGGCGTGGAAGTGAGTATTTCCGCGGCTGAAATTGCCGTCAAGGGGCCGCTTGGCACCTTGCATCAAGCGCTGAATATGGCGGTGTCCGTTGAGCGTGATGGTGAGTCGTTGGTATGCAAGGCTCGTGAAGGCGTGGAAAACGCCAGGGCGATGTCCGGTACCGTGCGTGCGCTGGTGAACAACATGGTGGCCGGCGTGACAAAGGGTTTTGAGCGCAAGCTGACGCTGGTCGGGGTCGGTTACCGCGCTCAGGCCCAGGGTGACAAGCTCAACCTTTCGTTGGGTTTTTCGCATCCGGTCGTGCATCAGATGCCTGTCGGCGTGAAAGTTGAGACGCCGTCGCAAACCGAAATCGTGATCAAGGGGATCGACAAGCAGAAAGTCGGTCAAGTTGCTGCCGAGGTGCGGGCTTACCGCGCCCCCGAGCCTTACAAGGGCAAGGGTGTCCGTTATGCGGACGAAGTGGTGGCGCTCAAGGAAACCAAGAAGAAGTAAGGCGGTTCGTCATGAACAAGAAAGAAACTCGTCTTCGCCGCGCGCGCAAAACTCGCGCCAAGCTTGCGGAGCTCAAGGCGGTACGCCTCGCTGTGTTCCGTTCCAATTGTCATATCTACGCCCAGATTATTTCTGGCTGCGGTACGCAGGTTTTGGCTGCGGCGTCGACTGCCGAGGCGGATGTTCGCGCCAAGGTGGCAAACGGCGGCAACAAGCAGGCGGCGGAAGTGATCGGCAAACTCATCGCCGAACGTGCCAAGGCTGCTGGGATCGAGACGGTTGCTTTCGACCGCTCGGGCTTCCTGTATCACGGTCGCGTGAAGGCGTTGGCCGAGGCTGCCCGCGAAGGCGGCTTGAAGTTCTAAACGAGGATTTGTATGGCTAAGCAGCAAACAAAACGTGCCCAAGCCTCTGATGAGCGCGACGACGGCCTTCGCGAGAAGATGGTTGCCATCAATCGTGTTACCAAAGTGGTCAAGGGCGGCCGTATTCTTGGGTTTGCCGCGCTGACCGTGGTTGGCGATGGCGATGGCGGTATCGGCATGGGCAAGGGCAAGTCCCGTGAAGTGCCGGTGGCGGTGCAAAAGGCGATGGATGAAGCGCGCCGCAAGTTGAACAAGATCCCGCTCAAGAGCGGCACCTTGCACCACACGGTGATTGGCAAGCACGGCGCCGCTTCGGTGTTGATGCAGCCGGCGCCCAGCGGTACCGGGATTATCGCGGGCGGGCCGATGCGCGCGGTATTCGAGGTCATGGGCGTGACCGATATCATCTGCAAGTGCATTGGCTCGACCAATCCGTACAACGTCGTCCGCGCCACGATCAATGGCTTGTTGGCGGTCAATACGCCTGCGGTTATCGCGGCCAAGCGCGGAAAGACAGTCGAAGAAATTCTGGGGTAAGCGATGTCCGATAAGAAACTCAAGGTCACGCTGGTCAAAAGCGTGATCGGAACTAAGCAGTCTCATCGTGCAACTGTGCGCGGTCTGGGATTGCGTCGGCTGAATCACAGTGTTGAGCTGATCGATACGCCCGCCGTTCGGGGCATGATCAATAAAGTGTCTTATCTGGTTAAGTGCGAGGCTTGAAATGCGCTTGAATAGTATTAAGCCGAGTGCCGGCTCAAAGTCGGCGGCCAAGCGTGTCGGCCGTGGCATGGGCAGCGGTTTGGGCAAAACATGCGGGCGCGGCCACAAGGGACAGAAGTCCCGTGCTGGCGGTTTTCACAAGGTTGGCTTTGAAGGCGGTCAGATGCCTTTGCAACGGCGCTTGCCGAAGCGCGGCTTTGTGTCTTTGACACGCGCCCGTGTTGCTGAAGTTCGTTTGTCCGAGCTGGCCAGCCTGCCAGTGGATGAGATCGATCTGCTGGTGCTGAAGCAGGCGGGTGTGATCCCCGTCGATGCCTTGTCTGCAAAAGTCATGTTGTCGGGCGCAATCGATAAAAAAGTGGTGTTGCGCGGTATCGGCGTGACCCGCGGTGCGCGTGCCGCGATCGAAGCGGCCGGCGGCTCCATCGCCGAGTAAGGCAAGGAAAGACAGTGGCTAATCCTGCTGCTACGCTGGGGAAAACCGGCCGGTTTGGTGATCTTAAGCGTCGCTTGTTGTTTCTGGTCGGGGCTTTGATCGTTTACCGCCTCGGTGCGCACATTCCGGTGCCCGGTATCAATGCCGAAAAACTGGCTGAGCTTTTTCAATCTCAAGCCGGTGGCATTTTGGGTGTGTTCAACCTGTTTTCCGGCGGAGCGCTGTCGCGCTTCACCATCTTTGCCTTGGGGATCATGCCGTATATTTCGGCATCGATCATCATGCAGTTGATGACGGTTGCCGTTCCTCAACTGGAGGCGTTGAAAAAAGAGGGTGAAGCGGGGCGGCGCAAGATTACGCAATACACGCGCTATGGCACGGTGGTATTGGCTTTGGCTCAGTCGATCGGGATTTCGATCGCGCTCGAAAGCCAAAGTGGGCTTGTGCTTGAGCCGGGATTGATGTTTCGGTTCGTCACGGTGGCAACACTGGTTACGGGTACGATGTTCCTGATGTGGTTGGGGGAACAGATTACCGAGCGTGGTATCGGTAATGGTATCTCGATCATTATTTTCAGTGGTATCGCTGCGGGTTTGCCCAATGGCATAGGCGGGTTGTTTGAGTTGGTGCGTACGGGGGCGATGCATCCCTTTACCGCGCTGTTCATCTGTGTGCTTGTGGTGTTGGTGACCGGGTTTGTTGTCTTTGTCGAGCGCGGGCAGCGGAAGATTTTGGTCAATTACGCGAAGCGCCAGGTTGGCAATAAAGTGTATGGTGGGCAAAGCTCGCATTTGCCCTTAAAGCTCAACATGTCGGGCGTTATCCCGCCGATTTTTGCGTCAAGCATTATTCTTTTCCCCGCGACTCTAGGGCAATGGTTTGGCGCTTCGGAAGGGATGTATTGGCTGCGTGACATTGCTTCCACCCTTTCGCCAGGGCAGCCGATTTACGTAATGCTGTATGCGCTGGCAATCGTGTTTTTCTGCTTCTTTTATACCGCGCTCGTTTTCAATGCGCGTGAAACGGCGGATAACCTGAAAAAAGGCGGGGCATTTGTTCCTGGGATTCGTCCCGGTGATCAGACGGCCCGGTACATCGACAAGATATTGATGCGCTTGACTTTGGCGGGGGCTGTATACATCACGCTGGTCTGCTTGTTGCCGGAATTCCTTATTTTGAAATGGAATGTCCCGTTTTATTTTGGTGGAACCTCGTTACTGATTATCGTCGTGGTAACGATGGATTTCATGTCTCAAGTGCAGGCGTACATGATGTCGCATCAATATGAAAGTCTGTTGAAGAAAGCAAATTTCAAGGGAGCGGGGCTTCCCATCAGGTAACTCATGGCCAAGGAAGATGTAATCGAGATGCAGGGGGAGGTGATCGAAAATCTTCCCAACGCAACATTCAGGGTGAAGCTCGAGAATGGCCATGCAGTGCTTGGTCACATTTCCGGAAAAATGCGCATGCATTACATCCGGATTCTTCCGGGCGACAAGGTGACGGTCCAGTTGACGCCCTATGATTTGACCAAAGGCCGGATCGTATTCCGGACGAAATGAAAGAATGAAGAATCAGGAGTAAGACCATGAGAGTTCAAGCTTCGGTGAAGTGTATTTGCCGTCATTGCAAGGTTATCCGCCGGAAAGGTGTGGTGCGTGTCATTTGCACCGATCCTCGGCATAAGCAGCGCCAGGGTTGATCTGGGCTGATAAACATATTAAAATCTAATGTTCCGCATTTTGGGGTAAACGAATGGCCCGTATTGCTGGGGTTAACATTCCCAACCATAAGCATACCGAGATTGCGTTGACTGCCATTTATGGCGTCGGCCGCTCGCGTGCTCAGAAAATTTGCGACGCAGCAGGGGTTGTGCGTTCGGTCAAGGTCAAGGATTTGACCGAGTCCGATATGGAAAAGCTGCGCGATGAGGTCGGTCGTTTTATCGTGGAAGGCGACTTGCGCCGCGAAGTGACCATGAATATCAAACGCCTGATGGATCTGGGGTGCTATCGCGGAGTCCGTCATCGTCGTGGTTTGCCGCTACGTGGGCAGCGCACGCGCACCAATGCGCGTACCCGTAAGGGACCGCGCAAGGCAATTGCCGGTAAGAAGTAATAGGAACGGATAATGGCTAAAACAGCAACGAAGGTCCGGAAGAAAGTCAAAAAGAACGTGGCTGAAGGTATCGCGCACGTTCATGCGAGCTTCAATAACACCATCATCACGATTACCGATCGGCAGGGCAATGCTTTGTCGTGGGCGACTTCCGGTGGTGCGGGCTTCAAGGGGTCGCGCAAGAGCACGCCATTTGCCGCGCAGGTTGCTGCCGATGCGGCGGGAAAGGCTGCCCAGGAATGTGGTGTGAAAAACCTGGAAGTGCGCATCAAAGGGCCCGGCCCGGGACGTGAGTCCGCTGTGCGTGCCCTGAATGCGCTGGGGATGAAAATCTCCAGTATCACGGATATCACACCGATTCCCCACAATGGCTGCCGTCCGCCGAAGAAGCGCCGCATCTGACAAGGAGTTGAAACGTGGCTCGTAATCTCGATCCAAAATGCCGTCAGTGCCGCCGCGAAGGCGAAAAGCTGTTTCTGAAGGGCGAGAAGTGTTTTACCGATAAATGCGCGATTGAACGTCGCGCCTATGCGCCTGGCCAGCATGGTCAGCGCTCTGGCCAACGTCTGTCCGGTTATGGCGTTCAGCTGCGTGAAAAGCAGAAGATTCGTCGCCTGTATGGCGTGCTTGAACGCCAGTTCCGCAAGGTTTATTCCATAGCGGATCGCCGCCGTGGGCAAACTGGCGAGAACCTGCTGCAATTGCTTGAAGGCCGTCTGGATTCCGTGGCTTATCGCATGGGCTTTGGCGCATCGCGCGCCGAAGCGCGTCAAGTCGTCCGGCACAACGGCGTTTTGGTGAATGGAAAGCGCGTCAATATTCCTTCTTACACGGTCCGTCCTGGCGATGTGATTGAACTGACGCAGCGCTCAAAGGTGCATCTCAGGGTCAAGGCCGCCTTGGAGGCCGCTGAGTCCCGCGGCTTCCCGGAATGGCTCGAGGTGGATGCGAAGGCGGGTAAGGGCGTGTTCAAAGCTTATCCGCAACGCACCGAATTGCCGCCGACAATCAATGAAGGCTTAGTTGTGGAACTGTACTCCCGTTGATCGGGCGTGCTGATATTCTCCTAGTGCCGAGGAACTGCTGATGCAAAGCACTGCGCTGCTGAAACCGCGCATCATCGACGTTCAGAACATTTCTCCCGTGCAGGCACGGGTGACAATGGAACCGTTCGAGCGTGGTTTTGGCCATACATTGGGGAATGCGCTGCGGCGTATTCTTCTGTCCTCGCTGCCTGGTCATGCGCCCACGGAAGTATCGATCGAGGGCGTCCTGCACGAGTATTCGACGCTGGACGGGATGCGTGAGGACATTGTCGATCTACTGCTTAATCTCAAGGGTGTCGTGCTGAAGCTGCATAACCGCAATGAAGCGGTGCTGCGCTTGGCGAAATCCGGCGAGGGCATTGTGACTGCGGCCGATATCGAGGCGAATCACGATGTTGAAGTGATCAATCCGGATCATGTCATCGCGCATCTGGCGCCTGGCGGCAAACTCGATCTGCAGATCAAGATCGAAGAGGGTCGGGGGTATGTGCCAGGTAATACGCGCCCGGTTCTGACCGAGAACAAGACGATCGGCCGTATTATGCTGGATGCGTCGTTCAGCCCGGTGCGTCGTGTGAGCTACCTGGTCGAGAGCGCTCGTGTCGAGCAGCGTACCGACCTGGATCGTTTGGTGATCGATATCGAGACCAATGGCGCGGTCGATCCGGAAGAGGCCATTCGCTACGCCGCGCGCGTGCTGATGGACCAGTTGGCGGTGTTTGCCGACCTGGAAGGCACGCCGACATCGATCGAGATGCCGAAGCAGCAGTCCATTGATCCGGTATTGCTGCGGCCGGTGGATGATCTTGAGTTGACGGTGCGTTCCGCGAACTGTCTGAAAGCCGAGAACATTTACTACATTGGCGATCTGATTCAGCGTACCGAGACAGAGTTGCTCAAGACGCCGAATCTGGGGCGTAAGTCGCTCAATGAGATCAAGGAAGTGTTGGCCGCTCGTGGGCTGACTTTGGGCATGAAATTAGAAAACTGGCCGCCGGCCGGGCTCGAGAAGCTCGGTTGATCGGTTGTGAAGTGAGGAATAGAAATGCGTCACCGCAACGGTCTTCGCAAGCTTAACCGGACCAGCAGCCACAGACAGGCGATGTTCCGTAATATGGCGAACGCGCTTCTGCGCCACGAGGTAATCAAGACCACGCTACCTAAGGCGAAGGAATTACGCCGCGTGGTCGAGCCGATGATTACCTTGGGCAAGAAACCCAATCTGTCTAATCGCCGCCTGGCATTCAATCGTCTGCGCGACCGGGATATCGTGGTCAAGTTGTTTGATGAGCTTGGGCCGCGTTATGCCAATCGGAATGGCGGTTATCTGCGTATTCTGAAATTTGGTTTCCGCGACGGCGATAATGCGCCGATGGCACTGATCGAGTTGCTTGATCGTCCTGAGGGCGAAGCGGCTGTGGAGAAAGAAGCCGCAGCGGCGTGAGTGCCGGATTTACCGGGCAGCATAGAAAATAAAGGTCGGGGAAACCCGGCCTTTTTTATTTTCTTCTATACCGTGGGCGCTTGATTTTGGCCTCTGATAGCGTCCGTGAGGGAGAATGATCATGGCATGTGTTCTCGTAACAGGCGCCGCCGGTTATATCGGTTCGCATACCTGCGTCGAGTTGCTGAATGCGGGTTTCGATGTGGTGGCAATCGACGACCTTTCCAATTCGAGCGAGGAAGCGCTCAGGCGTGTCGCATCCTTGGGGGGGCGGGCGTTACAGGGAGTTTATGTCGAGGATGTGCGCGAGCGAGCGGTGCTGCGCGGAATTTTCTCGCGCCACCGAATCGATTCGGTTATCCATTTCGCGGCGAAGAAGGCGGTTGGGGAGTCGGTACGAATACCGCTTGAGTATTACGACAATAATCTGAACGGCTTGATTTCGCTGGTTTCGGTCATGGCCGAGTCGGGTGTCAAGCGCTTGGTGTTCAGTTCGTCGGCGACGGTTTATGGGGATCCCGCGCGCGTGCCGATAGAGGAGCACTTTCCGACGTCGGCGACCAATCCTTATGGACGGACGAAGTTGATGGGCGAGGAGATTCTGCGCGATCTCGCTGCTTCCGATCCTGAGTGGCGAATCGCCTTGCTGCGCTATTTCAATCCGGTTGGCGCTCATCCAAGCGGACAGATCGGCGAGGACCCTAACGGGATACCCAATAATCTTTTGCCCTATGTCAGCCAGGTCGCGATCGGTCGCTTGGCGGAGCTGCAGGTATTCGGGGGCGATTATCCGACGGTGGATGGGACGGGAGTGCGCGACTATATTCACGTCGTCGATCTTGCAGTCGGGCATGTGTGCGCGGTGGAGCGTCTGGTAGGACTGGACCCGGTAACGACGGTCAATTTGGGCACGGGGCAAGGCTATAGCGTGCTGGAGGTGATCCGCGCGTTCGAGGCAGCATCCGGCAGGCCAGTACCGTTCCGGATCGTGGCGCGGCGGCCGGGCGATGTTGCCGCGTGCTGGGCGGATCCTCAACTGGCCGGCGCCGTGCTGGGATGGCGGGCCGAGCGCGATCTGCGGGCGATGTGCGAGGATGCCTGGCGGTGGCAGCAAGCGAACCCGCTCGGTTATCCGAAGGCATAATCAGCCGCCGGGGGGGCATTCGCCGTGCCTGTCCGGATTCAGGCACGGGTGAAAAGCGGGCGGAGATAATGCCCGGTGTGGCTGCCCGGGTGAGCGGCGATGGTTTCCGGCGTGCCGCTGCAAACGATGGTGCCGCCGCCATCGCCGCCTTCCGGGCCAAGGTCGATGACCCAGTCCGCCGTCTTGATGACATCCAGGTTGTGTTCGATGACGACGATGGTGTTGCCGTGGTCGCGCAGGCGATGCAGGACTTTCAGCAGTAGCTCGATGTCCTGAAAGTGCAGGCCGGTGGTTGGTTCGTCCAATACGTATAGCGTGTGGCCGGTGTCGCGCTTGGAGAGCTCCAGAGCTAGTTTGACGCGCTGCGCTTCGCCGCCTGAGAGGGTCGTGGCGCTTTGCCCGAGGCGGATGTAGCCGAGGCCGACGTCTGTTAGTGTTTCCAGTTTGCGCGCTACCGTTGGCACGGCGTCGAAGAACGCCAGCGCTTGTTCCACGGTCATTTCCAGTACGTCGAAAACGGTTTTGCCCTTGTAGCGGATTTCCAGTGTCTCGCGGTTGTAGCGTTTACCGTGACAGATGTCGCAGGGTACGTACATGTCCGGTAGAAAGTGCATTTCCACTTTGATCATGCCGTCGCCCTGGCAGGCTTCGCAGCGTCCGCCCTTGACGTTGAAGGAGAAACGCCCCGGGCCGTAGCCGCGGGCGCGGGCTTCGGGCACGCCAGCGAAGAGTTCGCGGATCGGTGTCAGCAGGCCGGTGTAGGTGGCCGGGTTGGAGCGCGGCGTGCGGCCGATGGGCGATTGGTCGACGTTGATGGCTTTGTCGATCAGTTCGATGCCATCGATGCTGTCGCAAGGCGCGGGTTCGACGCTGGAGCCGTACAGATGGCGGGTGACGAGGACGATGAGCGTATCGTTGATGAGCGTCGATTTACCCGAGCCGGAAACGCCGGTGATGCAGGTGAATAAGCCGATGGGCAGGGCGAGGTCGACGTTGCGCAGGTTGTTGCCGCGCGCACCGTTGAGCCGCAGCATGCGCGCTGGGTTGGGGGCGTGGCGTGTGGCGGGGATGTCGATACGGCGCCGGCCGCTCAGATAGGCGCCGGTGAGGGAGTGTTCATTGGCGATGACGTCGGCCGGCCGGCCTCGAGCGATGATCTGACCGCCATGATCGCCAGCGCCGGGGCCCATGTCGATCAGATAGTCGGCGGCGCGGATGGCGTCTTCATCGTGTTCGACCACGATGACTGTGTTGCCGAGGTCGCGTAGCCGGCCGAGCGTGGCGAGCAGGCGGTCGTTGTCGCGTTGGTGCAGGCCGATGGAGGGTTCGTCGAGGACGTACATGACGCCCGTCAGGCTGGAACCGATCTGGCTGGCTAGCCGGATGCGCTGCGCTTCGCCGCCGGAAAGCGTGTCGGCTGAACGGTTAAGGCGGAGGTAGTTGAGGCCGACGTCGATGAGAAAGCCCAGGCGGTCGGAGATTTCCTTGACGATCTTGTCCGCGATTTGCGCGCGGTGGCCGCTTAGGCGCAGGTCATTGAAAAAGCCGCGGCATTCGTCCAGCGGCATGCGGTTGATCGTGGGCAGGGCGCGACCGCCGATAAAAACGTGGCGGGCTTCAGTGCGCAGGCGCGCACCGTCGCAGGTGGGGCAGGGGCGGGTCGTGCGGTATTTTGCGAGCTCTTCGCGCACGGCGATGGAGTCGGTTTCGCGGTAGCGGCGCTCGAAGTTGTTGAGAATGCCTTCGAACGGGTGCGCTTTTTCCACTTTACGGCCGTTGTCGGCAAGGTAGCGGAAGGTGATTTTCGTTTTGCCGGAACCGTGCAGTACGGCGTCCTGGAGGTTGCGCGGCAGTTCCCCGAAAGGGGCGTCGACAGAGAAGCCGTAATGCGCCGCGAGGCTTTCGAGCATCTGAAAGTAAAACGAGTTGCGCTTGTCCCAGCCGCGGATGGCGCCGGCGGCAAGCGACAGTTCGGGATGGGTAACGACGCGCGCCGGGTCGAAGAAGTCGATTTGGCCGAGTCCGTCGCATTTCGGGCAAGCGCCTGCCGGGTTGTTGAAGGAGAACAGCCGGGGTTCGAGCTCGGCGAGCGCAAAGCTGCAGACCGGGCAGGCGAAACGAGCGGAGAACAGGTGTTCGCGGCCGCTATCCATTTCCAGCGCGATAGCGCGGCCGTCGGCATGGGTCAGAGCGGTCTCGAACGATTCGGCCAGCCGACCGCGCAGATCGGTCCGTACCTTGAGACGGTCGATGACGATTTCGACGTCGTGCCGGCGGTTTTTTTCCAGTGGCGGCAGGTTGTCGAGTTCATGCGCCTCGCCATCGATGCGCACGCGGACGAAGCCCTGGGCGCGCAGCTCGGCGAACAGATCGTGCTGTTCGCCCTTGCGGCCGGCCACGACCGGGGCGAGGATCATCAGCCGTGTGTCTTCGGGCAGGGCCAGGACATGGTCGACCATTTGCGACACGCTTTGGGCTTCGAGCGCATGTTCCGGGTGATCCGGGCAGTGCGGCGTGCCGGCGCGGGCGTAGAGCAGGCGCAGATAGTCGTGGATTTCGGTGATGGTGCCGACGGTGGAACGCGGGTTGTGGCTGGTGGCTTTCTGCTCGATCGAGATGGCGGGCGATAGACCTTCGATCAGATCGACATCCGGCTTTTCCATCAACTGCAGAAATTGTCTGGCGTAGGCGGAAAGCGATTCGACGTAGCGGCGCTGGCCTTCGGCATAGAGCGTGTCGAAGGCCAGTGAGGATTTGCCCGAGCCGGACAAGCCGGTGATGACCGTAAGCCGGTTGCGTGGCAGGTCGAGATCGATGTTTTTGAGGTTGTGGGTGCGGGCGCCGCGGATGCGGATTTCGTCCATGAGTGGTAAGAGCCGAAAGCAACGTTCAACTATAAGAGAGAAGAGCCGCTTGAGCCAATGCTAGAATGCTCCGTCTTTTTCCCGCCCAGTTTCCCCGCATGTCTTCTTCCGCGCGTGATTCGATGACGCCCGCCGAGCGCAGGGCCGGTGTCAGCCTGGCGGCGATCTTTGCGCTGCGCATGCTCGGCCTGTTTTTGATTTTGCCGGTGTTTTCCGCGCACGCCCGCCATATTCCCGGCGGCGACAATCTGATGTTGGTCGGGTTGGCGCTTGGCGCCTACGGTTTGACCCAGGCTTTTTTGCAGATCGCTTACGGTGCGGCCTCGGACCGTTTCGGCCGTAAGCCGGTGATTATCTTCGGCCTTGTGCTCTTTGTCGCCGGTAGCGTGGTGGCGGCGATGGCCGATGGTATTTACGGCATCATCGCCGGCCGGGTACTGCAAGGCGCGGGCGCGATCTCCGCCGCGGTGACCGCGCTGGCGGCGGATCTGACCCGCGATCAGCATCGTACCAAGGTGATGGCAATGATCGGGTCCAGCATCGGGTTGGTGTTTGCCGGCTCGATGGTGGCCGCCCCCTTGCTCTACGCGGTGATCGGCATGAGCGGGCTATTCTGGCTGACGGCGTTGCTGGCTGCGGCGGCGATGGGGGTGTTGTTGTGGGTGGTGCCTGCCGCGCCGCCCGTGCCGCGTGCCAATGGCGGGCGCTTTGTCGATATTCTGTGCGATGGGCAACTGATGCGGCTCAATTTTGGCGTATTCGCGCTGCATCTGATCCAGACGACGATGTGGGTAACGATTCCCGCCGCGCTGATTTCCATCGGCGGTTTGCCGGTGGTGGAGCATTGGAAGGTTTATCTGCCCGCTGTCGTGCTGTCCTTTTTCGCCATGGTGCCGGCGATTATCGTGGCCGAAAAGCGTGGTCGCATGAAGCAGATTTTCAATGGCGCGGTACTGCTGCTGGCGTTGGTGCAGTTCGGTATTTATGCGTTCGGCGGCAGTCTGGTTGGCTTGGGGGTGTGGCTGAGTTTGTTTTTCGTTGCCTTCAATATTCTGGAAGCCACCCAGCCATCGTGGATATCGCGCGTCGCGCCGGCGCACGCCAAGGGCACGGCGCTCGGCATATACAATACTTTGCAATCCATAGGCCTGTTTCTCGGTGGGCTGCTGGGGGGCTGGCTCGCCCAGCATTATGGGAGTGGCGCGGTCAGTCTTGCATGCGGTGTGCTTGCGTTGATATGGCTCGGCCTGGCGGTGACGATGACACCGCCGCCGGTGCGTATCGTACCGGCGGCGGGTGGGGTGGTGGATAGAGGCTGATCATGTATTTGTGAACCGCTCGCGATAGCGGTTTGTGTATCGATATCGGAGGAAAACCGGATGGCATCCGTCAATAAAGTTATTCTGGTCGGCAATTTGGGCGCCGATCCGGAAAATCGCTTCGCCCCGTCGGGCGATGCGATCTGCAACATTCGTCTGGCCACGACGGAAAGCTGGCGCGACAAATCCTCCGGCGAGCGCCGCGAGGCCACCGAGTGGCACCGGGTGGTGTTCTTCGGCAAGCTTGCCGAAATCGCCGGCCAGTATTTGAAGAAAGGCAGCCAGGTCTATATCGAGGGCAGCCTGCGCACGCGCAAGTGGCAGGACCAGAGCGGCCAGGAGCGCTATACCACCGAGATTCGCGGTGATGAGATGAAAATGCTCGGCCGCCGGGAAGGCATGGGCGATGCGCCGGTGCGCGGTGGCGATGGCGCTTACGATGCACCGCCGCCGCAGCGCCCGTCGCAGCCGTCATCCCGCCCGCCTGCCAGTACCGGTAACAGCGGTGGCGCCGGCAGCGGCGGTTTCGGCGATTTCGATGACGATATTCCGTTTTGATCCACTGCTGAGGGAAGAACACGACAGTCTGCTCGCCGATATCCCAAACTAGTCTTTTCGCATTATGCTTTCATAGGTGTAAAGCGCATGGATGCGGGGTTCGCGTGAATATCGAACGAGTCGATTTGCATATGCGTGGCTGGATGCCGTTTCGTCGATGAAAATTCTTTACGTCGACGGCGCGTCGGTCGATGACGAATCGATACGATGCGGTATGCCCGGGTGCGACGTCTATGTTGCCGGTGGCGTGTCGGACGGCATTCAATGCTTAACGGCATGTGGCGATTATGAAATCGTCGTGTCCGATCTTCTCTTGCCCGATGGCAGCGGTCTGGATTTGCTCGGTTGGGTACGGGACCGAGGCTTGCCGTTGGCGTTCGTCATGCTTGTCGATGCGGACGATCAAGGCGCGGCGATTGCAGTGCTCAAGAGCGGCGCTGACGATTATCTGGTCAAGGATGGTGACTACCTTGAGCGCCTGCCACAGACGCTCAAGGCGACGATGGCCCGTGTGCGGGCCGATCTGGCCAACCGCAGTCAGCCGATCCGTGTGCTTTACGCCGCCGGCGAGAGCGTGGATGTCGGTTCGATTTACCGCCATTTGTCCCGGGTGGCGCCAAATCTGCGCATCGATTGCGTCGCTTCCGCGGCGGAGGTACTTGTTCGTCTGCCAGCAGGGGCGGATATAGCGTGCAGCTACGATGTCGTGCTGCTCGACCATCTCCTGCCGGATATGCATGCGCTCGATGTCACCAAGGTATTGCGCGAGGTACGCGATCTCGACATTCCGATTGTCGTCGTAACGGATCAAAGCAGCGGGGAAGTCGTCGCGCAGGCTTTACGTCTAGGGGCGGCCGACTGCCTGGTCAAACACGACAGCTATCTTTATGAACTGCCTTTGGTGCTCGGCAAGGTTTTCCGCGAGTCCGAATTGGTGCGCGAGCGGGCCGCGTTGCGGGCGACATCGGAGCGCCTGCGCGAGGTGTTTTCCTCCAGTCCGTCGGTCAGCTATGTGCTGGAGTGGCGCGAAGGCTATTGGACGGTCTCGTGGGTCAGCGACAATTTGCAGCGTCTTACCGGGTATTCGGTGGCGGACGCATTGCAGCCCGGCTGGTGGAATACTTGTCTGCACCCGGACGACGTCGCCCGTAGCGCCATCGACGGGGATGAACTGGAGGCCAATGGGCGTCTGGTGCATGAATATCGCTTCTTCCACCGTGACGGTTCCATGCTGTGGGTGCGGGATGAACTGCGCCTGTCTAGCGACAGCAAAGGCAAGCCTTTGCGTATTATCGGTGTGTGGAGCGATATTACCGAGCAGCGCGCGGCGACCGAGATGCTGCGGCTCAGTGCGGCGGTTATCGATAGTACGCACGATGGGGTGGCGATAACCGATCTGGAAGGAAAGATCGTTTCAGTCAATAGTGCCTTCAGCAAAATCACCGGCTATGCGCGTGAGGAGGTGATCGGAAAAAATCCGCGCGTCCTCAAATCCGGCCGTCACCGGCGCGATTTCTATCAGGCCATGTGGGCGTCGCTCATCAGTTCGGGTTATTGGCAAGGGGAAATCTGGAATCGCCGCCGCAGCGGCGAGATTTACCCGGAGTGGATGAGGCTCAATGCCGTCCGTAACGAGTTTGGCGAACTGACGCATTACGTCGGCGTTTTTACCGATATCAGCAAGCTCAAACAGACGGAAGCCCGGCTCGATTATCTGGCGCATCACGATCCGCTGACCGATCTGCCCAACCGGCTGTTGGTGCTCGCGCGCCTGCAGCATGCGCTCGATGCAGCGCAGCGCCGCGCATGCCGGGTGGCGGTTCTGTTTCTTGACCTCGACCGTTTCAAGATGGTCAATGACAGTTTGGGGCATTCGGCGGGTGACGAATTGCTTCATGCCGTTGCCAAGCGCTTCCGTTACCGTTTGCGCGAAGAAGATACGCTGGCCCGTCTTGGCGGCGATGAATTCATGGTGTTGCTGGAACAAACGCAAAGCCCCGGCGATGCCGCCGTGGTCGCGCAAGGCTTGATCGATGCGTTGACTGATCCTTTCCGGCTGTCGTCCGGCCACGAGATTTTTATCCACGCCAGTATCGGTATCAGCCTGTACCCGGACGACGGCGCGGATTTCATGGAGTTGGTTCGCAATGCCGATGCTGCCATGTATCGGGCCAAGGCGCAGGGTAATACCTATGGGTTCTATACCGAGGATCTGACGCGCTACGCGAGCCGGCGGCTTGAGCTTGAAACCCGATTGCGGCGGGCGTTGGCGCAAAATGAGTTTGTACTTTACTACCAGCCGGTGCTGTCCGTGAGCGACGGCCGTCTGCTTGGCGCCGAGGCTTTGGTTCGGTGGATACCGGCGGATGGTGAAGTCGTTTCCCCCGCCGACTTCATTCCCATTACCGAGGAAACCGGGCTGATCGTGCCGATTGGCGAATGGGTGTTACACGAGGCGTGCCGGCAGGCGCGGCAATGGCTCGATGCGGGCTATGCTTTTGAAACGATGGCGGTCAACCTGTCCGTAGTGCAGCTTCTGCGCCAGGACATCCACGATCTGCTGCGGCGGGCCTTGGAGGAAACCGGCCTGCCCGCGCAGCGGCTCGAACTGGAGATTACCGAAAGCAAGCTGATGGAGCAGGGCGAGAAAACCGCCTCGATGTTCGATGAGCTGAAACGGCTTGGCGTGCGGCTGGCCATCGATGACTTTGGCACGGGCTATTCGAGTCTGGCGTACCTCAAGCGCTTTGCCATCGACAAGCTCAAGATCGATCGCAGCTTCATCAAGGATCTGGCCGACGATTGCAACGATTTCGCCATTGCTTCGGCTATTGTCGCCATGGCGCATGCGTTGGATATCGATGTTCAGGCCGAAGGCGTTGAAAGCGCCGCGCAGTTGGAACTGCTCAGTACGCTCGGTTGCGGTACTTACCAAGGCTATCTGTGTAGTCCGCCCATTCCCGCGGAAAAATTCGAAGCGTGTTTTTTGCGCCGTTAAGTATCGCCGGACAATCGCTTACCGGCGGGTGGCCAGTGCTTGCCGCATGCGTTCCAGCGCGGTGTCGAGCATCGCGCGCGTGCAGCCAAAATTGAGCCGTACAAAGCCAGGCAGGCCGAATAGCTTGCCGTCGGAGAGGCCGACGCCGCCGGCTTCAAAAAACGCGGCAGGATCCTCAAGCCCAGCGTCGCGGCAGTCGATCCAGGCCAGGTAGGTCGCTTCTGGGCGGGTTGTGCGCAGCCCAGGCATCTTTGCCACCGCATCGATGACACATTCGCGGTTGCCGCGCAGGTAGTCGAGCAAGGCGGTTCGCCAGGGGTCGCAATCGCGATAGGCCGCTTCGGTGGCGGTGAGCCCGAAGACATTCACGTGCGGGACGATGCCACGCATTGCCCGGCGAAAGCGGGCACGCAGCGCGGCGTTGGGGATGATGGCGAAAGCGCAGTAAAGCGCTGGGATGTTCCACGTTTTGGAGGGCGCCATCAGCGTGATCGTGCGTTGGGCGATGCCGTCGTCCAGCGCCGCCAGCGGCAGGTGGGGCATATCGGCGTTCAGCGCCAACCCGCAGTGGATTTCGTCGCTGCATACGACGAGATCGCGGCGTTCGGCAAGATCGGCGATCCAGTCCAGTTCGTCGCGGTCGAACACGCGGCCCACGGGGTTGTGCGGGTTGCACAGCATGAATAGCCGGGTGCGCTCGTCGATGGCGGCCTCGGTCGCGGCGCGGTCCCAGACCCAGCGTCCAGCTTGCTCCACCAGGGGCCGGGTGATGAGGCGGCGGTCGTTGTTTTCCGGTGCGTGAAGAAAAGGGGGGTAAACCGGGGTGGCGGTAAACACGCCGCAACCAGGTGTGCCGACCGCGCGGCAGGCCAGGTTGAAGCCGGTCACGACGCCGGGTAGCCATACCAGCCAATCGGGCTGGATGCGCCACAGGTGGTCGCGTTCGAGTCCGTCGATGACTGCTTCGATCAGGGAGGGCCACGCTTCCGTATAGCCGAAAATGCCATGTTCCAGACGCGCGCGCAGGGCGTCGAGCACGGCGGGCGGGGCGGTGAAGTCCATGTCCGCCACCCAGAGGGGCAGGACGTCGCGTCCGGCGTAGCGGCCCCATTTTTCACCAGGGATGTTTTCACGCGAGGGTTGTCGGTCGAAATCGAAGGTCATATGTATGCAACAGTGTTCAGGGATGATGCGCGATCGGTGTGATGTGACGTCTGCCGAAAGCTTCGGGTAAGGGTGGGCTGATTCAATGGCAGGCATTCTGCCGCGAGCGGCCGAGGTCTGTCGATGTGGAGGGTAAACCCGGTGCGCCCCCGCGCGGCTTCGTGGCGCTATAACAGATAAAATAACCAAAAACGTTTTGATTGATGGAGGAGTGTGTGTGCGTGACGTGACAAGCCATCCGGATGGCATTTATACCGTTGAGTCCGGTTACCTCCGCTCGCGCTTCGCGGCGATTTATCTCGTGATTCATCGCGGCCGTGCCGCCGTTATCGATACCGGCAGCAATGCGTCGGTGCCGCGCGTGTTGACCGCGCTTGCCAGCCTGGATATCGCGCCCGAGCAGGTGGATTGGGTGGTATTGACGCATATCCATCTCGATCATGCCGGCGGCGCGGGTAGTTTGATGTGCGCGCTGCCGGGCGCCAGGCTCGTTGTCCATCCGCGCGGCGTGCGTCATATGGTCGAGCCTTCCCGGTTGTGGGCGGGTGTTTCCGCCGTTTATGGGTCCGAGCGGGCTTTTGCCCTATATGGGCAACTTGTGCCCGTGCCGGAGGAGCGCATTGTGAGCGCGGTTGAGGATTTGAGCTTTGAGCTCGCGGGGCGGCCTTTCCGCGTTCTGCAGACGCCCGGCCACGCCCGGCACCACATTTGCATCTGGGATGAAACCGCACGCATCTTTTTTACCGGCGATACCTTTGGTTTTTCCTATCGCGAATTGGATGTCAACGGTCGCGCTTTCGTTTTTCCCAGTACGTCGCCGAGCCAATTCGATCCCATCGCGCTGCACGATTCCATCGACCGCATGCTGGCGTATGAACCGAGTGCGATGTATCCCACGCATTACAGCCGTGTGACCGAGGTTGAACGTCTGGCCGCCGATCTGCACCGTCTGATCGATGCTCATGTTGCCATCGCGCATGCGGCGCGTGGCAACGGTATCGCGCGCCATGTCGAAATCCTGGCCGGTATCGAACAGCTTGTACGCGAGGAAAAAGAGCGGCAGTGCTGGACGCAGCCAGAGGAAACCGTGTTCGATCTGTTGCGCGAAGACCTTGAGCTCAACGCTCAAGGTCTCGGGGTGTGGCTCGACAGCCTGCACATGGTGGAGCCGGTGACGGCGTGAGCGAGCGTTGGCTGGCCGCGCCCGCTTGTGCCGCGATTGCATCGGGTTCTATTTTCTCGCGCGCCGTGGATGGGCAATAGTCATGACCGTTTCTTCCGTCGCTGAATTCCCTCTGGCTGAACAGGTCGATTCCGCGCGCCGCTTCGGTGGCATTGATCGTTTGTATGGCGGCGATGCGCTCGCGCGTCTGGCGGTTGCGCGGGTTTGCGTGGTAGGGGTCGGCGGCGTCGGCTCGTGGGTGGCGGAAGCGCTGGCGCGCAGCGGCGTGGGCCGCCTGACCTTGATCGATCTCGATCACGTGGCCGAATCCAATATCAACCGGCAGGCGCATGCGCTCGAACATACCTTGGGCCAGCCCAAGGTGGCGGCGATGGCCGAACGCATTGCCGCGATCAACCCTTTGGCCGAAGTGGCGACGGTGGAAGAATTCGCCACGCCGGAAAACGCACGAGTTCTGCTCCGCGATTTCGATGTCGTTGTTGATGCCGTCGATAACGTCCGCGCCAAGATCGCCATGGCTGTGGCGTGCCGCGAGTTTCGAACGGCCTTGATCATGGCTGGCGGCGCCGGCGGCAAAACCGATCCGACGCGTATTTGCGTCGCGGATTTATCCTGTACCGAGCAAGATCCGCTGCTTGCCAAGGTGCGCGCCGGTTTGCGCAAGGAACATGGTTTTCCGCGCGAGCCGAAAAAAAAATTCGGCATCGAGGCCGTCTATTCAGTAGAGCCGCTGCGCTATCCGCCGGCGGTGTGTGCGTCGGGGCAAGCGCCACAGGGGTTGGCTTGCGCTGGCTATGGGTCGAGCGTGGCGGTGACGGCGAGCGTCGGTTTGTTCGCCGCTGCGCGTGTCATTGAGTATTTGCTGCGCCCGGGAGCACGAGCGTGAACGGGGCGGTGGTGTTGTTTGGGCACGGCGCGCGCGATCCCGCATGGGCCGAGCCGATGCAACGCATGCGCGCGCGCATGCTCGCCGAAGAGCCTGGCCTGCACGTGGAACTGGCGTTTCTCGAACTGATGATGCCGACGTTGAGCGATGCGATCGATGCGCTTGCCGCCGCCGGGCAGCCTTCTATTGTGGTCGTGCCGGTTTTTCTTGCTCAGGGCGGCCATCTCAAGCGCGATGTGCCGGCCCTTGTTGCCGCGGCGCGCGAGCGGCATCCGACCGTCAACATCGCGTTGGCTCGGGCGGTTGGTGAGGCGGATGAGGTTATTGGCGCGATGGCCGGCTATGCGCGTGCTTGTTTTGAGCGTGCGCGGGCGGATTCGCCGCCGCGTTGATGTTGGGTGCCCGCCTGGGCGCGTGCCAACTGTGTATTTGTACCGCAAGCCAGTGATGGAAAAGCGATTTTCCCGCTGGGGACGCGCTACAATCGCAAAGTCTTCATCCGTTATGGCGCCCGCCCATGAACGACCGTTCTTCACCTCTTGATCGCCGGCTGGATCGCCGTATTCCGCTAGGCTGCACTGCCGCCATTCTGCTGCCGAACGGCGAATCCGTGCCCGCCGAATGCATCGAAATCGGCGTTGGCGGCATGACGATCCATGCCGCGTATGTGCCCGGCGAGTCCGAAACGCTCAAGGTGATGGTGATGTCGCCGGGCGAGCAGGTCGACCGTCCGCCACTGGTGACGCATTTGGAAGTCAAACGCTGCCACGCGCTTGGCAATGGCCTGTATGAAATCGGTGGCGCGACCGTGCTCGTGGTGGAGTGATAGGGTTGTACCGATGCAAGTGCCGCTAGCGGCGCTTGAATTTGACGATCACCACTTCCGCAGCCGATTCGAGTTCCGAAAGCGCCTCTTGCATCAAGCGCAAGGCGCTGTCTTGCCCAAATCCACCCGTGCCCGATCCGATAACGGGAAAAGCGACCGATTTGAATTCCCGCGCTTCGACGATTGCCATCGCGGACACAACGGACTGCCGGATGGACTGCCGGGTCGAGCGCCACAGCATGTCGATTCCGGCCACATGGATGATGCCGCGATAGGGTAGCTTACCGGCCGAGGTGAGCATCGCGTCGCCAAGCGCAATGGGGCCAAACCGCGCGAGCTCCCGGAAGGGCTGGTAGCCGCCGCGCCGTTTTATCGCGCCCGAAACGCCTTGTGGCACCAACAGCCACCACGGAATGATGTTTCTGTTCCAGGCATTGACGATGACCTCCACGGGTTGATCGAGTAGATCGCCCTCCACGATTTTTGGAACGACAACCCGCACGGGGCCAGCCTGCCCAGGATCAGGTCCGCTTGCCGCGCAGTAGCAGATAGCCGGCGAAAATGGCGGTGGCGCTGAAGCAGAGCAGCGACCAGTTGGCGATGGACAGGCCGAGGAAGGTCCAGTCGATTGCGCTGCAATCGCCCGAGCCGCCGAAAATTTTCGGCAGGGCTTCGGCCAGGGGGAAGCTGTCGAGCATGAATTCCAGATCGGGACCGCATTCGGCGAAGGCGGGCGGATAGAGCTGAATCCAGCTTTGGCGGACGGCGATGCCCGCACCGGTGAGCGCGGCGAGCAGAATCAGCACGGCATAAATACGGCGGCCGATGAGCTTCGGCCCTTGCACGCCCGCGATCAGGGCGATGAGCGCGACCACGACGAAGGCGTAGCGCTGCATGATGCACATCGGGCAGGGTTCGAGGCCGACCACGTGTTGTAGGTAAAGGCCGAAACCGAGCAGGGCGGTGCAAACCACGAACAGGGCAAGGAAGGGGATGCGGCGGTGTGCGAGCAGGGAGAACAGGGGCATCTGGAACGCTCTGGCGCGAAAAAGCACATTGTAGGTCGGAAAGCACACTCGTTTCACGCGGGGAAGGCCGCCGCGAGCATGTCGAGGAAAGCGCGCGTTTTGGCTGGCATCAGTCGTCGGCCGGGAAAAATCGCCCACGCGGTCGTGGCGGGTAAGCGCCAGTCGGGCAGAACGCGGCGCAGTTCGCCGCGGCGCATATGCGTGGCGGCGAAGTAATCGGCAACGGCGGCAATGCCGCTGCCAGCGCAGGCGAGGCGGACCAGAAATTCCGGTGAGTTGGCGCTGATGCGGGGATGGATATCGGCGGGCGCCAGCCCCTCCCAGCGTGCGTCGTCGCGGCGCAGCGTCCAGGCTTGCGGTTCGCCGTTGCGGCCGAGGAGGCAGAGTGCGTCGTGGTGGATCAGATCGTCTGGAGCGGCGGGAACGCCGCGTTCGGCCAGGTAGTCGGGCGCGGCGTACAGCCCGCCGGGGAAAAGTGCGATACGCCGGGCGGCCAGCGTGGCGTCGTCGGGCAGTTCGCCCATGCGTAGCGCGAGGTCGAAGTTTTCCCCGATCAGGTCCACTCGCCGTGGCGACAAGTCGATATCCAGACTGATCGCCGGATGCAGCGCGGCAAATGCTGCCAGCATGTCCACCAACAGCAGGTTGGCGAAATCGCTTGGCATCGATATCCGTAGCCGGCCGCTGGGCCGTGCCTGGCGGTGTTGTGCGAGGGAGGCGACGGCGTCTACTTCGGCGGCAATCTGGCGGGCGTGTTCGAGCAGGCCGTGGCCGAATTCGGTGAGTGAGAGGCGGCGGGTTGTACGCAGTAGCAAACGCTCGCCAATCTGTTCTTCCAGCAGTGCGATACGGCGCGACACGGTGGATTTGGGCAGGCCAAGGCGTTCGGCCGCGCGGCTGAAGCTGCCGGCTTCGGCCACGCGGGCGAAAATCAGCAGATCATTGGCTTGGTATTGTTCCATTTGTGGAACAATATTATCCGTAATAGGGGCTTCCTGGGGTTTTTTATCGGTAATAGAGTGTGGTCGTGGCCGTTTCCGGCACCTTTCTTTCCGAAACCCGAGGAGTTCCGTTCATGAACATTCTTCAGATCAATGGCAGTGCGCGTAGCGAAGGCGCTAATTCCACCCGCTTGGCCAACGATATCGTTGCCCGTCTGCGGCAGGCTCATCCTGCAGCGAAGCTGACGGTACGCGATCTGGCGCGCAATCCGCATCCGGCGCTGGACGAGGTGGCGCTCGGTGCGTTGTTTGCCGTGCCCGCCGGGCGAACCGCCGAGCAGGCAGCGCGGGTAGCGTTGGACGATGCGCTGATTGCCGAAATCCAGGCTGCCGATGTGCTTGTGTTGGGCGTGCCGATGTACAACTTTGGCATATCGACGCAGTTGAAGAGCTGGATCGATGCGATCTGCCGCGCCGGTGTCACTTTCCGCTATACCGAAACGGGACCGGAAGGGCTGCTCAAGGGGAAAAAGGCTTATGTCGCGTTCGCGCGCGGCGGCCGTTACCGTGGAACGGCGTCCGATACGCAGACACCGTATATCCAGACCGTTCTCGGTTTCCTGGGAATTACCGACGTGCGTTTTGCCTATGCCGAGGGTTTGGCGATGGGCGAGGCGGCGCAAAAGCAGGGGCTGGCGGAGGCAGAGGCCGATATCGCGGTGGCGCTGGCCTGAGTTTTTCAATTTTTCATCGCTTATTGATTACGGAGGTTCGCCATGACAGCCACGACATTCACGATACAGCCGGAGGTGGTCGGTCGGTCCCGTGCGGTGGAGCGGCTGGTGGCCGGCAAGGCCACGTCCGACGGCGCCGGGGTCAAGCTCACCCGTGTGCTGACGCAGCCATTGCAGCGGCGGTTGGATCCTTTCTTGATGCTGGACGCGTTCGGCAGCGACGATCCGGATGAGTACATCGCGGGTTTTCCGGATCATCCGCATCGCGGTTTCGAAACCATTACCTACATGATCGCCGGGCGCATGCGCCACCGCGACAGCGCCGGCCATGAGGGCTTGCTGGAAAACGGCGGCGTGCAGTGGATGACGGCCGGGCGTGGCGTGATTCATTCTGAAATTCCGCAGCAGGAGGCCGGGCGCATGGAGGGTTTCCAGTTGTGGCTCAACCTGCCGGCGCGGGACAAGATGTGCGCGCCCTGGTATCGGGATTTCGCCGCGACGGACCTGCCTTCCTTCACTACGGAGGGCGGTGTGGCGGTAACGGTGATCGCCGGCGCGAGCCACGGCGTGGCTGGCGCGGTGGTGCGCGAGGCCACCGCGCCGTTATACCTCGATGTGCATCTGCCGGCCGGGGCGCGTTTTGCCCAGACGCTGCCGGCGATACACAACGCGTTCATCTATGTATATCGCGGCACCGTCGCAGTGGAAGGAACGGAGGTGCCGGTGCAGCGCATGGCGATTCTCGCCAATACGGCGGGCAGCGATGGC
The DNA here is from genome assembly GCA_031546845.1 of Azoarcus sp. Lineage (GTDB taxonomy): Bacteria > Pseudomonadota > Gammaproteobacteria > Burkholderiales > Rhodocyclaceae > Azoarcus. The sequence goes on along the minus strand of JAVBJT010000049.1, from coordinate 13,495 downwards.
GTCGTTATCGAGGCCGGCGGCGATGGTGCGCGTGTGCTGTTGATTGCCGGGCAGCCGTTGAGCGAGCCGATTGCCCAGTATGGCCCCTTCGTGATGAATACCGAGCAGCAAATCTATGAGACGTTGGCGGATTTCCGCGACGGACGCTTTGATACGGCTTCGCCTTCAACCGTATAACTGCGTTGGGTCGCCTTGCCGTGCTACAGCACTGTCTTCGGCTCCCCGCTTTGTTATCCGGTTGAATGCAAATCCCTATGAGGGGCATGCGGCGGGCGTTTGATCGATGCCTTGGCGATGGCGCCTTGGCTCTTGGCGGCGAGGGCGATTTACCTGATGATCGGTGTAGTCCGAACGGTCGTGGTCCGTGCAAGGGCCACGACCGTTTTTGTTTTTGCACCGTTTTTGCGGTGTTTTCCGCCACGCACATATTTCAGGAGTCGATCCTATGCAAATCGGATTCATTGGACTTGGCCTGATGGGCCGCCCCATGGCGCTGAATCTGTTGAAGGCCGGCCATACGGTTCATGTATGGAGCCGTCGGCGCGAATCCATGCTGCCTTTGCTCGAAGCCGGCGCGGGCGATTGCGCGAGTGCCGCCGAGGCGGCGTCGCGGGCGGAGGTGACGATCAGCATGGTGGCCGACGCGCCGGACGTCGAGCAGGTGACGCTGGGGACGGCAGGCGTGGCCGAGGGCGCTGGGCCGGGCCTGATCCATGTGGATATGAGCACCATCGCTCCGGCGGCGGCACAGGCCATTGCCGGGCGCTTGGCCAAGCGTGGCGTCACCATGCTGGATGCGCCGGTATCGGGTGGGGAGGTCGGTGCTATTGCTGGCACGCTGACGATCATGGTTGGCGGCGTGCGCGAGGCTTTCGACAAGGCGCGGCCTTTGTTCGATGCGATGGGCAAGGCGGTGACGCATATTGGTAGCGATGGCGCGGGCCAGGTCGCCAAGGCTTGCAATCAGATTCTGACCGGCGTGGGCGTGGCGGCGGTGGCCGAGGCGCTCAACTTCGCCACCCGGAGCGGGGTGGACGCGGCCAGGGTGCGCGAGGCGCTACTGGGCGGTTTCGCTTATTCGCGCATTCTCGAGAATCACGGCCAGCGCATGCTCGACCGTAACTTCAAGCCCGGCTTCAAGGCGTGGATGCACCAGAAGGATATGCGTATCGTTTTGGAAGAGGCGCATCGCCTGGGGCTTGCGCTGCCGTCCGTGGCGGCGACGGCGCAGATGTTCAATGCCGCGGTGGGTAGCGGATTGGGTGAGGAAGACTCCATTGCGATACTCAAGTTGCTGGAGCGGATGAGCGGCGGGTGCGAGCGCGCGGGAGGCGAGGAAGGAGACAAATGAAAGTCGGTTTTATCGGCCTCGGCGTCATGGGACGGCCGATGGCTGCGCATTTGCTTGCTGCCGGGCATGAACTCGCGCTATGGGCGCGGCGGCCCGAAGCGGCGGCGGAACTCGTCGAAGCCGGCGCCGTATGGTACGACACGCCGGCTGCGTTGGCCGCGGCGAGCGAGGTGGTCGTCACCATCGTCACGACCGGCGATGATGTGGCGGCGCTTGCGTTCGGTATCGATGGGTTGGCGCAGGGGTTTGCGCCCGGTGCGGTGCATGTGGATATGAGCACTATCGCGCCCGCTACCGCGCGCACGCTGGCCAGCCGTTATGCAGAGCGCGGCGTGGCCTGGCTCGATGCGCCGGTTTCCGGCGGTGGGCAGGGTGCGCGCGAGGCGACGCTGGCGATCATGGCCGGCGGCGAGGCGGTGGCTTTCGAGCGTGTTCGTCCGCTGTTTGCCGTGCTGGGGCAACGTATCGTGCACATCGGCCCGGCTGGCGCGGGGCAGGTGGCGAAGGCATGCAACCAGATGATGATGGTCGCCGCGATCGAGGCCTGCGCCGAAGCCATGCTGCTGGCCCGGGCCAGCGGTGTGGACCCGGAAACGGTGCGCGGCGCGTTGGCCGCCGGCTCGGCGTCGTCGCGGGTGCTGGAGGTGATGGGCGGGCGTATGACGCGGCGCGATTTCTCCGCTGGGGTGGAAGCGCGCCTGCACCATAAGGATTTCGCCATTCTGATGGATGAGGCTGCCCGCCTCGGTATGCCGCTGCCGGTGGCGGCGCAGGTGTGGCAGCAATTGAATGCGCTGATGGCGCATGGCTGGGGGCGGGACGATACGGCAAGTCTGCTGCGGGTGCTGGAGGCGGCGGTTGGCGGTGCCGCTGGCGGATAGATAAGCCGCCGGTCGCGTTTTGTGCTTGCGCGCTTTGTATTTCCGGATGTGCTTCAGGCGGGATCGAGGGATACCGGCCGGGCGTTACGGCCGCGCTTGGCGTCGAGACTGGCGAGCAGATCGGTGATGGCTTCGGCCGGTAGCGGCCGGCTGTGTAGAAAGCCTTGGTAGATGCCGCATTCCCATTGGTGCAGCAGGCGTCGCTGAGCTTCGGTTTCCACGCCTTCGGCGACGACCGTCAGGCGCAGGCTGTGAGCCATGGCGATGATGGCCTGGGTAATGGCAGCGTCATCCGGTTCCTCGACAATGTCGCGGATGAAGGAACGATCTATTTTCAGCCGATCGATCGGGAAGCGGCGCAGGTAGGCAAGGCTGGAATAGCCGGTGCCGAAGTCGTCGATGGAGATTTGCAGGCCGAGCGCCTTGCAGCGGTTGAGTATTTCCGAGCTGCGCTCCGGTTGGCGCATGACCAGGCTTTCGGTGAGTTCGAGTTCCAGCAGGCCGGGGGCAAGGCCGGTTTCGGCAAGCACGTGGGCGATGCGTTCGGGCAGGTCGCTTTGGTCGAACTGACGCGCGGAGAGGTTGACCGAAATCGGTATGGGGGGCAGTCCGGCTTGCTGCCAGGCGTGGCCTTGCGCGCAGGCTGTGCGCAGTACCCATTCGCCGATCGGGATGATGAGGCCGCTGTCTTCCGCGATGGGGATGAAGCGGCTTGGCGGCATCAGGCCGTGTTCCACGCTGGCCCAGCGCAGCAGGGCTTCCATGCCGACGATGGTGCCGTTGGCGACGTCGACCTGGGGTTGGAAATAAAGAACGAATTCTTTTTTTTCCAACGCTTGCCGAAGCTGATTTTCGATGGATAGCCGTTCGGAGGCGTGGCTGGACAGTTTCTGGGTGTAGAAGCGGTAGCCGTTACGGCCTTCTTCCTTGGTTTGGTACATCGCCGCGTCGGCGTGCTTGATCAGGGTTTCCTCGTCGTCGCCATCGTCCGGATAGAACGCGATGCCGATGCTGGGCGTGATACTGAGGTGCTGGCCGCGGATGTCGAACGGCGGATGTAGTACGTGCAACACGCGTTCGGCGATCTCGGCGGCCTGCTCGTTGCGGGAGATCGATGGCAGCAGGATGACGAATTCGTCGCCCCCCATGCGGGCAACGGTGTCGCCGCCGCGCATGCAAGCGGTGAAACGCTGCGCCACGGCTTGCAGCAGCATGTCGCCGGCTTGGTGGCCGAGGGAGTCGTTGACGTATTTGAAGTGGTCGAGATCGAGAAACAGCACGGCGAGCCGTTCGTTGTGCCGCTGGCACAGGTTGAGGGCTTCGCCGAGGCGCAGATTGAGCAGGTTACGGTTGGGCAATTCGGTGAGCGCGTCGTAGTGAGCGAGGAAGCGGATGCGCTGTTCCGTTGCTTTGTGGTGGGAAATGTCGGTGATGATGCCGAGGTAGCCTTGTAGGTAGCCGCCTTCGTCCAGGCGCAGCGGCCAGATCGAAAGGTTAGCGGGGAAGCGGCTGCTGTTGCGGCGCTGTAGTGTGATTTCGTGCGGTTCGACCGTTTGGCCTTGGTTGGCGGCGGCAACCAGGCAGGCAAATCCGGATAGTTGGTAGAGGCTTTTGAGGTGGGTGATGATTTCCGCCGGGTAAAACTGTTCCGGGGTGATGCGGCCGACCACCTCCGCCGCCGTCCAGCCGAAGATACGCTCGGCAGCCGGGTTGAAGAGTTGGATGACGCCTTCCGTGTCGGTGGAGATGATCGCGTATTCCGAACTGTCGATGATCGCCCGTTGTAGCGCGTTGCTGTCGCGCTGCGCGAATTCGGCGCGAATCCGGCTTTCGATCTCGATCCGTAAGGCCGCGTTGGCTTTTTCCAGGCGATTGTTGCTATCGCGGATGGTGGCCGTTTGTTGCTGTACCTGGCGGCGCACGGCGCGCGCGCGTGTTTGCAGCACAGCGGCGAGCATAGCGGCGAGCAGTGCGAACGAGAGCCCTCCCCATTGCAGAATACGCACGGAGCCGCTCGGGGTGAGCAGGTAATGGCCGGGCAACGGGGAGACTTCGACCAGCCAGCGGTACGGGCCGGATGCGATCAGCTCGGCGTATGTCATGGGCATCGTCGGGTGCGGGTCGGTATCGCGATAGACGATTTGCGATTCGGGGCCGGCGGCCAGATCGATGATTTCCAGGCTGACGTTGCGTGCGTCGCTGCGTGTGGACAGCAGGCTGGCCGCCAGTTTGTGGGCTGTGGCCGGGTCGGTGGGTACGGCGACTTCGAGTTCGCGGCGCAGGCGATCGATCTGCCGCGTGGCGCTTTGTTGGAAATGCTCCCAGGTGCGCGCCTCTTCCAGTTCCTGGGTATGCTGGGTGAGATAGTCGGCGATACCCGCCAGCAGCAGAAATAGCGCCAGCGGTAACGCGAACCACTGCGCCGTCGAGCGTAGCGCCGAGAAGAGGATGCGCATCAGCCGGTTTCCCCGGATCGAGGGCGGCCGTACCAGCGGAAGCGTTCGATCACCTCATCCATTTCCGCCGCCGATAGCAGGGCCGGGGCGCCGAGTTGGCAAGTGCGCCAGTATTGCTCGCACAGTGTTTCGAACTCGATCGCGAGCGCCAGCGCATGCGCCGCGTCGCGCCCGTAGACCACCATGCCGTGATTGGCGAGCAGGCAGGCGCGGCGTTCGTCCAGCGCGGCGAGCACGGCGTCGGATAAGGCTTGTGTGCCGAAAGTGGCGTAGTGGGCGCAGCGTACGGTGTCGCCGCCGAAGCGCGCGATCATGTAATGAAAGGGCGGAATATCGCGGCGCTGGCAGGCAAGCGCGGTGGCGAACGGGGCGTGAGTGTGGATGACCGCGCCGGCATCGGCCACCGCGCGGTAGATGTCACTGTGCAAACGCCATTCGGAAGAAGGGGCGAGTGCGTGCTCGAAGCTGCCGTCCGCCCGCATCGCCACCATGTCCGCCGCGCGGCAATCCTCGGGGGCGAGGCCGCTGGGCGTGATCAGCAAGCCGTCGTCGAGCCGGATACTGGCATTGCCCGCGCTGCCGGTGTTGAGCCCCGCCGCGCTGAGCGCGCGTGCGGTATCGAGCAGCATGCTATGCAGTGTGGGTTCCGTGTTCATGGGGGGAGGCTGTCTCGCGCAGCCGCGAGGGTGAAAGTACGCCATCTTCGGTGATGAAGCCGTCGATGAGTGTGGCGGGAGTCACGTCGAACGCCGGGTTGTTCACGTGTGTATCGTCCGGCACCAGGTTCAGTGTCTCCAGGCCGCCGCTAGCGTTGAGGCCGTGGAGGCGGCGGACTTCATCACCGTCGCGCTCTTCGATGGGGATCGCGCTGCCATTGGCGCAGGCGAAATCGAGCGTTGAGCGCGGCGCGGCGATGTAGAACGGCACGCCAGCGGTGCGCGCGGCGAGCGCCTTCAAGTACGTCCCGATCTTGTTCGCGGTGTCGCCGTTGGCGGCAACGCGGTCCGCGCCGGTTATCACCACGTCGACCTCGCCACGGGCGAGCAGCAGGCCGGCGGCGTTGTCGGCGATCAAGGTGTAAGGCACGCCAGCCTGGCGTAGCTCCCACGCGGTGAGCAGGCCCTGGTTGCGCGGGCGGGTTTCGCTGACGATCACATGCACCGTCAGGTCGGCGGCGTGCGCGGCGTAAACCGGCGCGAGCGCGGTGCCGGCTCCGAGCGTGGCGAGCCAGCCAGCGTTGCAATGCGTCATGACGCGCACGGGGCGGCCGGCTGTCTGGTGCTTGGCATGTGAGCGCAGTAAGTTCAGGCCGTGATGGCCGATGGCCGCGCAGGTGGCGATATCGTCCGCGCGAATGGCTTCGGCTTCCGCCCACGCTGCGGCAAGCCGTTGTGCCGTGGGTAGCGGGCGCAGGCGCGCGGCCATGCGCGCCAGCGCCCAGTGCAGGTTGACCGCGGTCGGGCGAGTGGCGGCGAGTCGTTCGAGGGCGTCGTCGAGTGCCTTATTGGCAGCGTACGCGGACGCGCCGGCAATGTGTTGCTCGTGCAGCGCCAAGGCAACGCCAAAGGCAGCGGTGGCGCCGATCAGCGGCGCGCCGCGTACCTGCATGGCGCGGATGGCATGAGCGACGTCAGCCGTGGTGTGCAGCCGCAGCCGCGTGGTGCGGTGGGGTAGAGCGGTCTGATCGAGGATCATGACGCTGTCACCATCGCGGCACAACGTCGGAACAGGCGGGGTAAACATCATGTGGCCAATCATGGTGTCCGTATTCTAGGGGGGGCTTGGGATGAAAGAAAAGCGCGCCTCTTGTTCGCGCCAAGTGTGCATAACGGGTATTGCCATGGAAGGGGCGTCATGGAGGGCATGCTAAACTGCTGCGCCTGTTTATTCATCACCCGTCGCGGGCTTTTCTGTGCGCAATCTGCTCCTGTTTTTGCTCATTTTGTTCGGCATCTGGTGGGTACGGCGCGCCCTTTCCAGGCGCGGGCGAGGCGGGGAGTCCGCGCGCAAGCGCGCCGATGCCGATCCCAGTATGCCGGAGCGCATGTTGGAGTGCGCCCACTGTGGCGTGCACGCGCCGGAAAGCGAAGGTGTGCGGGCGGAGGGCGTGTTTTTCTGCTGCGATGCGCACCGGCGCCTTGGCGAGCGCGATCGGAGAGAATGACATGAACGCCGCTTCCAGTCCGGCCGGCATCGATTACGCCCGGCGGTTGTCGGCGCGCTACTTCAACCTGTTCCGCCTGGTCCTCGCCGGGGTGTTTCTTGTAGCCGGGCGTATGCTCAATCTGGGCAGCGAATATCCCGCGTTATTCACCATGACGGCGTTTGCCTATTTCAGCGCGGTGCTGGCCCTCGGTTTTCCCGACGTGCAGCAGCGCTTCGGTTTCGATCGCGTCACGGCCCTGCAAGTCATCATCGATGTGTTCGTATTGGCGCTGATCATGTGGACCAGCGGCGGTTATCGCAGCGGTATGCCAGTGCTGATGATGATCGTGCTCGCTGGTGCCGGTCTGGTGGCCGAAGGGCGGATGGTGTTGTTCTTCGCCGCGCTGACCACTGTCGTCGTGCTTGCGGAAAACACCTGGCGCCTTGTCGCCCGCGGCGCGTCGGGGGATTTCCTGCAGCTTGGCATCATTTGCATCGGCTTTTTCGGTATTGCCGTCGCGGCGCGCGGACTTGCGTTGCGGGCCAAGGCGAATGCCACGCTGGCGGCCGAGCGTGGCCGCGAGTTGGCCAAGCAGGAGGCGGTAAACGAACGCATCATCAGCGACATGCAGGACGGTGTGATCGTTATCGGCGCCAATGGCCATGTGCGCAAGGCCAACCCCCAGGCGGCCGCGTTGCTGGGTTTGCACGCGCTGGAAGCATTGGCCTTGACCGATATCGATGCCGCGTTCGGCAAGGTGCTCGCCGACCATAGCGGCGAAGGACACTTGATGCGTCTCGGCCCGGCCGGGCGGCTGTTGCGCTGCCGAGCCGTGCATGGTGAAACGGGCAGCGCCGCCGCCGCCGCCACGCTGGTCTACCTGACCGATTTCGAGGATATCCAGCGTAAGTTGCAGCAATCCAAACTGGCCGCGCTCGGCCGCCTTACCGCCAGCATGGCGCATGAGATTCGCAATCCGCTATCCGCCGTTACGCAGGCCGTCGAACTGCTGGAAGACGAAAAGCGCGGCAACGTGCGCGAGCGCCTGCTCCGTATCATCAACGACAACGCGCATCGCATCGAACGCATGATCCGCGATGTTCTTGCGCTTGGTCGGCGCGATCAGGCCGAGCCGGAAACGCTGCCGCTGTTCGCTTTCGTGCATGAGTTGGTCGAGGCGCACTGTTTACAAGGTGAAACCGAGCGCGCCGTGTATCGCGTGGAGATCGATCACCGTCACACGCTCGGCATGGATCGTACCCACTTGCGCCAGATTCTCGACAACCTCGTCGTCAATGCCCGCCGCTACTGCTCCGGCCATCCCGGCGCCGTGCGTATCTATAGTGAAGAACTGCCCGGCGGGCGCGTCGCCCTGCATGTGCACGACGATGGCCCTGGCATCGAAGAGTCCACCGTTCCCAACCTGTTCGAGCCTTTCTTTACCACACACCCCAAAGGGACGGGCCTGGGCCTGTATATTGCCCGCGAACTGGCCGAGGCCAACGATGTTGAGCTGGAGGTTCGGACGGGCGAAGCGGGCGCCCACTTTTTGATCATCGGACGGAGCCAGCCATGAAACACGACGAACGCCGTAACGGCCACGCCGTCGCCGCCGATGGTTTGGTGGTGGATGACGAAAGCGATATTCGGGAGCTGATCGAGCTTTCCATGTTGCGCATGGGGCTCGGCTGCGATAGCGCCGGCTCGGTGGCCGAAGCGCGCGCGCTGCTCGGCGCTAAGCGTTATCGCTTGTGTCTGACCGACATGCGCCTGCCCGACGGTGATGGTCTGGAACTGGTTGAATTCATTCAGTCGTCTCACTCCCGGTTGCCGGTCGCGGTGATTACCGCCTTCGGCAGTATCGAAACCGCCATCCGCGCGCTCAAGCTCGGGGCATTCGATTTCGTCACCAAGCCGGTCGAACTGAAGGCGCTGAAAGAACTTGTTAGCCACGCACTCAAGCTTGGCCAGCCGGCTGCGTCCTTGCCGACCGGTAGCCGGGCGTTTATCGGCAGTTCTGCGGCGCTGGAGCAACTGCGCGCGCAGATCGAAAAGCTCGCGCGCAACCAAGCGCCGGTTTTTATCCACGGCGAATCGGGCACGGGCAAGGAAGTCATCGCCCGCCTCATCCACGACCTCGGCGCTCGCGCCAGCGGCCCGTTCGTACCGGTGAACTGCGGTGCGATCTCGCCCGAACTGATGGAAAGCGAATTCTTCGGCCATCGCAAAGGCAGCTTTACCGGCGCCGGCGCGGACAAGGAGGGCTTGTTCCAGGCCGCGGCCGGCGGCACCCTGTTCCTCGATGAAGTCGCCGATCTGCCGCTGGCGATGCAGGTAAAACTGCTGCGCGTCATCCAGGAGCGCGCCGTGCGTCCCGTCGGCGCGCATGCCGAAGAGCCGGTGGATGTGCGCATTCTTTCCGCTTCCCACCGCGACCTTGGTCACCTCGTCAGCGAAGGCAAATTCCGTCAGGATCTCTACTTTCGCATTAACGTGATCGCCCTGCGCGTTCCGCCACTGCGCGAACGGCCGGAAGACATCCCCGAACTCGCCACGCACATCCTCGCCCGCCTCGCCGAGCGTGAAGGCGGCCAGCCGCGACGCCTGTCCCCGGACGCTGCTGAAGCGCTGAACCGGCATGCTTTCCCCGGCAATGTGCGTGAACTGGAAAACCTGCTCGAGCGCGCTTGCGCACTATGTGACGGTGACGAACTCGCCGCTGACGACCTCGATCTGGGGGCTTTTGATTCAGCCGAATCCCGTTCCCTGCCGTCCGACGCTCTGCAGCCCCCGGCCGGTGTTCCCGCTACCGTCGACGAGAATGACGACAACGACGACGAGCGCCTTCTGATCTTGCGCGCTCTTGACGAAACCCGTTGGAACCGCTCCGCGGCCGCGCGCAAATTAGGCATGACGCTACGGCAACTGCGCTACCGGTTGCAGAAATGGGGCATGGATTGAAATGCGTTCTGCACAAATTGGGCAATGTCAAAATCAGCGTCAAAATTTGACAAGAGTTGACAAGGGTTTTGTCAAACGTGGACTGCCAAACCAGGTAGAAGAGCAGTTTCAGCCCCGTTTTCGTGATCTATTTCACGCTTTTGACATGACAAAAACCTGGCACGGGAGATGCTATAAAGAGGACAGGGCGGTCCTCCTCCCGCTGTGATAAAACTTTCCACAAGGAGCTTTACCATGAAAAAAATGATCCAAAAGGGTTTCACCCTGATCGAACTGATGATCGTCATCGCGATCATCGGTATCCTGGCTTCCATCGCGCTGCCGCAGTATCAGGACTACACCATCCGCACGCAGTTGTCGGAAGGCTTGGTGTTGGCTGATGCGGCGAAAACGGCTGTGACGGAAACGTTTGCAAATGCGGTTACCGGCGGTATTGACCCTTATCCTGGAAATGACGTACAGCCTCCTCTTACTCCGGGTAATGTTGGCTATGGTTACGAGTTTCCGGTTCTTCCCGGTACGTCCCGCGTAGAGTCGATTCTGATTCAAGGGGTTGCGGACGTTACTGTTGCTCAGCCGGTTCCTGGAGGTACCAACGCTGACCCCGGTTCGATTGAAATTGTCTATCGGGGCGCTCTTAATACCTCATTGGCTGGTGAGCATGTTCTGCTGATTCCGGGTAGTGGTGAACTTACAGCCGGTGTTCCGGTGGGTGCGCTTCAGGCGGGCCTCCCCGTCACATGGGGTTGCAAGACAGCTACTTCCAATGTGGCCGTGTATAAGTATCTGCCGCCTACCTGCCGCTTCTAATCAACTATCTGGTTAGTAGCTGAGGGCACTGAGGGGGTCGCTATAGCGACCCCCTTCTTTCATTCTGATTGTTCAACGTTCAATTTTTAGCTTATTCAGGCTATGTTTTTTGTGCTCCCCTCCTCGCGTATTACCGCATTTCTCATTCATTTGGCCGTTTCCGCACTGGTGGCGTTACTGACGCTTGCCTTGGTGTTTTTTGTTTGGTATCCAGGTCCATTGGCGGATGCGGTTGGTGTCAAGGAAATTTTTCTCCTTATTCTGGGGGTCGATGTCGTTATTGGCCCGTTGATGACATTGGTGGTCTATAAGCGCGGCAAAAAAACGCTGAAATTTGATCTTGCGACGATCGTTGTTCTCCAACTGTGTGCATTTTTTTATGGTCTGAATGCAGTGGCGGAAGGGCGCCCCGCTTGGTTGGTGTTCAATGTGGATCGTTTCGACCTCGTGCGTGTTAATGAACTTGATGGGCGGAACATCGATGCGGCAAAGCCGGAATATCGCCGGGCATCGTGGGTTGGCCCGCAGTGGGTCGCTGCGCGCTTGCCGGAGAGTGTGGATGAGCGTAATACGCTGACGCTGGAAGGCGTTTTTGCCGGGCTCGGTTTGCCACAGCAGCCAAAGTATTACTTACCGCTGCAGGATGAGGCGGAACGGATTCGTGCCAAGGCGTTTTCGCTAAACGAATTGCGCCGTTTTAATACAGAAGAAGCGGTGGTCGAGATTCAAAAGCGCTGGCCGGATGCGGATGCATGGTTGCCCATGATGTGCAGGACTAAATCGGTGACCGTTCTGATCAATCGCACGCGTGCCGAAATAGTCGCTGTTGTGGATCTCAAGCCGTGGGATTGATGATCCCGGTATCCTCCGAGTTCAAGCGTGCAGGGGGGGCGCGGGCCGAATGGAAATCCTTACGCAAATCGATACCGCCGGATGGGCCGAGGGGGCTAGCGCTTGGCCTTCACCAAACCAGGATGCGCGCCCGACAGGTGAAACTGTCCGCTTGCTGGTGATTCATGCTATTAGCCTGCCCCCTGGCGAGTTTGGCGGGCGAGGGGTTGAAGCGCTGTTCGCCAATACGCTTGATCCCACAGCACATCCGTACTATGCGGAAATTTGCCACTTACGCGTTTCCGCACATTTCTTCATCCGCCGCAATGGTGTAGTGGTTCAGTTCGTCCCCACCGAGAATCGGGCTTGGCATGCGGGCATTTCCTATTGGCGGGGACGGGAACGGTGCAACGATTTTTCTGTTGGGATCGAATTGGAAGGTTGCGACACACAGCCTTTCGAGCAGGCGCAGTACGTGCGCCTGGCGGAACTGGTCGATGCGCTGCAGCGACGTTATCCGATGATCGAGGATATTGTCGGGCATTCGGATATTGCGCCGGGGCGTAAGACCGATCCGGGGCCGCTTTTCGATTGGGCAAAACTCAGAAGCTTGCTGGTTGGGCAGGCCGGTTGAAATATGCGCGGCGCGGCGCCCGCGTGGGTAGCCGCGCCGCTGGTGCACACACTGACCGGCCCCCCACTGGTCTTGCCCTGTTCCACACATCCCGTAGCCGATGCAGTCAGGCTGCTGCACCGTGTTGAGCGGCGGCTCAGTTTTTCTCTGGCCTTCCAGCCGCTATAGGTCAAGCCTACAAATAAATTGCAATTATACCTATCCGATGCAGATGCTCTGCGGATGGAAACCGGCGTTGTATGAAATTGTTTGAGAGCTGAATCGCAGGGCGTGCGACTTTTGGTCAAAATAAGTCTCCCCATATAAGCAATCAGGATATAAAATACCCCCACTCAGCCCCCGGCGCACCGGCGGGCCGCTCCAGCAAAAACGCACAACAAGGATCGCCTCATGACCCGCCCGCTCGCGCCGCTCGCCACGCTGCTGCTTGCCCTGTCGCCGCTGCAAACCGCCCACGCCCAGAACATCAGCGAATATTTTTATAACGGCGTCGCCTACGAAGGCGCCGAGCGCGCACCCACACCGTGGCGAGGCAGCACCCGCGCGCTCCACTCATACGAATCCCCTCGCCGCCTTGTCTACACCCTTGGCAACGCCGCCGCTATCGCCCAAGCCGAACTCGCCTGGGCGGCCCCTCTCTCCGAAGCCCTGCACTACAAATACCAGGGGGGCAGCCCCCTCTGCCCCCCTGGCACCCTCAACGGCCTCGACCACACCGACTTCGAACTCTCTGTAAGCGGAGGCGGAACCATGGAGACCGTCGTCTCCCACGCCTGGTTCGCCCCCTACAACTACGAGCCCGACTGCCATCACTTGATCAGCTCTGTCTCCGCCGACACCACCTTCAACCGCCGCCTCAGTTGTCCGTCCGGCTTCCGCGACAAAAGCACCCTCGGCATCACCGACGACTCCGCCCCCGCCTGCCTGCGCCCGCTACCCTCGCGCATCTGTAAAAACAGCGAGCAGAACACCCTCAGCAGCTTCAGCGCCAGCGCAGCCGACCCCGGCCCCTTCGGCAACCCCATCACCGTCACCGGCGACAAGATTCAATCCGAACAGGATTACCAGGACAGCACCGACCCGCTCCTGCGCGTAACCCGCACCTACAACAGCGCCCGCGCCATCCCTCTTGGCACAGATCAACGCTCCGCCCCCCAATGGGCCTTCGACTACCAACAGCGCCTGCTGATCGGCTCCGGCGCCCTCGTTGCCCTGCGCCCCAGCGGCACCCGGCACCACTACCGCCTCGAACAAGGCGCCTACACCAGCCGCCAACCCGACGCGGCCCTGCTCACCGCCACCCCCACCGGCTGGCGGCTTGATCTGGGTAACACCCTCGAACACTACAACGCGCAAGGCCAACTCACCGCCCTCGAACGCCTCGACGGCCCCCGCCTTGCCTTTGAACACGACACCGACGGCCGC
>JAVBJT010000008.1:0-56830 GCA_031546845.1 Azoarcus sp. | reverse complement strand
CAGGCCGAGCGTCACATTCACCCCGCCGCCGAAACTCGCGTGCTTGAGCACCGGCAAGCCCTGGTCGTGATACATCGCCAGCACCGCGTCGCCCTGCTCCAGCGTATGCGGCACGAACAGCGTATCGGCCGGCAGCGGGCCAGCCAAGCACATGCCTTCGGCGCGCAACTTGTCGAGCACGGGCGCGATCACATCGATCTCCTCGCGCCCCATATGGCCGCCCTCGCCCGCGTGCGGGTTGAGGCCGGCAACGAGGATGCGCGGCACGACAATACCGAAACGGCCGGCAAGATCGCCGTGCAGAATGCGCAAAGTCTGCTCCAGCAGCGCCGGTGTGATCGCCGCCGACACGGCGGAAAGCGGCAGATGTGTAGTCGCCAGCGCAACGCGCAGACCGCCACCCACCAGCATCATCACCACGCGCGGCGTGCCGGTTTTATCGGCAAGGTATTCGGTATGACCGGAAAAGGCGATACCGGCCTCGCAGATCACGCCCTTATGCACCGGCGCGGTGACCATGCCGGCGAACTCGCCACGCTCGCAGCCGGCGAGCGCACGGTCGAGCAGATCGAGCACATAACGCGCATTGGCCGGATCGACCACGCCCGCCCGCACCGGCGCGGCCAGTGGAATGTGCTGCACGTCGAGTACGCCAAGCTGGACGGCCTGCTCCCGCGCATAAGGGCGAACGGTCACGGCGGAGCCGATGCCGGCAAGTCGCTCGCCGATCAAGCCGATATCGCCCAGCACCACCAACCGGAACGGCCACGCTCGCTCCGCCAGCCGGCCGCACAGTTCGGGACCGATGCCGGCCGGCTCGCCGCTGGTGACGGCGAGGGTTATCGGCGGATTGTCGTTGATGGTCGGCATAAAACGTTGAAGGGTCCGCGCGGACAGGCAGTCTGTGCGGAGAAAGCCTACTCCCGATCCAGACGATATTCGACGTAGGCGCTGTCGCGCAGTTGGCGTAGCCAGTCCTCGTAGGCGTCGTCGGATTTGCGCTCGCGCAAAATGGCGCGGGCGGCGTTACGCTTGCGCTCGTCGGTCACGTCCTGCATACGGCGCTCCTGCACCTGGATCAAGTGCCAGCCGAAGGGGGAGCGCACCGGCGCACTGACTTCACCGGGTTTGAGCGCAGCCATGGCGCGCTCGAACTCGGGCACGGTATCGCCCGGATTGACCCAGCCCAGGTCGCCGCCCTTGGCGGCGGACAGATCGGCGGAGTTAGCCTTGGCCAGTTCGGCGAAATCCGTGCCGTTCATGGCCCGTTCGCGCAAGGCGAGCAAGCGGCTTTCAGCCTCGGCGTCGGAAAGCACTTCCGACGTTTTAATAAGGATGTGACGCGCGCGCGTCTGTTCGAGCTGCTTCGGCCCGTCGCTGGCACCGCCGCGCGTGTCGAGCAGCTTGACGATGTGCAACCCCGCGGCGCTGCGCATCGGCTGCGAAATCTGGCCGGGCTTGAGCGGGCGCAGCGCTTCGATGAACAGCGCGGGCAGGCGGTCGCGCTGACGCCAGCCGAGGCTGCCGCCGTTGATGCCGTCGGGCGCATCGGACGTTTCGGCGGCAACACGGGCGAAATCCTCGCCCGCGTTCAGGCGGGCCAGCACCTTGTTGGCGCGCTCGCGCAGCTTGCTGATCTGCTCCGGCGTCGCATTCTCGGGCGCGCGCAGCAGAATATGGGCTACGTCATACTCGATGCCGGAAAAAGCGTCGGGGTTGTTGGCGAGGAAATTATCGACTTCCGCGTCGGTAACGACGATCTTGTTCTCGATCTCGCGCTCGCGCAGGCGGTTCAGCAACAGTTCGGTGCGGATCTCCTCGCGGAAACGTTTCCACGACACACCATCGCGCTCAAGCGTGGCACGCAGATCGGCCTGCGACAGGCGATTGTTCTCGGCAATGCGCGTAATCGCGCGGTCGAGCGTGCCGTCGTCGATGCGCAGCGATGTTTCCCTGGCGAACTGGATCTGGGCACGCTCGACGACAAGCCGTTCGAGAATCTGCCGTTCGAGCACGTCGTCGGACGGCATCTGCACGTTCTGGCGCTTGATCTGGCGCTTGATCTGCTCGATCCGCTCGCGCAACTGCTTGGCCGTGATGACCTCGGTATTCACTACCGCGATGATGCGGTCCACTTCGACCGACGTCGCTGCGGCGGCGGCATGCGGAATGGACGCCGCGCAGGACAGCAGGCCGGCAACGAGCAAGGATCGGGCGCGTGGCAGAAATGGATTCATGGTGTCTCAGAAACAGAAAAAACCGGGGGGAAACCGGAGTGAAAACGGGGGAAAAACCGCGCGAGCATCAGTCGTAACCGAAAACGCGGTCCGCGCTGGGGTCGTTGATCTTGCCATAGCCCGGAACACTGCGCTTGATGAGGTTGACCGGGTTGGTGCCGATGCTGGCGAGGTCGTTGAGTTCGAGCTGGATGAAGAAAGCCTTGGTGGTGTCTTCCGCCGTGGTGGCAAAGCGGTGGAAGGCGGTGCGGAACACCCAGCAGCCGCCGTCGTATTCCAGCCCGGCGACGGCCTCGGTCAAGCGATTGTCCTTCAGCGACTGGGCAAGCCGGGTAACACCATACCAGCCGCCACCAAGCGGCCACTGCCCGGACACATCCACATCTCTCAAGGTATCGCGGACGTAGCGGTAGCCGATATTGAACGACTTGGCGAACTCGGGCTGATAGCGATAGACGATGTTGAAGCGCTGCGTCCAATCGTCGCGCGGGTTGTACTGCAACAGAGATTCAATCGAATTTTCCCGCCCTAGCCGTCCGCTGAAGCCGGCAAGAATGTCGGCGCTGCGCCCGGTGCGCGGTGCCTCCACCGGCGCGCGGCCAAGCTGGTTGAGCGTGACGCGCTGATCCTCGAAGTAATAACGCTGTCCGATGAGCGCGCGAATGCGCTCGGCCCCGCTGGTGGGGTCGATCAGGCGCGTCGTGACCGCGGCGGTCAACTGATTGGCATCGGCGATACGGTCGTTGCCGCTATACAGATTGTCGGAAAAAATCTGCGCGAAGCCGAAGTCGAAGCGGCTGGAATCGAACACCGGAATATCGTCCTGACGGCGATACGGCACGTTCAGGTAATACACGCGCGGCTCCAGCGTCTGCACGTAATCGTTGCCGAACAGATTGGTTTCACGCTCGAAGGTCATGCCGGCATCGACGGAGAAGATGGGCACCGAGCGTGTGATCGATTCGCGCCCGCCGGGCAAGGGCTGTTCGAGATCGTAGTAAGTCTGGTTGAAACCGACCTTGGGCGTGATGTAGTAACCGGCCTGCTGGAACGGCAGCGCCAGCGTGGGGTAGAACATAACGCGCGTGGCATCGGGGTAGAAGGCGTCCGGGTGAGCAAAGCGGACGTATTCGCTCTGCATCGCAAAGCTGAGCCCGCCCGGCAGATAAGGATGCGCGCCCTGCCACAGCAGTTGCGGCAGGCGACGGTAAGGCGTGACGGCCGGATACTGCGGATCGGGATTGAGCGTCTGATAGCTCTGCACCAAGGCCGACGCCGACCACCAGCCGCCCCCGACATAGGTCAGCCGCCCTTCGCGCAGCAGATTCACGCGCGAGGCCACCGACACGCGGGTGCTCAGGTCCTCGAAATATTCGTCGTCGGAAACGCCATTGAGGTCGAACGAACCCACCAGCGTCGGGGTGATCTGCTGCACGTGCTGCCACGCGCCGAGCGTGCGTTCCTCGCCGGTCACATTGTCGCGCGGCAGCCATTCGACCCGGCTGTCGCCCCGGTAAGTCTCGCCCAGATAGCGGATCTCCCCGCCCACCTGCATGCCGCGGCGGCTCATGTAGCGAGGCGCGATGGTGGCATCGTAGTTCGGCGCAATGTTCCAGTAATAAGGCACGGTGAGGTCGAAACCGGTCTTGTTCGACGAACCGAAGGTCGGCGCCAGCAAACCGGACTGGCGCTGGCCGTTGAGCGGAAACTCCGCCCACGGCGACCAGAACATCGGCACATCCTTGAACATCAACACGCCATCGCGGGCGGTGCCGATCTCGCGGTCGTAATCGAGATCGAGATCGCGCGCCTTGAGGTACCAGTCCGGATCGTCGGCCTGGCACGTGGACCATGTCGCGTTTTCCAGGCGGTATTGGTTCTCGCCCTCGAAATGCATCACATCGGCACTGCCGCCGCCAGAGGTCGTGCGCGGCTCGCCGCCCGGCTCCAGCGGCGGACGCTGACGCTTTATGCGGTAGACCGGCGACTGGAAATCGCCGACGCGATCCCCCACGATCAGCGTGGCCGACGGACCGGACATCTCGTCCTGGCCCTGGCGCAAGCGCACGTTGCCCTCGGCCTGCGCCTCGTCGACGGGTTCGCGGTACGTCAGCTCGTCGGCCGTCAGCAGAATATCGCCGCGCTCCAGTTCGGCGTCCCCCTCGGCCACCAGCTTCACCGCGCGCGTGCCGCGAATCCGTAGCGCGCGCACCTCGGTGCCCGTCTTCGTCTTCGTTTCGGCCGGCGCGGCGGCATTCGGCGCCGGAGCGGGCGCAGGCGCGGCGCGCGGGGCCGGCGCGGAAGCCGGCTGCTGCGCGGCGGGCGCCGTCTTCGCGCCCCCTCCGCCTTCTTCTTCCTGCGGTGCAACCGGCAGCGCCACGGCGGCACTTGCCGGCGCGGACGGCGTGCCCGAAGCGGCAGCGGCGCTGCCCTCGCGCGCAACGTCCGGCTTGGCGGACTTGGCCGGCTGCGTGGGCGTGGCGACCTTGCCACCGTGCACGAGATCCGGGGAAACAACCAGGGGCGGCATTGCGGCCGCCGCGGCTGTGCCGGACATCCAGCACAACAGCAGCGGAATCAAGCGCATCCGCGTTTTCAAAACCGTCCCAGGCAAATCATCCCCCATTATCCGAAATGAGAACGGCGCAACCGTGTTGCGGCCATATTGCTAAACTGACGGATTCTACACGAACGCCCACCGAGACTTCGCTTGCACCGACTTGAAAAACTCCACGCCTGGCTGACCGGAACGCTCCCCGGCCGCAGCTTCGACCTCGCCCCGGCCTCCGCCGACGCCAGCTTCCGCCGCTACTTCCGCCTGCGCTTCAACGACGGCGCAGAGGGCGCCCCTTCCTCGCTCATCGTCATGGACGCCCCGCCCGAGCGCGAGGACTGCCGCCCGTGGCTGCACGTGGCCGAACTCTTCCGCGCCGCCGGCGTGCACGTACCCGATGTGCACGCGCAGTCGCTCGAACACGGTTTTCTGCTGATCTCCGATCTCGGCTCGACGACCTACCTCGCCGCCCTGCGCGATGCCTCCGCGCACGAAGCCGCCCACCTGTACGCCGACGCGCTCGGCACACTGGCCGCGATCCAGGCCGCCAGCCGCCCCGGTGCGCTGCCCGACTACACGCGCGAACGCCTGCTGCAGGAAATGATGCTGTTCCCCGAGTGGTACGTCGCCCGCCACAAGGGCGTCGCCCTGTCCGACACCGAGCAAGCCATGCTGCACGCCACCTTCGCGCGCATCCTCGACGTGAATCTTGCCGAACCCAAAGTGTTCGTCCACCGCGACTACCACTCGCGCAACCTGATGCACGCGCCGGACGGGCGCAGCCCCGGCGTCATCGACTTCCAGGACGCCCTCTACGGGCCGATCACCTACGACCTCGCCTCGCTGTTCAAGGACGCCTATATCCGCTGGGACGAAGCCTTCGTGCTCGACCTGCTCGCCCGCTACTGGGAAACCGCGCGCGGCCTCGGCCTGCCGGTACGCGAGGATTTCGCCGATTTCCACCGCGACTTCGAATGGATGGGCGTGCAGCGCCACCTCAAGGTGCTCGGCATCTTCGCCCGCCTCTACCACCGCGACGGCAAGGACGGCTACCTAGCCGACATGCCGCTGGTCATGGACTACCTGCGCCGCGCCTGCACCCGCTACCGCGACCTTGGCCCGCTGCTGAAACTGCTCGACCGCTTGGAACCGGAAACAGTCGAATTCGGCTACACCTTCTAACCCACGGGAACCCCCGTTGAATCCACGGACCACCGCATGAAAGCGATGATTCTCGCCGCCGGGCGCGGCGAGCGCATGCGCCCGCTCAGCGACGCCCGCCCAAAACCGCTGCTCGAAGCCGGCGGCAAGCCGCTCATCGTGTGGCAGATCGAAGCACTCGCCCGCGCCGGCATCGTCGACATCGTCATCAACCACGCCTGGCTCGGCGAACAGATCGAAACCGCGCTCTGCGACGGCAGCCGCCTCGGCGTACGCATCGCCTACTCGGCCGAGCGCGAGGCGCTCGAAACCGCTGGCGGCATCGCCCACGCGTTGCCGCTGCTCACCACCGAGGAGCGCAACACCCCCGGCGACGTCTTCCTCGCCGTTTCCGGCGACATCTTTTGCGACTACGACTACCGCCGCCTGCTGCCGCGCGCCGCCGAACTAGCCACCGCCGAAGAGGCGCGCATGTACTTGGTGATGGTGCCCAACCCGCCGTTTCACCCAGCCGGCGACTTCACCCTCGGTGCCGACGGCCGCCTCGCCCTCAACGGCGCGGAATGCCTCACTTTCGGTAACATCGGCCTGTACGACACGCGCAGCTTCGCCGCCATCGCCCCCGGCGAAAAAGTGGCGATGACTCCCTACTACCACGCGGCCATCGCCGCCGGCCGCGCCAATGGCGAACGCTTCGACGGCCGCTGGGAAAACATCGGCACCCCCGCCCAACTCGCCGCACTCGACCACAGCCTGCACCAACACGAACACCCTGGCGGCACAGCGGTGACATAATCGCGCCATGAACGCACCGGCCACCCACCACGCCTTCGACCCCGCCCCCTTTCTCGCCCGCCGCAAGCGCCTGCTTGCCCGCATCGCGGCCAGCGGCGGCGGCATCGCCATCCAACCCACGGCGCCGGAACGCGTGCGCAACCGCGACGCCTACTACCCCTACCGGCACGACAGCTACTTCTACTACCTCACCGGCTTTCGCGAACCAGAAGCCGTCGTCGTGCTGATGGCCGGCGCGGCGGGCAAGGCCACGAAAACGAAGACCGCCAAAAACGCCCCCACTCACATCCCCACCCGGCAGATTCTCTTCTGCCGCGACAAGGACATCGAACGGGAAATCTGGGACGGCTTCCGCCACGGCCCCGAAGCCGCGCGCGAACGCTTCGACTTCGACGAGGCCTACCCCATCGGCGACCTCGAACGCCTGCTGCCCGAACTGCTCGCCGACCAACCCGCGCTGTGGTGCGGCCTGGGCTACGACGCCGAGTGGGACCGCACGCTGATGGACGCCCTTGGCGCCGTGCGCGCCAACACCCGCTCCGGCGTCACCGCGCCTCATGCACTGCGCGACCTGCGCGCCGAACTGGACGAAATGCGGCTCATCAAGGACGCTGCCGAACTCGACACCATGCGCCGCGCCGCGAGCATTTCCGCCGCTGGCCACCGCCGTGCGATGGTGGCCAGCCGGCCGGGACGCCACGAATACGAAATCGAAGCCGAACTGCTGCACGCCTTCCGCGCCGCCGGCAGCCAATACCCGGCCTACGCCTCCATCGTCGCCAGCGGCTCTAACGCCTGCGTGCTGCACTACGTGGATAACGATCGCCGCATGGCCGACGGCGAACTGCTGCTGATCGACGCCGGCTGCGAACTCGACGGCTACGCCTCCGATATCACCCGTACCTTTCCCATCAACGGCCGTTTCAGCGGACCGCAGCGCGCCGTCTACGAACTCGTGCTCGCCGCCCAGCACGCCGCGCGTGCCGCCATCCGCCCCGGCGCACACTGGAACGAACCGCACGAAGCCGCCGTGCGCGTGATCGCCCAGGGCCTGATCGACCTCGGCCTACTCAGCGGCAGCTTCGACGACGTCATCCAGACCGGCGACTACCGCCGCTTCTACATGCACCGCACCGGCCACTGGCTCGGCATGGACGTGCACGACGCCGGCGAATACAAACGCGCCGGCAAATGGCGCGCGCTTGAACCGGGCATGATGCTCACCGTCGAACCGGGCTGCTACATCCGCCCTGCCGCCGGCGTGCCCGAAGCGTTCTGGAACATCGGCGTGCGCATCGAGGACGACGCCCTCGTCACCGCCGCCGGCTGCGAATACATCACCGACGAAGCGCCGCGCGAAATCGCCGACATCGAAGCCTTGATGCGCGAATCGCCGGCACGCCAACGCCACCATGCAAAACCCTGACCCCAATCCCGGCCCCGGCTCCACCGCCGATCGCCCCACCGACCTCCTTATCGTCGGCGCCGGCCCGGTCGGCCTCGCCCTGGCGCTCGCCCTGAAAGAATCCGGCCTCGACATCACGCTGGCCGACACGCGCCGGCATGACGCCATCGCCGCCGACCCACGCGTGCTCGCGCTATCGCACGGCACCCGCCTTACTCTCGAACGGCTCGGCGCATGGCATGGTCTGCCGGCCACCGCCATCGAAACCATCCACATCTCGCAACGCAACGGCTTCGGCCGCACCCTGCTGCGCGCCGCCGACCACGGCATTCCCGCGCTCGGCTACGTCGCCAGCGCCGGCGCGCTGGCCGCCGCCCTGCGCCGCGCGGCCGATGCGGCCGGCATCCGCGTGCTCGACCAGACCCAAGTCACCCTCCCCTCCCGCTCTGGCTCGAACACTGACGCCATCGGCTTCGAACTGTGCCACCCCGGCGGCGAACGCACCACACACGCCGCCCGGCTTGCCGCCTGCGCCGAAGGCGCAATGCAGCCCGGCGACCCCGACATTGTCGAGCACGACTACGGCCAGCACGCCCTCATCAGCCACGCGCGGATCGATCCCGCCCCTGGCCACCACCACACCGCGTTCGAACGCTTCACCACCGACGGCCCGCTCGCGCTGCTGCCCCACGGCACGGGCTACGCCGTCGTGCACGTCGCCCCGCCCGCCCGCGCCGACGAATTGCTGGCCCTGAACGACAGCGCCTACCTCGCCCGCATCCAAGCCATCATCGGCCCGCGCGCGCATCTGAGCGCCGTCACCGAACGCCTGCGCTACCCGCTGCTGCTGCGCTACCGCCGCCAGCCGGTCGGCGCGCGCACCGTATGGCTCGGCAACGCCGCGCAAACGCTGCACCCGGTCGCCGGCCAAGGCTTCAACCTCGCGCTGCGCGACGTCTGGGCGCTGGCCGAAACGCTGCTCGCCCGCCACGACCTCCACAACACTGGCGACATCGGCGCCCCCGCCCTGCTCGCAGCCTACGTCCGCGCGCGCGGCCTCGACCGCTTCGGCACCATCCGCTTCACCGACCTGCTGGCGCGGCTCTTCGCCACCGACACGCCGCTGCTACACCACACCCGCGGCGCCGGGCTGCTCGCCCTCGATCTCTTCCCACCACTGCGCCACTTTGTCGCCCGGCGCATGCTGTTCGGCGCGCGCGCCTGGCCCTGATACGGATTTACAGCCGAAGCAAGCACAAGGCGCCCATCCCCCTCGCAGCATCTGCCCGATCCGGGCAAAAATCCCCCGGCATGCGTTTCGATCATGGCGAGCCGCTCGCCTTGGCCGCTTTCAAAGCCACCATCGAAGGCGGCAAAAAACACCCAATGCGACGACTGGCGCGGCAATCGGCACCCATATCGTTTTACGCGCCCCCACCCCTGATCTCCCTCGCCTCCAGGTCTGTCTGGGCGCAACCGCGCCAGCCCGGCGGGCTACTCGCCGCCGGGGCCGCCCGCCCCGTCCTATGTAGTCTATAAGTTGACTGAGTAGACATGCTTCCGCGCGCCCAGAACCCGATGCGCCTCCTCGGCGCCCGCGTCTGGCGGCGGTTTCTTCTTCCTGACGGGGGCGCACATGAACATTCAGGCGAACTCCGGCGTATCGACCTATTACGCCTTCAGCAAAATCGCACCGCTCGGCTCGGTGGCAAAGATCATGGGCACCGAACCGGCGCGCAATACCGCCGCGGTCCTCCCCTCTTTCCTGGTCACACTATCCAGTATCGGCAAGGCGCTCGCGGCGGAAGAAAGCATTCTGACCAGAGTGAGAACCAACGCTCAGGAAGAACTGATCAGCGAAGTCAGCGCCGATCGGGCAGAGGCCGCGAGGGTCGCCCGAGATATAGCCTACATGCTGAGCGCAATAGCCTGGGATACGAGCAATATCGCAGATACCGGATTCACGACAAAACTGCTGGCGACCGGGATGATCGTTGATGATGAGTTCATAAACGACTTCAACGCGGAAGCACCGGAGATCGACACGCGGCGGCGCGCGGCCTACGAAACGCAGAGAACAGCGGGAACCGACCCCTTACTGACTCTTGCCAGGATGATCGACTTCATCAACGCGCAGTCCCAAGGCTATCTGGACGCAACCGGCTGGCGTGCCGGAGTTTCCCACTTCTGGGGCGGCTCGCTGCGCTCCACGCATTGAACGCACACCAGCGCCATACAAACGCCATACCAATGCCGCGCGAATACCGGGCGCGTCAGCCGCTTGCCGGATGCGGCGCCAGCGTTTTACGCACAGCGCCCTGCTATCGCGGCGGATACGAATAGAGAAAAATGTTGCGGCGTCAGCCACTCACCCCGCAACATTACACTTCCGCTGTACGGCTTTTCCCGGTTTACCATCGCGCGCCCCACCCCCATGAGGTAGAATGCCCTCTTCTTTCGGACGCCCCGCGCCCATGCAGTTTGTCGGTTTCACCCTGCGCAACAATCTTTTCGTCGCGCCCATGGCGGGAGTGACGGATCGGCCTTTTCGTCAGTTATGCAAAAAACTGGGGGCGGGCATTGCCGTATCGGAAATGGTCACCTCCAATTCCCTGCTCTACGGCAGCGCGAAAACCCGGCGGCGCGCCAACCACGAGGGCGAAACCGATCCGATCTCCGTGCAGATCGCCGGCGCCGACCCGGCGATGATGGCCGAGGCCGCGCGCTACAACGCCGACCGGGGCGCGCAGATCATCGACATCAACATGGGCTGTCCGGCAAAAAAAGTCTGCAACGTCATGGCAGGCTCGGCGCTGATGCAGAACGAAGCGCTGGTGGCGCGCATTCTCGACGCCGTGGTGCGCGCGGTGCCGGGTACGCCGGTAACGCTCAAATTCCGCACAGGCTGGAACCGCGACAACAAGAATGCCCCCGCCATCGCCCGCATCGCGGAGGATTCCGGCATCCGCGCCATCGCCATCCACGGCCGCACGCGCGCGGACCAATACACCGGCCAGGCCGAATACGACACCATCGCGCTGGTGAAAACCCGGGTAACGATCCCCGTGATTGCCAATGGCGACATCACCACGCCGCGCAAAGCGAAGGAGGTACTCGACTACACCGGCGCCGACGGCGTCATGATCGGCCGCGCCGCCCAGGGCCGGCCGTGGATTTTCCGTGAAACGGAGCATTTTCTCGCTACCGGAGAGGAACTGCAGCCGCCGCTGGTAACCGAAATTCACCAGGTATGCCGCGAACACCTGGCCGATTTGTACGCTTTCTATGGCGACGAAACCGGCGTGCGCGTGGCGCGCAAGCACATCTCCTGGTACACCAAGGGCCTGACCGGCTCGGCCGCCTTCCGTTTCACCATGAACCAATTACCGGACATCGCCAGCCAGCTTGGCGCGGTGGACGAATTCTTCGGCCATCTGGCCGACACCGGCCCGCGCCTGCGCTATCAAGCCGAGGCCGGGGAAGAACAGCTTCAGGAACTTGCCGCATGAACCGCCCGAACGAAATCGCCGATTCCGTTTTTCGCACGCTCAATCAATATTTTATCGACCTCGACGGCGCAAAACCCGCCGCCATCTACAACATGGTGATCCGCAACGTCGAACGCCCAATGCTGGAATTCGTCCTCCAGCAAGCCAAGGGCAACCAAACCGTTGCTGCGGAAATGCTCGGCATCAACCGCAACACGCTGCGGCGCAAGCTCACCGATTACGAACTGCTGTAAGCACACCGGGGCGCCGTCGGGCGCCCCACTCTCTCCCTTGTTCCGCTCCTGCGTCTCTGACGCTTTTTTTTCGCCAGGACCGAAGATGACCGTCACCCAAGCCCTGATCAGTGTTTCCGACAAGCGCGGCATCGTCGATTTCGCCCGCGAACTGGCCACGCTCGGCGTCAAGCTGCTCTCCACCGGCGGCACCGCCAAGCTGCTACGCGAAGCTGGACTTGCCGTTACCGACGTTTCCGACCACACCGGCTTTCCCGAAATGCTCGACGGCCGGGTGAAAACCCTGCACCCGAAAGTGCATGGCGGCATCCTCGCCCGCCGCGACCTGCCTGAGCACATGGAAACCATCGCCGCGCACGGCATCGAGCGCATCGACCTTGTGGTGGTGAACCTCTACCCCTTCCGCCAGACCGTGGCCGACCCCGCCTGTACGCTGGCGGACGCCATCGAGAACATCGACATCGGCGGCCCGGCCATGGTGCGCGCAGCGGCCAAGAACCACGGCGACGAAACCGGCGGCGTGGGCATTGTCACCAACCCGGACGACTACGCCGGCATCGTCACCGAACTGAAATCCGCTGGCGATCTGTCCTACAAAACCCGCTTCGCACTCGCCGTCAAAGCCTTCACCCACACCGGGCGCTACGATTCGGCCATATCCAACTACCTGAGCGCGCTGGCGGCGGGCGAAAACGGCGTGCCCCCCGCGTCCACCTCCACACCGACCCGCCAGCCCTACCCGGAACGCCTGCAACTGGCCTTCGACAAAGTGCAGGACCTGCGCTACGGCGAAAATCCGCACCAAAGCGCAGCCTTCTACCGCGAACCGGACGCGGCCGCGGGCGGCATCGCCGGCTACGCGCAGATACAAGGCAAGGAACTGTCCTACAACAACATCGCCGACGCCGATGCGGCCTGGGAATGCGTCAAATCCTTCGGCGCGGACGCCGCCGCCTGCGTTATCGTCAAACACGCCAACCCCTGCGGCGTCGCTATTGCCGCGACACCGGTCGAAGCGTACAAAAAAGCGTTCGCCACCGACCCGACCTCGGCCTTCGGCGGCATCATCGCCTTCAACACGCAAGTGAACCGTGCCGCCGCCGAAGCGGTCGCCGCGCAGTTCCTCGAAGTGCTGATCGCTCCCGCCTACAGCGCCGACGCACTGGAACTGCTGCGCGCCAAGCAAAACGTGCGCGTGCTCACCTGCGCCCCCGGCCAGCCCGCCGGCGCACTCGAATACAAACGCGTCGGCGGCGGCCTACTGGTGCAAAGCACCGACGAAGCGCGCGTGCAAAGCGCCGACCTCAAGATCGTCACCCGGCGCGCGCCCACCGGGCGCGAAATGGGCGATCTGCTGTTCGCCTGGCGCGTTGCCAAGTACGTCAAATCCAACGCCATCGTCTACTGTAAAGAGGGTGTCACCATCGGCGTCGGCGCGGGCCAGATGAGCCGCGTGGACTCCGCCCGCATCGCCAAGATCAAGGCCGAGAACGCCGGCCTTGCCATTGCCGGCTGCGTGGCCGCCTCGGATGCCTTCTTCCCCTTCCGCGACGGCCTCGACGTCCTCGCCCAAGCGGGTGCCACGGCCGTCATCCAGCCCGGCGGCTCGGTGCGCGACGCCGAAGTGATCGCCGCCGCCGACGAACAGAACATCGCCATGGTGTTCACCGGCTTTCGCCACTTCCGCCACTAAACCGTCACAGGATCAGAGCGCGCCATGAAACTCCTCGTTATCGGCTCAGGCGGACGCGAACACGCGCTGGCGTGGAAGCTCGCCCAATCGCCCAAGATCACCCAAGTCATCGTTGCCCCTGGCAACCCTGGCACGGCGCGCGAACCCAAACTGCGCAACGCCACCGCGAGCACTGTCGAAGAGTTCGTCGCCCTGGCCCGCGCGGAGCAAGTCGGCTTTACCGTGGTCGGCCCCGAAGCGCCGCTGGCCGCCGGCGTGGTCGACGCCTTCCGCACCGCCGGCCTGCCCATCTTCGGCCCCACGCGGGCGGCCGCTCAACTTGAAAGCTCGAAGGACTTCGCCAAGCGCTTCCTCATCCGCCACGGCATCCCCACGGCGAAATACCAGACCTTCTCCGACCCCGCCGCCGCGCACGCCTACATTGACGCAGAAGGCGCACCCATCGTCATCAAGGCCGACGGACTGGCTGCCGGCAAGGGCGTGGTCGTGGCGATGAACGCCGCCGAAGCACACGCCGCCATCGACACGATGCTGGTGGACAACACCCTGGGCGTACAGTATGGCGAAGGCGGCGCCCGCGTCGTCATCGAAGAATTCATGCAAGGCGAAGAAGCCAGCTTCATCGTGCTCGCCGACGGCAAGAACGCCCTGCCGCTGGCTACCAGCCAGGACCACAAGCGCCTGCGCGACGGCGATCACGGCCCCAACACCGGCGGCATGGGCGCCTACTCCCCCGCGCCAGTGGTCACACCCGAAGTGCATGCGCGAGTCATGCGCGAGATCATCGACCCCACGCTCGCCGGCATGGCCGCCGACGGCCTGCCCTACAGCGGCTTTCTCTACGCCGGCCTGATGATCGACGGCGAAGGCCGCCCGCGCGTGGTCGAATTCAACTGCCGCATGGGCGACCCGGAAACGCAGCCCATCATGATGCGGCTCAAGACCGACCTCACCGTGCTGATCGAAGCCGCCATCGCCGGCCGCCTCGACCAAGCCGAAGCCGAATGGGACCGCCGCGTCGCGCTCGGCGTCGTGCTCGCCGCCGCCGGCTACCCCGAAAATCCGCGCAAGGGCGACCCCATCGACGGCCTCGCGGACGCCATCGGCGACGACGATGCCCGCGTGTTCCACGCCGGCACCGCCGAACGCGACAACACGCTCATCACCGCCGGCGGCCGCGTGCTGTGCGTCACCGCGCTGGGCGAAAACGTCAAACAGGCGCAAAAAAGCGCCTACGCCCTCGCCAGCCGCATTACCTTCCCCGGCATGCAATACCGCCGCGACATCGGCCACCGCGCGCTGGACCGCTGAACCGACAGGCTTGCGGGCCAGCAGACCCGCAAGCCGCCCCGCATTTCCCTGACCCTTCCCCCTCCGGCCGGCCCACCACGGCCCGCGCGCCGGCTCTTCCCGCGAGCAGCCTCATGGATATCGATCTCCCCGCCATCGAACGCTACTTCACCGGCCTGCAAACGCGCATCGTCACCGCGCTCGAAGCCCTCGACGGCCAAGCCTTCCGCACCGACGCCTGGCAGCGCCCCGGCGGGGGCGGCGGCCACACGCGCGTCATCGAAAACGGCGCGCTGTTCGAACGCGGCGGCGTCAACTTCTCCCACGTCATGGGCGACGGCATGCCCGCCTCGGCCACCGCCCAGCGCCCCGAACTCGCCGGCCGGCGCTTCCAAGCGCTAGGCGTATCGCTCGTGCTGCACCCGGAAAACCCCCACTGCCCCACCGCCCACATGAACGTGCGCTGCTTCGTCGCCCTGGCCGACGGCAAAGCGCCCGTATGGTGGTTCGGCGGCGGCATGGACCTCACCCCCTACTACCCGGTCGAAGAAGACGTGCGCCACTTCCACGCCGCCTGCAAAGCGGCGGTGCTGCCCTTCGGCGGCGAAGCCGAGTACCGCCGACTGAAAGCGTGGTGCGACCGTTACTTCTTCCTCCCCCACCGCAACGAAGCGCGCGGCGTCGGCGGCCTGTTCTTCGACGACCTCGGCGCCGACGGCCAAATCCCCTTCGACACCGCCTTCGGCCTCACCCGCTCGGTCGGCGACGCCTTCCTCGGCGCCTACCTCCCCCTCCTCGAACGCCGCCGCGCCACCCCCTACGGCGAACGCGAACGCGACTTCCAATGCTACCGGCGCGGCCGCTATGTCGAATTCAACCTCGTCTTCGACCGTGGCACCCTGTTCGGCCTGCAATCGGGTGGCCGCGTCGAATCCATCCTGATGTCGCTCCCCCCACTGACCAAATGGCGCTACGACTGGCACCCGGAACCCGGCAGCGCCGAAGCCCGACTCTACGACGACTATCTGCCGCCGCGCGACTGGGCCTGAACGCACTCAAGCTCCACAATCCAGACACTTGAATCACCCTGTGCCGGAGCGGTTCAGGATGATGTTGTCCCAGCTCCTGCCGGAGATTCGCAAGGTGGTCTACACGACCAACGCAATCGAGTCATTGAACATGGTCATGCGCAAGTACACGCGTAACCGACGAATCTTTCCAAACGACGATTCGGCGCTGAAGGCATTGTTCCTGGCAATCCGCGAGGCATCGAAAAACTGGAAATCGATCCACCATTGGAAGCCCGCTCTGCAAAGCGTCCAACTGATGTTCGGTGAGGAGCGCGTACCCTTGCGCGCGCTGTGAAATCGGGCATTACACAGTTCGTTTGACAGACCCTACCAAGTGGCAAAGAACGGGACTGAAAAAATAAAAACAGTCTTGATTAATCTCCTGGAGTAGAAAATGACTAATCGAAAAATTGGTATGGTAGTAAATGAAGATGGGGATGTTGCCTATTTGTCCCTGCCAGATCACCCTGGAAAAGGAAGTTCTGGGGTGGTTGCAAAACAGATAGGTCTCCACTCCATAATAAAAGAATACAAAGGGCCTGAAATATATCTTGACTTTGATAAAAATGGAGCACTTATCGGAATGGAATTTTTATTAGAGCAAGCAGATTAAAAGATTGGGACCGCAGACGCGTGAACTGCCCCCCAGAAGGTGAGATCGCCGCTTCTATCCCAGGGCATGGCTAGTTACATTTTTAATATAGACTTTTTCAATACAAATGACGCACAGAGCTCACTCAACTCCAAACACGGTCGATTAAATATTTAATTTTTATAAAAATATCTATTTGCACTCACCATTAACAACATGAGGCGGCGATATTTTGACTTGAGCAGCCCTTTCCGTTAAAGCCCTTTGATCTTTTCTTAAAGTAATTTTCATATCAAATCGCTTAATGCTGCCTTGTTCGTCAACTTCGATATTGTCAAAATAAAAAGAAAGCTTAAACCCTCTTAACGAAAAATGTCTCTTTACACCATACTCTGGGTAGTCTCTACACGCCCCAACCAAAGAGTAGAAAAAGATCTGTCCTCTGGAATGCCAATTCGGCGAATTATCCTCGGCCAACAAACTATCTTCATTTTCATCGCCGACATACAAAGAGCAATTCAGAGGCGGAACCAATGTCAAATCAAGCTGCTCTCCCAGCTTATCAAGGTAGTCTTGCGACCCGCCTCGGCAAATTAAATTGTAAACAACATGTCCGTTTTTATTCAAAACAGGCATGTTTAAATATATTCTTTCCGAGCCAGCCTCTATACCATAAACGATTTCAAATTCATTTACCTGCGGCCACTTTGCGGCTCCCGCCGCCCCCGAACAACCAAAAATAAAGACTAGAATTACTGGTATTAATCTGACAATCTTCATGATCAGTAATCTGCCTTATTTTGGCTCATTGCGTTCCAGCATTTGTGTTTGTATTTTGATTATTGCAGGTCACGCAATTTGTATTAGGGGGACAATTCAATTCGTCAGGTATCGTCAGAATTACCTCTTGCGTTCCCAGGTCTCTCGCAGCGCCAGGTAGCTCTATTACAAACTGTTGATTGTTTACAAAACGCTCCCTGGCCTCCCTAGGCCCCATATTATCTCGAACGCCACTAAAAAGAGGCGTTCCGTCGGCAAGTGTCGCGCTTATATTGTCAATATGCGGCCTCATTTGCCCAATCCCAGTAAGGCCAACTTGTTGGGGAATAATAATCCCGGAATTGGCTGTAATTATATTATTTGCGCCATATGCCCCTGGCTGATTAATATGTCTAGCATTGCCCTGCAAAATCCGTGCATTACCACGGCACTGCTTTAAGCCCAATGGGTCGCTATAATTTACGGGATTGCCATTGACATAACTGTAAAAACCAATCCCCCCCATCAGTCCGATAGGGTCCTGCGTCACATACCTTCCGACTTTGGGATCGTAGTACCTGTACCTGTTGTAATGCATCCCCGACTCCGGATCGAAATGCTGCCCTTGGAATCGGATCGGCTGATAAAGCTTATCGGGATTGTGCTCCCGAAGCGTATTCCCCCATGCATCCAGCTCGATTTCCCAATCGATGTGGCCTTGCTCATCGATCAGCGCAATCGGCGTACCCGCGTGGTCACAGTGGTAGAGATGGATCGTTCTATCGGCATCGCCCGCGCTCTCGTCCAGCATCGCCTTGAGGTGTCCGGGATCGAACCCAGCCCGATCCAGCCAGTGCAACGTCTGGGCACTCAGGCGATCCTGACGTAGCTCCTGCTCAATCACATCGAAATGCGCAAGCTGTTCCGCTGTGAGCGCAATATCGGTCTGGCTCTGGATTTTCTGGGCGAGGCTCTGCCTGGGCGCTTGTCTTCCGCTCTCGATACGAATCAGCGGCATAAAACTGTGCGGCTGGTAGATCGTGTGGATTTGCTTGCCGCCCTGTTCAGTCAGCACCAACTGGTCGCCATCCCAGCCGTAGAAGGTGGTCTGGACCTCGCCAATGGGGTTGCCGTCCTTGTCCGCCTCTAGCGTCTGTTTGGCGACTCTTCTGCCGAACGGGTCGTAGAGGTAGTTGCTGGCCCTGACCGTTTGATCCGACTCCAGTGCATAGCGGATCAGCCGGTGGCTGCTGTCGTAAGCGTAGTGGTGTTGTTCATGGCCCCGGTCGCGGGATTTTTGCGTGAGATTACCGTATGCGTCGTACTGGTAGCGGTATTCGCCATCGTCCAGGATGCGGTTACTCATCCAGACCGTGTCGGTATGGCTACCCAGACGAGCCTTGTTCTCTCCGAGGACGTTGAAGTTCGGGTTGGGCAGGTTGTGGCGAACGGTGTCGGCCCAGTCTTGTTCGGCGGTGCCATTGAGGCGGTGAGTGAAGAGGCGGTTGCCCGCCGGGTCGAAGCGGTAGATTTGCGCGGCCCGGTTCGGTAGTTGGGCTTCGATGAGCCGGCCGGCTTTGTCGTAATCGTATCGGTATTGTCCTTGGGC
Source organism: Azoarcus sp. (assembly GCA_031546845.1). Taxonomy (GTDB): domain Bacteria; phylum Pseudomonadota; class Gammaproteobacteria; order Burkholderiales; family Rhodocyclaceae; genus Azoarcus. Next base: position 37,923 of record JAVBJT010000008.1, on the reverse strand, counting down.
GGTGTCGATGCGGGTGAGCTGATCCGCCGGATCGTAGTGGTGGAGGCGGTTGAGCGCGCCGCCGATCTCGGGGCTGTGCGTTTCGATGCGCGACAGGCGGGACAGTTCGTCGTAGCCGCGGTGGATATTGATTCCGGCAAAGCGCCGCTCAGTTTCGCGGTACAGCTTGTCGCGCTCGAAGTCGATGAGTCCGCGTCCATCGAGCGTGAGTCCGTGCAGGTGACCGGCACCGTAGGTCTGCCAGTGCAGAGGCGGCAGGCCATCGAGGATAGTCTGGGATTGCGCACCCAGGGCGTCAAACTGGTGGTGTATGTGGTGCTGCCAGACGGTGTGGCCTTGCGCGTTGGTGAGGCTTTGAGACTCCTGGACGATGCGCCCGAGTTTGTCGTGGCTGAACTGGACGGCGATGGTATTGCCGCCGAGTTCGGAGCGGTGCATCGCCTCAATGAGTTGGCCGTTGTCGTTGTAGCGGAAGGTTTCGGCATGAGCGGCCCCATCTTGACCTGTCTCCTCGCCGATCTGCCGTTCAAGCAGGCGTCCACCTTTGTCGTAGCGGTAGCGGCTGATCTGGCCGGCGTCGATGCTTTGGGTCAGTTCGCCGCCGGCGTTGTAGGCGTAGTGCTGGGTGCGCCCGTCGAAGTTGACCTGTTCGATGAGCTGGTCCCGCACGCTGTAGGCGAAGGTGGTGTGCGCACCGTTCTCGTTGGTAATGCGGGTGAGGCGGCTCGCCTCGTCGTACTGGTAGTGCTGGGCGAGGCCGGCGTAGTGGAAAGTGATCAACCGCCCCCACTCGTCACGCCCAAAGGTGACGCTGTCGCCTTCCGGCCCCATGGCGCCGGTCAGATCGCCCGCAAGGTCGTACTGGTAGGTGCTTGTACGGTTGGCGGCATCGATCCGGGCGGTGAGCCGGCCCAGAGGATCGTAGCGGTTGGCAAGGCGCGCGCCTTCTTCGCCGTGTATCGATGCGATCTGGCCCCAGCGGTCGTATTCGTAGCGGGTGCTGTTGCCGGAGCAGTCGGTGTGGCACAGGAGTTGACCGAGGCGACTCCAGTCGAGTTGCTTTTTCCCGCCCTTGGGGTCTTCGATCTCGCAGGGCAGATGGGTGCGTTCGTCCGGGTAGCGGTAGCGGGTGGTGTGTTCGAGCGCGTCGGTGGCGACGATCAGGCGGCCCAGGGTGTCGTATTCGAGGCGTTCAAGGCTGCCGCCAGCACCGTGGGTTTGTGTGGCGAGGCCGCGATGATCGTATTCAACACGATGTTGCCGCCCGTCGGGGAGCGTGACCGACAGGATATTGCCGGTGGTGATGTCGAGGTCGTATTTGGTTTGGCGCCCGAGCGGGTCGGTGCTGGCGACGAGCCGGCCGCTGGTATCGAAGCGGCTCTCGGTAGAGGAGCCGTCGGCGCGCTGGTGTTTGACGACGCGGCGCAGGCCGCCTTCGCCGGCGAAGTGGTAAATCTCCTGGCGGCCTAGGCTGTCGGTAACGGTGGTGCTGTCGGGTTGGTAACTCAGGCGGTAGGAGAGGCCGCCGGGGGTGGTTTGTTCGGTGACGCGGCCGCGCTCGTCGTAGGCGTAGCTTGTGGTGGGGCGGCCGGCGTGGGTGTGGGCGCTCATGCGGCCAACGAGTTCGGGGTGGTACTGGAATTGACGCCGGGTGCTGCCATCGCGGCCGATGACAGCGGAAAGCTCCCCTCGGGGGGTGTAGTGGTAGCGCACGAGGGGTTGTGTGGGTACGCCGGGATGATGCGGGTCGTGGGTGAGGCGTACGGCGGTGAGGCGGATGCCGGTATCCGCGCCCCAGCCGTGGGCGGGACCGCGTGCGAGGTTGGGGATGCGCTCAAGGTCGAGCTCAAAGCGCCGGCCGGCGCCGTCGATGACGGTGGCGATGTGGCCGGCAAGCTCGCCTTCGGGTAGGCGGCCAAGACGTTGCTGGCGGCCGAAGCGGTCGGCCAGGCCACCGAGTAGGAGGCGTTGTTCGGTGGGCCCAGAACCGAGGGTGCCGAAGACCCACCAGGGCCCCAGCGGGCTGGTGGTGATGAAGATGAGGCTTTCGTTGCGCCGCAGTTCGGGGGCGAGGCTTTGCCAGGCCATGGCCAGGCGCGCACCAGGCAGGGTGTGGGGGCCGAGGGTGTCGCATCCGCCACGGATGAGCCAGAGGCTCTCACTACGGCTGTAGGTGAGCTCACCGGGGGCAAGCGGCTCGAAATGGATGCTGCGGCCCTTGGTGTCGTTCAGCGTGAGGGCATCGGCACTGAGGGTAAGGCTGGGTTCTTGGGGGAGCCACCAGCCGGGGCCAAGCAGCCCTATAGGGGCGGGGGTGGCGGTTTGGTAGCTGGAGTAGTCGCGCGCGAGGGTGAAAGGTAGAGGGCCGGGCAGCGAGAGGTCGACTTCGTCGCTGAAGACTTTGGCGCCCAGCAGCGGGTTGATGGGATTGCCCACAGAAACGCCACCCGGACACGCGGAGCAGGCTACGCCGCCTTGGCTGCCAATCAGTACGGTGCGCGAGCCTTGGACGATGACGCCGTAGGCGACGCCGTCACCTATGCGAGAGGCGGGTTTACCGCTCATGATGCGTTCCTTGGGGAAAACGGGACGGAGAGAGAGGGGGCCGCGCTGACCCACGATGACGCCGGGCCGCCGCTACACGGGGCGGTGTCCGCTCGGGCTCGTCCGGAGGGAGAGCCACGGACAAGGTTGTGGACGATACAGCCGAGTGATTCGTCATCGCTCGATGTTATTCATGTATGACGCTAGAGTTACCGATGGTCAGACGATCAGGAATGGTTGTCAAGCGGGAGACGCTACCGGAATGAATTTCCCCCTTTCGCCGGCCTATTCGTTTTCCGCTCGATGAGTGCTTCCATGCCCTGAAATGCTTCAGGAGAGTGTATCAACCGCCAATGCCATCGCCGAAATGTCAAAAACCCCACGCCCGATATCAAATGCCGTTTCCGTATGCGTATTCGGCTCATGCGTATCCGTCAGTAGCCTGGAGGTCATGACCGGCGCGCCGCAATAACCGAAAATTCCGTGCTCGATCTGGGTTTTCATCGCATCGGAAAAACCATGCTTGGCGTATGTCTGCTCACCACCAGCGGCCAACGCCACCAGATGGACCGGCAAATGCATCAGTCTTTTGACCGGCTTACTGTCCGCCCCTACATCGTAGGCCCAACCTCTAACGAACACCCGGTCAATCCACCCTTTGATCATTCCAGGCATCGCCCACCAGTAAACCGGATAAACCAGAACCAACGCATCGGCGCGCTCGATTCTTTTCTGTTCCGCTGCCACATCTGCTGTGAGCGCGCCCGTTTGCAGATGCACGGCAATATCCGCAGCGGTAAACTCCGGCCGGAAACCTTCCGTGCTCAGATCGGCCATTTCAAAAGTATGCCCCGCACTGGCCAGCCCTTTGCCAATGCAGGCGGCCACGGCATGAGTCAAAGAATTGGGCTCGGGGTGGGAAACGACGATTAGTGCGTGCATCGAAAACTCCTTCTTGCAAGTTGTAGAATACGAAACAAAGAAACCTACCATCAGTAGGTTACGATTGGTATATAAAACATGTCAAGCGATGAAATCGACCACCGGCCTTCCTCCGCGCCCCGCCGCCGCTTATCGCGCGAAGAACGCTTGCGTCAGTTGTTGGATGTGGCCTGGCAGTTGATTCGCGAGGAAGGAACGGAAGCATTGACACTGGGCCGGCTGGCAGAACAGGCGGGGGTGACCAAGCCTGTTGTTTACGACCATTTCGGCACGCGCGCTGGCCTGCTTGCCGTGCTTTACCGGGAGTTCGATGCGCAACAAGTCAAACTGATGGACGCGTCATTACAGGCCAGTAAGCCGACGCTGGAGAGCAAGGCCGATGTTATTGCCTCGGCTTATGTCAGTTGCTGCGCGTTATCGCAGGGATGTGGTATTCCAGGTGTGATCGCCGCGCTGGCCGGCTCGCCGGAACTGGAAAAAATCAAAAACGAATACGACGTGGTTTTCATTGAAAAATGCCGGGCAGTACTGAGCCCATTCGCGCGGGGCGGAGCGATCGGCGCAGCCGGACTGCGCGCTACGCTGGGTGCCGCGGAGGCACTTTCCCATGCTGCCGCAGCCGGTGAAATTACTCCGGCCCAGGCACAGGACGAGCTGCGCGACATCATTATTGCCATGGTGGAAAGAAGCCGGCGCTGCTGATCCGGCCTACCTGAAATACGAATCGATCCCGCGCCTCGAAAAGCCAAAATCACGATCCGCCCTGATTTACGGGAGCATCCATATACGCAGGGTTAGGGACCAAGGTGCTATTGGGCAAACTCATCGTGCGCCCACCCGCCGACTTGCCCGGATAAACTGGCAACGCTTTTTCACAGAGGATGTGCCGTGCTTCGCAAATTTATTATCGCCACCCTTTGCCTCTTCGCCCTCCAAGCTCACTCGGAACAAAACATCGCGCAACGGACACAAGACGAAATTGAAAACGCCGAGCGGCAATTGAAAAAAGAAATCGAAAACCGCTATCCAAGCTACAAGGTTGAAGAGGCAGCCAGCGGCGCGTTATCGGAAAGCGGCGAAGAATATATCGCCGCGCTCCTTGTCATTGAAGGCAGCATGAGGCTTGCGGTTTTCAAGAGATCGGAAGATAAGCAACCGCAATTGATTGCTACATCCCTGGATTGGCCGTGGGGTCCCGGAGACAGAACCATGCCAGCCGTTTTTATATCGAAAAAAACAATCACGCTTTCGGTGTCTGGCTCTGGCGGATGCTGCTCTGGAAATACAACCAACTATATCTTCCAGATGTCGGGAAAAAGCTTTCCACTGATCGGAACCACGGGTAGCAGTTGGCAGCGCCAGCGTATCGGCGAAAACATAGCTGATGAATATATCGAAACCGGGACAAGCGCCAATTATCTTACTCGTGAAGTCATTCACTCCAGGCGGCAAGGAAAAGCAAGGGGCGATGGGTTTTTCTTCGACGGAAAAACGGCCTATGCCGAGAAGAAACTGAAATTCAAACCCACAGCCACATGGGAAATCTCAAATTTCAACTGGGAAGAACACGCCAACTTTGAATCGAAAACACCCAACCTTTGCGGCTGGATCAACGACAAGATGAAATTCGAGAAATGTTCCATCTCCAAACAGTGATCCCATTCACACAAAAATCAGCCAAACACATCACGCCCTCTCAACGCCGGGGATCAATCATCTGAACGGCGTGTCACGGCGGACCCGCAGTACAATCCCGGTCTGCCCATGCAGCGCCCGGTTTGAGGCGCCCAAGCGAAGCGCCGGACAAGACCGCCAAGGAAATAAAATGAAAAAATGTGGGAAACGCGTTCTGAACGCCATTGCGGCAATCGCAGCCACTGGCCTGCTCGCCGGCTGCGCCACCGAAACCTCGACGGCACTGCCCGTACAGCAGGTGCCCAGCGTCAACAAGCCCTATAGCGGCGCACGCACGCCCATCGCCGTCGGCAAGTTCGATAACCGTTCGAGCTACCTGCGCGGCATCTTTTCCGACGGCGTGGACCGCCTCGGCGGACAGGCTAAAACGATCCTCATCACCCATCTGCAGCAAAGCAACCGTTTCAACGTGCTGGATCGCGACAACATGAGCGAGATCAAGCAGGAAGCGTCGATCAAGGGGCAGGCGCAACGCCTCAAGGGGGCGGATTACGTCGTTACCGGCGACGTTACCGAATTCGGCCGCAAGGAAGTCGGCGACCACCAACTGTTCGGCATCCTGGGGCGCGGCAAAACTCAGGTCGCCTATGCCAAGGTCAACCTGAACATCGTCAATATCGCCACTTCGGAAGTCGTTTTCTCCAGCGCGGGCGCGGGTGAATACGCCTTGTCGAACCGCGAGATTATCGGCTTCGGCGGAACGGCCAGCTACGATTCGACGCTGAACGGCAAGGTGCTCGATCTTGCCGTGCGCGAAGCGGTCAACAAACTGGTGGAAGCGGTCGACAACGGCGCGTGGAAGCCGGAAGTCCAATAAACAACAAATAAGACCATGAAAAAACGGACTGTGGCGCGGCCCTTGCTGGCCGCGCTGGCGCTGGGATGTTCATTGGCCGGCTGCGCAACATCGAAATCGTTGTACCAATGGGGTAGTTACCAGCCGCAGGTGTATAGCTACTTCAAAGGGGAATCCAGCGAGGCGCAGATCGAGGCCCTGGAGCGCGACCTGGAAAAGATCAAGGCCGCCGGCAGTGCCGTTCCGCCCGGCTACCACGCGCAACTAGGCCTGCTCTACCTGAACACCGGCAAGGACGACCAGATGGTCCAGCAGTTCCAGACCGAAAAGGCGCTGTTCCCCGAAGCGGCGCATTACATGGACTTTCTTCTCAAATCCGCCAGAAAAGCGGAAGCGCCATGACGAAACGTTTTCTCGCCATCGTGATGGCGCTCGCCGCCGTGGCGCTTCTCCCGGGATGCGCCACGCCGAAAAGAATCGACTATTCCGCCTTCAAGGAAAGCCGGCCGCGCTCCATCCTCGTTCTGCCCCCGTTGAACGAATCGCTCGACGTCAAAGCCACCTACGGCGTTCTGTCGCAGGTCACCTACCCGCTTGCCGAAGCCGGGTACTACGTTCTGCCGGTGGCGCTGGTGGATGAAACGTTCAGGCAGAACGGGCTGACCAATGCCGGGGATATTCACCAAGTACCGGCCGCCAAGCTGCGGGAAATCTTCGGCGCGGACGCCGCCCTGTACATCGCCGTCAAGGAATACGGCACGCGCTACATGGTGCTCAGCAGCGCCGCGCTCGTCACCGCCCAGGCTACCCTGGTCGACCTGAGAAGCGGCGCAACGCTGTGGACGGGCAGCGCCGGCGCGTCCAGCGAGGAGGGCAGCGGCAACAACGGCAGCCTGCTCACCCAGTTGCTCACCGCAGCCATCAAGCAGATTGTGCGCAGCGCACAGGAAGACGCAGCCTACCCCGTCGCAGGAATAACGAGCCAGCGCTTGCTGTCGGCGGGACGCCCCGCAGGCATCCTTTATGGGCCACGTTCGCCGAAATTCGGCTCAGATTGATTCAATAACCCAGCTCTCGTCCCCCAGCACTCCGCCTCGCCGCCGGCCCCCCTGTTTGGCGAGACGGGCAACACGCTCTAGACTGGACGACCCAAAAACGTCCGGCACCCATGCCGCCCCCGCAATGGACAAGTTGAACGTTTTCGCGCTGCTGCCCAATGCGGCGGACGCAGCAATCCTCTCGCTCGCCCTGGGCGCCCTGCTCGCGGTGCTCGCCGGCGAGCTGTTCTGGCGCGTGCTGCGGCTACCGCGCATCACCGGCTACACCGTGGGCGGCATCCTGGTCGGCTCCGGCGTATTGGGCTGGATTACGCCGGAATTCACCCCCACGCTGAGCACGCTGGTCGAACTGGCCCTAGCCCTGCTGCTGTTCGAGCTCGGCACCCGCGTACAGCTTGGCTGGCTGCGCGCGAACAAGATGCTGCTCGCGTGCGCGCTGCTCGAAAGCACGGTGACTTTTACCGTCTGCACGCTGGTCATGCGGGCATTCGACCAACCCTGGGCATACGCGCTGCTGCTCGGCGCCTTCGCTATCGGCACCTCGCCCGCCATCATCATGCGCATCGCCGCCGAAACCCGCGCGCAAGGCCAGGTCACGGAGCGCATGCTGGCGCTCACGGCGGCCAATACGATTTTGTCGGTCGTCATGGTCAAACTGATTACCGGCGTGCTGCCGCAAACGCAGGGCAGCAGCTGGATCGGAGCGGCCGGCCACGCGGCTTATCTGCTGTTCGGCTCACTCGCCATCGGCGCGCTGATGGCCTGGGCGTTCAACAAACTACGGCGCTTGTACCTGCCGCCCGACGAGCACGGCGCGGCGCTGATGATTACGCTGCTGCTCGTGTTCTTTGCCCTGCTGCACGTCGCCGGCCTGCCGCCGCTGCTGGCGCCGCTGCTGGCCGGCATCGTGCTGCGCAACGCCGACCCGCGACCGCTGATGCTGCCGCGCCACTTCGGCAGCGCGGGCGGCCTGCTCGTCATACTGCTGTTCATTCTCAGCGGCGCATCGATCGAATGGGAGGCATTTTTTGTCGGCGGGTTGGCCGCGCTCGCGCTGATCGTCGCCCGTGGCGGCGCCAAGTTCGCCGCCGTGCTGGCAACCGCGCCGCGCTCCGGTATCGGCCTGCGCCAATCGCTGGCGCTGGCGCTCACGCTCACGCCGTTTTCGGCAACCGCCGTGGTGCTGGCGCACTACCTTGAACTGGGCGACCCCGCGCTTGCCAAATCCGTGCTGGCCATCGCCATCAGCGCGGTCGTCATCTCGGAGCTGATCTGCCCGATCCTGGTGCTGCTCGCGCTGCGCGCTTGCAACGAAACCCGTGAGGATACCCAATGAGCGTGCCCGCCCCCCCCTCCGACACAAGCCTGCCCGAGGCCGGCACGCCCAACACTGGCTCACCCAACTCGGACTCACCCAACGCGGCCTCGCCCGCCCAGGGTTCGGCGTCCGCCATGAACCTGCCCAGCTTCGCCTCCTCACGCGCGCTGACCTTCGGCATCGAACTGGAACTGCAGATCGTCAACCGCAACGATTACGATCTGGTCGCCTCCGCCTCCGATCTGCTTCGCACGCTCGGCAAGCGGCCGCTGCCCGGCGACGTGAAGCCCGAAATCACCGCCAGCATGATCGAGATGGCCACCGGCATCTGTGAGCACTACGCCGATGCGCTCACGCAACTGGAAACGATCCGCGACGCGCTCGTTGCCGCCGGCGACCACCTGAACATCGGCATCTGCGGCGGCGGCACGCACCCGTTCCAGCAGTGGGGCGAACGGCGAATTTTCGACGCGCCGCGCTTCCACCACCTGTCCGATCTTTACGGCTACCTCGCCAAGCAATTCACCATCTTCGGCCAGCACGTCCATATCGGCTGCCCGGCGCCAGACGAAGCGCTGTACCTGCTGCATTGCCTGTCGCGCTACATCCCGCATTTCATCGCGCTGGCCGGCGCCTCGCCGTTCGTGCAGGGGCTGGACACGGGCTTTCATTCCGCGCGGCTGAACTCGGTATTCGCCTTTCCGCTCAGCGGCCGCGCGCCGCTAGTGCAAAACTGGGAGGAATTCGGCGCATTCTTTGCCAAGATGACCGCGACCGGCGTGGTCGAGAGCATGAAGGATTTTTACTGGGACATCCGGCCCAAGCCCGAATACGGCACGGTCGAAGTCCGCGTCATGGATACGCCCCTTTCCGTGCGGCGCGCAGCGCAGATCGCCGCCTACATCCAGACGCTCGCGCGCTGGATCATGATCGAGCGCCCGTGGCGGCCGGCCGAGGACGATTACCTCGTCTACAACTTCAACCGCTTCCAGGCCTGCCGCTTCGGCCTCGAAGGCAACATGGTCGATCCGCGCACCCACGAACACGCGCGCATCGGCGACGACATTCTCGCCACGATGACAAAACTCGAACAGCACGCAATCGAACTGCGCGCCGACGAGGCGCTACGGGAATTGGGCGATTCTGTTCGGCAAGGGCAGGACGATACCGCCTGGCTGCGCCAGTGTTTCGACGCGGAGCGCTTGCTGCCGGAAGTGGTGCGGCAGCAGTGCCTGCGCTGGAGAAGCTGAGAGCGGTGCAACGTGAGCAGAAAGGCATTACTCCGAATCGGCGTTTCGGCGCGCTTGATGCACGTGCCGCCGGCTGAACTCGGCTTTCCCAACAAAATCCTGCAATACCTCGAACAATCCGTCGCGCACTGGATCATGGCGCACGGCGCGCTCGCCTTCATGGTGCCGACGCTGTACAAAGCCTCCGACATCGAACGCCGCAGCCTGTCGGTGCATGACTACGTGGAAGCGCTCGACGGGCTCGTGCTGCAAGGTGGCTCCGACGTCAGCCCGGAAAGCTACGGCGAAATACCGCTGCACCCCGACTGGGCCGGCGACCGCGTGCGCGATCTTTACGAAATCGAGTTGATGTGGGAATTCATCATCCGTGGCAAGCCGGTACTGGGCATCTGCCGTGGCGCGCAACTCATCAACGTCGCGCTCGGCGGCACGCTGATCCAGGATATCCCCAGCCTGCACTTAGGCGCGATTGCCCACCGTGACGCAGCGCTCTACGACGGGCTGCACCACCACATCGCGCTGCGGCCTGGATCGCGGCTCGCCAGGCTCTACCCGGAAGCCGCCGCGCCGATGGTCAGCAGCATCCACCACCAGGCCGTCCGCCGGCTCGGCAACGACCTCGACATCGAAGCCGAAGCGCCGGACGGCATCGTCGAAGCGATCCGCTGGCGCGGCAGCAGCTACGTGGCCGGCGTGCAATGGCACCCGGAATTCCATACACAAGGCGGGCAGGCGCTCGACAGCGGCCCGATCATCCAGGAATTTCTCAACGCGGCGGAACAGGCGCGGCGGGACGGCTGAACGGCCCGCGCGCCGGATCGGAACTCGGTGCCGACAAGCAATCAGGTCGGTGAAAAGAAATCCCCATGTACCGGCGGCGGTGGAACGGGCCGCTGGCCACGCGGGAAAACCACCTGGGCGAGCGTGCCCTGCCCGGCGGGGTTCGGACTGAGCGCGACCGACGCGCGGTGCAGCTCGGCAATCTCACGCACAATGGGCAGGCCCAGGCCGGAACCATCGACACCGCTGCCCAGGACGCGGTAGAAACGCTGAAACACGTGCTCGCGGTCGGCCTCGGGAATGCCCGCGCCACTATCCTCCACCTCCAGGATCGGCGCGCCCGCGTAGCGCACGCGCGCGGTTACGCTACCGCCGCGCGGGGTGTACTTGATTGCGTTGTCGATCAGATTCTTGATCATCTCGCGCAGCAACACCGCATTGCCATCGACATTCAAAGCCTGAGCGCCGACCTCCACGCCCAGATCGATGCCCTTGGCCCGCGCGCGGGGGAACAGTTCCTGCGCCACCTCGCGCACAACGGCATCGAGATCGACGGACTCGACCGTATAAAGCTTCTCGAAACTGGCCTCGGCGCGCGCCAGCGAAAGCAACTGGTTGATCAGATGGCTGGCGCGGTCGGTGCTTTCGGCAATACGCGTCAAGGATTCGCGCAACTGCACCGGATCGTTTTCCAGCAATGCGAGCTCGGTCTGCATCTTCAGGCCGGTCAGTGGCGTGCGCATCTGGTGCGCGGCATCGGCAATGAAACGCTGCTGCGCCTGCAGGTTTTCTTCCAAGCGCACCATCATGTCGTTGAATGCAACGATGAGCGGCCTCACTTCCTCCGGCACGCTGGCCGGCTCCACCGGCGACAGATCGGTCGGGCGACGGCGGCGGATCAAGCTTTGCAGCCGGTTCAGCGGCGCGATGCCGCGCGTCAGCCCCACCCACACCAGCACGACCGCGAGCGGAATAATGGCGAACTGCGGCAGCAACACCCCCGTAACCACGCGTGAGGCCAGATCGGAGCGCTTGTTGCGCGTTTCCGCTACCTGCACCAAGGTCGGCACCCCATCCAGCGCCGGCCCGACGCGAAGATAAAGGTAGGCGATGCGCACCTCCTCGCCGTGAATCGTCTCGTCGCGGAAAAACACATCCTCGCCCAACGCGGCGGGCGGCTTGATCCACGGAATATCGGTATCGCCGGTCAGAATACGGCCGTCCTTATCCGCCACCTGGTAATAAACCACATCGTCCTGATCGGCGCGGAACAGCGCCCGCGGCGGCGCGGGAAAATTCACGCCCACCTTCCCGTCCTGATCCACTACGACCAAACGCGCCAGCATGCGCGCGCTATCGGCCAACATGCCGTCATAAGGCTGAGTGGCGATATTGTCCGCGACGTTGTGGGTAACGATGATGGAAATCGGCCACAGAAACAACAATGGCGCGAGCATCCAATCGAGAATCTCGCCGAAAAGGGAATTGGGCTGGTTACGCGGACGCGGGTCGCCCCCCGCCTTGTCAGGCTTTCGTCGCCTGAGCCGCATCCGGATTTTCCAGACAGTAGCCAAGACCGCGCACGGTCACGATGCGCACACCGCTATCCTCGAGCTTCTTGCGCAAGCGGTGGACGTACACCTCAATGGCGTTGCTCGACACTTCCTCGCCCCAGCCGCACAGGTGATCGACAAGCTGATCCTTGCTCACCAGACGGCCCACGCGCAGGATAAAAACCTCCAACAAACCGATCTCACGCGCAGAAAAGTCGATGACCTGGCCGTTGATCTTGACTACGCGGTCAGCCTGATCGTAACTCAACCTGCCGATTTCCAGGCAGCGCGGCTGGCCCGTGCCACGCCGGGTCAAGGCCCGCACGCGCGCCTCCAACTCGGGCAGCGCAAAAGGCTTGGTCAGATAGTCGTCGGCCCCGGCATCCAGTCCGCGCACCCGCTCCTCGATCCCATCCTGCGCGGTCAGAATCAGCACTGGTAGCGCCGATTTGCGCGCGCGCAACCGCTTCAGCACCTCGATACCGGGCAGCCTCGGCAAACCCAGATCGAGAATCAACAAATCGTAAGGCTGTGAAGCCAACGCACCATCAGCATCGACCCCGGTGGCAACGTGATCGACCGCATAACCGCCGCGTTTGAGCGTTCTACCGACGCCATCGGCGATTACCGGATCGTCTTCCGCAAGGAGTATGCGCATAGAATCCTGGCCGTAAATTGTGCAAGACGAATAGCCCAGAACCGGCTCCACCGTCGCCCCCCCTTTTTTCCGCCCGATCTCCGCCGGGCCGGTAGCCTTATTGAAAGCGCCGCAAGAAAAGTCCGCCCGACTCCCTCGGCGAACGCTCCAATTATCCCATGCTTGCCGCGTAGCCGGTCGCACGTTTTCGCATTGCGTTCCTGCATCGCGTTTTCATGCCGCGCTACACGCAAAGCGCCCCCGTAAACGCAAACGGCCCCGCCTGGGGCGGGGCCGTTGTTACCAGCGATAAAGCCGCCGGACAGAGGAAATTACATCCCCATGTCCATGCCGCCCATACCACCCATGCCACCCATACCGCCCGGCATGGACGGTTTGTCTTCGGCCAGCTCGCCGACCATGCAGTCGGTGGTCAGCATCAGACCGGCGATGGAGGCCGCGTTCTGCAGCGCGGTGCGCGTCACCTTGGTCGGATCGAGCACGCCCATTTCAACCAGATCGCCGTACTCGCCGGTAGCCGCGTTGTAGCCGAAATTGCCCTTGCCCTCATTGACCTTGTTCACCACCACGGACGGCTCATCGCCCGCGTTGGCAACGATCTCGCGCAGCGGCTGCTCCATCGCGCGCAGCACGATCTTGATGCCGGCATCTTGATCGAGGTTGTCACCCTTGAGCTTGGTAAGAGCAACGCGGGCGCGCAGCAGCGCCACACCGCCGCCGGCCACAATGCCCTCTTCCACCGCGGCGCGGGTCGCGTGCAGCGCATCTTCCACGCGCGCCTTCTTCTCCTTCATCTCGACCTCGGTAGCAGCGCCGACCTTGATCACCGCAACACCGCCGGCGAGCTTGGCAACGCGCTCCTGCAACTTCTCGCGGTCGTAATCGGACGTGGCTTCCTCGATCTGCACGCGAATCTGCTTGACGCGCGCCTCGATACGGCTGGTTTCGCCCGCGCCGTCGATGATGATCGTATTTTCCTTGCCGATCTCGATACGCTTGGCTTGGCCCAGATCGGTCAACGCCGCCTTTTCCAGCGTCAGGCCGACTTCCTCGGCGATCACCTGACCGCCGGTCAGGATCGCGATGTCCTCGAGCATGGCCTTGCGGCGGTCGCCGAAGCCCGGCGCCTTCACCGCGCAGGTCTTCAGAATGCCGCGGATGTTATTCACCACCAGCGTCGCCAGCGCCTCGCCTTCCACATCCTCGGCGATGATCAGCAGCGGCCGGCCGGCCTTCGCCACCTGCTCCAGCACCGGCAGCAGATCGCGGATATTGGAAATCTTCTTGTCGAACAGCAACACGAACGGAGCGTCGAGAATCGCAACCTGCTTGTCCGGGTTGTTGATGAAGTAAGGCGACAGATAGCCGCGGTCGAACTGCATCCCCTCGACCACGTCCAGCTCATTGTTCAGGCCCTTGCCGTCCTCGACGGTAATCACCCCTTCCTTGCCCACCTTGTCCATCGCCTTCGCGATGATGTCGCCGATATCGCTATCGGAGTTGGCGGAAATGGAACCGACCTGAGCAATCTCCTTGTTCGTGGAGCACGGCTTGGAAAGCGTCTTCAGCTCTTCCACTGTCGCGGCCACGGCCTTGTCGATACCGCGCTTCAGATCCATCGGATTCATGCCGGCGGCCACGTACTTCATCCCTTCGCGGACGATGGACTGCGCCAGCACGGTCGCCGTCGTGGTGCCGTCACCAGCGATGTCGGACGTCTTGGACGCGACTTCCTTCAACATCTGCGCGCCCATGTTCTCGAACTTATCCTTCAGTTCGATTTCCTTGGCCACGGAAACGCCGTCCTTCGTCACCGTCGGGGCGCCGAAAGAACGCTCCAGCACCACATTACGGCCCTTCGGGCCGAGCGTCACCTTGACCGCGTTGGCCAGGATGTTGATACCGGAAACCATGCGCTCGCGCGCGGAATCGCCAAACTTGACTTCTTTAGCAGCCATTCTTCAAAGCTCCTTGAATTTTTCGGGTAAGGATGGGAATAAAACGCGGGAGTCTCAGGACTCGACCACACCCATGATGTCTTCCTCGCGCATGACGAGCACCTCGTCGCCCTCGACCTTCACGGCCTGGCCGGCGTACTTGCCGAACAACACCCGGTCGCCCACCTTGACGGCCATCGCGCGCACCTTGCCATCATCCAGAATCTTGCCGTTGCCCACGGCCAGCACTTCGCCCTGATCGGGCTTTTCACCGGCGCTATCGGGAATCACGATACCACTGGCGGTCTTACGCTCGGCTTCCAGGCGCTTGACGATCACACGATCATGCAAGGGACGAATCTTCATCGAACACTCCTTCTTTCTGGATTCAATTTGCGCGGGGCAACCCCGCCACACGTATTCGCTTGGCTCCCCGGAACGGCGTCCGGGGCTGTTAGCACTCATTGCCAACGAGTGCTAATAATAGGGACGCCCTACCCCGATTTCAAGTAGCCCCCCTGCAAATTACTCAAATACCGCCGATTCAAGGCTTTGCGGGAACAACCGTGCAGAGCTATTTAGGCTGTACAGTACAACTTGTTTTGGTTGTACTGCACAACTTACAATCAAGGACGTCAACAAAGGCGGATCACATGACAACGAGGAATACTCAAAACAAGGGAAACGATCCCACGCTTCCGCCTTTCCCACGCCCCTTCACCACCGTCGACGTAGCGATCTTCTCGGTCATAGACGACGTGCTGCGAGTGCTGCTCGTCAAGCGCCCGCAGGAAAGCGATGAGCCTTTTCCCGGCCTTTGGGCGTTGCCCGGCGGTTTCGTGGACGTCGAGCGCGACAGAACGCTCGAAGACTGCGCGCGGCGCAAGCTCGCCGAGAAAACCGGCGTGATCAGCCCCTATCTCGAACAGCTCGGAAGCTGGGGAGGGCGCGACCGCGACCCGCGTGGCTGGTCGGCGACGCACGTCTACTTCGCATTGATTCCGGGCGAAGCGCTGCGGCTCGAAAAAGGCGCAAACGCGGCTGATGTTGGTTGGTTCACGCTCGAGGGCGCGCTTCCGCCGCTCGCCTTCGACCACGCCGAACTACTTGCCGCCGCGGTCGAACGCTTGCGCAGCAAGGTCGAATACACCTCATTGCCTGCATTCCTGATCGAAGAGCCATTCTCGCTGCCGCAACTGCAACGGATCTACGAAATCGTGCTTGGCCGCCCACTCGACAAGAGCGGCTTTCGAACCCGCATGCTTGCGGCGGACTTCCTCGCCGAGGCTGGCCATATCGACGGCGATTCGAAGCGCCCCGCCATCGGCTATCGTTTGAAGGATCGATCCGCGGCCATCGTCTTTCCGCGCACCTTCGGGCGTTAGCGCATCGGTCCGGGGCGAATACACAACCCAGCGACCCGTTTGTCGCATTTGTAAGATATTCGCGACAAATAGTTGTACAGTACAACTTAATTGCTATAGGATTCACTCCACGGACACGCGACACGAACAAGGAGGCTGTGATGCCTGAACCAAGGACTCATCTCGTCGTCATCGATCCGCAGAACGACTTCTGCGATCTTCCCGAGGACTTTCGCCCCGAAATCGCGGGCAAGCGGCTCACGCCGGCGCTGCCAGTAGCCGGCGCGCATGCCGATATGCTGCGCACCGCCGCGCTGATCGACCACCTGGGCGATTCGCTTGCCGAAATCTCGATCACGCTCGACTCGCACCAGCATATCGACATCGGACACCCGACCTTCTGGAAGCAGGCCGACGGCTCAGCGGTCGCACCCTACACGCAGATCTCCGCCGCTGACGTACGCGGGGGCCGCTACCTGCCGCGCATCACGGGGGCGTTTCCCCGTGTGCTGGCCTACCTCGAGGCACTCGAAGCCGCTGGCCGCTACGCGCACATGGTGTGGCCGGTGCACTGCGAGATAGGCACCTGGGGCCACAACGTGCATCCGGCGCTGCTCGCCGCATGCAACCGCTGGGAGGAGGCGACGCTTGCCACCGTGACCAAGGTCGTCAAGGGCACGAATCCCTGGACCGAGCACTACAGCGCGATTCACGCCGAGGTGCCCGACCCGGCCGATCCGGCCACCGGCGTCAATGCCACCTTCATCGCGCGGCTGCGCGAAGCCGGCCGCGTGCTGATCGCGGGCGAGGCCGGCAGCCACTGCGTCAAGGCCACGACCGAACACATCGTCGAACAGCTAGGCGCGGCGAACGCCGGCAAGCTCACGCTGCTCACCGACTGCATGAGCCCGGTCGCCGGCTTTGAGCAGCAGTACGAGGCTTTTATTGCCGATATGCGCGCACGCGGTGTGCGCACAGCAAATTCCGTTGAACTCTCTTTCCGATAGGGAAGCATCATGTCCGCCCGTTCCCCGATCGTCACCAGCCTGCTCGAAAACGATCTCTACAAGTTCACGATGTGGCAGGCGCTGCTGCACAGCCACCCGGACGCGCAAGCCGAGTACGCCTTCGTCTGCCGCAACAAGCCGGTGTTCCCGCTTGCCGAATTGAAGGAGGAGGTCGAAGCCGAGATCGATCACCTGTGCAGCCTCACCTTCCGCCAGGATGAGCTCTACTATCTGCGAGGACTGCGCTTCATCAAGAGCGACTTCGTCGATTTTCTCTCGGTGTTCCGCTTCCAGGGCCGCTTCCTCGAAGTCGCGGCCGAGGGCGAACGGCTGGTCGTCAGAGCGCGCGGGCCGCTCGTGCATGTGATGGGCTTCGAGATTTTCGTGCTCTACATCGTCAACGAGCTCTACTTCCGCCGCCTCGACACCCATCCAGACGCGCTTGCCGCAGCGCGCGAACGGCTTGCGCAGAAGATCGAGGTCGTGCGCGATTACGTGCGCGGCGACCCCGATCCGGCCACGCCCTTCGTCTTCTTCGACTTCGGCCTGCGCCGCCGCTTCTCGGGCGCCTGGCAGCGCGAGGCTGTCGGCACGCTGCGCAACGCGCTGCCCGGCTACTTCCGTGGCACCTCGAACGTGCTGCTCGCCAAGGAATTCGGCATCACGCCAATCGGCACGATGGCGCACGAGTATCTGCAAGCGTACCAGGCCTTCGGCTTCCGCCTGCGCGACTCCCAAAAGGCTGCGCTCGAAGGCTGGGTGCAGGAGTTCCGCGGCGATCTCGGGATCGCGTTGACCGACGTTGTCGGCATGGACGCCTTCCTGACCGACTTCGATCTCTATTTCGCCAAACTTTTCGACGGTCTGCGCCACGACTCGGGCGATCCGGTCGAATGGGGAGAGAAGGCCATCGCGCATTACAGGCGGCTGCGTATCGATCCGGCTGGCAAGCGGCTCGTGTTTTCCGACGGACTCGATCTGCCGCGCGCAATCGCGCTGCACAAGCACTTTGCCGGGCGTATTCCGACGAGCTTTGGCATCGGCACGAATCTCACCAACGATACGCCCTACGACGCGCTCAACATTGTGATGAAGATCGTTTCCTGCAACGGGCAGCCGGTGGCGAAACTTTCGGATTCGCCCGGCAAGACGCTGTGCGACGACGAGGTATTTCTTGCCTATCTGCGGCAGGTCTTTGGCCACGCGCAGAAGTAAAAGCGAGGAGAACGACGATGCTCAGATTCACGCTGGCCCAGATCAACCCGACCGTCGGTGACATCGAGGGCAACCTCGAACTTATGCGTGCCGCCGCGCGGCAGGCGGTACGCGAAGGCGCCAACCTTGTTGTGTTTCCCGAGCTTTCGCTGACGGGCTACTACCCGGGCGATCTCCTCGACGAGCCGGCTTTTCTTGCCGCCGTCGAGGAAGGGCTCGCCGCCGCGCTGGCAGCGAGCGCGGCCACGCCCGATCTCTTCTGGGTAATCGGCGCGCCCGTACGCAACGACGGAACGGGCAAGCGTTTGCAGAACGCACTGCTCGTTCTGCATCGCGGGCAGGAAGTGCTGCGCTACGCAAAACAGTTGTTGCCGACCTACGGCGTGTTCGATGAGCGCCGCCATTTCGAGCCCGGCCCCGACGTCGCGCGCATTCTCAAGATCGGCGGCACGCGAATCGGCTTCATGATCTGCGAGGACGGCTGGAACGATATGGGCCGCGATTATGCGGTCAACCCGTTCGCGCGGCTCGCCGACGCGGCGCCCGACTTCGTTGTCTCGCTCAACGCGAGCCCGTCGAATCTCGGCAAACGCGAACAGCGACATGCGCTGTTCGCCGCCGCGAGCGCGCGCAACCGGTTGCCGATCCTCTATGCGCAGCAGGTCGGCGGCCAGGATCAACTCGTCTTCGACGGCGCCTCCTTCGCGGTCACCCCCGAGGCCGGCGTCGTCTACGAGGCGCCGTCGTTCGAGGAATCCGTGCGCACGCTCGTTTTTGATGGTGGCGCCTTTTTTGACTACGACAATTCGGCCCTGCCGTCCGTGGCAACGGCGCCAATGCCAACAATGGCGTTCTATCGCAGGCAGATCGTGCTCGGCCTGCGCGACTACGCGCGCCGCTGCGGCTTCCATAAAGCGGTCGTCGGCAGTTCGGGCGGCATCGACAGTGCGCTGACACTCGCGCTCGCGGTCGAGGCATTGGGCAGCGAGAACGTCACCGCGATCACGATGCCGTCAAAGTTTTCGAGCGACGGCAGCGTGTCGGACTCCGAAGCGCTCTGCCGCAACCTCGGTATCGAACTGCTCACGCATCCGATCCGCGAGATCGTCACCGCCTACGAGCACGGTTTCGAACAAGCCACCGGCGTACCGCCGCGCGGCCTAACGCTGGAGAATTTGCAAGCGCGCGTACGTGGCACGATCCTGATGGAATACAGCAACACGCACGGGCACCTTTTGCTGACGACCGGCAACAAGTCGGAGATCTCGGTCGGCTACTGCACGCTCTACGGCGACACCAACGGCGGGCTTGGCATCATCGGCGATCTCTACAAAACCGAGGTCTTCGATTTGTGCCGCCACATCAACGCAATAGCCGGGCGCGAGATTGTGCCGGTTGCGATCATCGACAAGGAGCCGTCGGCTGAACTTGCGCCCGATCAGCGCGACACCGACAGTCTGCCGCCCTATCCGGTGCTCGACGATCTGCTCAAGTACCTGATCGAAGGCGAACGCCTTGGCGCGGCCGAATTCGCCGCCGCGAAGGCAGGCGTCGAGGCGCTGCAGGCCGATGAGTCGGGCCGCGCCTTGATCGCGCGCATACGGGCACTGATCGCCCGCGCCGAATACAAGCGCCGCCAACAGCCGCCGATCCTGCGCCTGCGCTCGCGCGCCTTCGGCTCGGGCCGCCAGATGCCGATCGCGGCGCGCCACATCTTCTGATCGAACGGAGAACCCCATGACCACACCGCAATTCGACGTCGCCATCGTCATCGGACGCTTCGCGCCGGTCCATAAGGGCCACGGCACGCTCTTTCGCCACGCGCTTGAAGCGGCCGCCAAGGTCGTCGTCGTGCTCGGCTCGGCGCGGCGCGCGCGTGACGCGAAGAACCCGTTCAACTGGGAAGAGCGCGCGGCGATGATCCACCTCACGCTAACCGAAACCGAGCGCGGGCGCGTGAGCTTTCTGCCAATGCGCGACTACTACGACGATGTGCGCTGGCAGGCCACCGTCGTCGCCGGCGTGAAGGAACAGACCGACTCGGACGATGCGCGCGTTGTGCTTGTCGGTTTCGAGAAGGACGCGTCGAGCTACTACCTGAACCTGTTCCCGAGATGGGAATGGTTGCCCGCCACGCGCGAACACAGCACGGACGCCACCGACGTGCGCCGCATGATGTTCGAATGCAATGACGTGGAAGCGCGCGATTCTCTGATCGCCGGCGCCACTCATCCGAAGGTTGCCGCCTATATCTCGACTTGGCTGCGACAGGGCTTTGTCCCCGCGCTACGCGCCGAGCATGCGGCGGTCGAACGTGCAAAGGCCGCATGGCGCAATGCGCCCTATCCGCCCATATTCTCGACCACCGACGCGGTCGTCGTCGCCTCCGGTCACGTTCTGTTGATCCGCCGTGGTAATGCAATCGGCAAGGGTCTATGGGCGCTGCCCGGCGGCTTCCTTGAACCGCACGAGCGCCTGTTGCATGGCGCGATCCGCGAACTGCGCGAAGAAACCGGGCTTGGCACGCATACGTTGACGCTACAGCATGCGCTCAAGGGCGTCGCGGTGTTCGATCACCCCGCACGTAGCCTGCGCGGCCGCACGATCACACACGCGCACTACTTCGACCTGCGCGATGCCCGTCCGCCCGAGGTACAGGCCGCCGACGACGCCGCGCATGCGCAGTGGGTTCCACTTGAGGCGCTACCGGGTATGGAGGAACAGTTCTTCGAGGATCACTATGCGATTCTCGACCACTTCCTCGGCATTGCGGTTTGATGAGAGCAGCAGATGAATCTGTTTTCGTTGCCTGAGCTTGCCGCCAGTTGTACCTATGCTGTTTCGGTATTGCTCGCCGCCCGCAACAGCGTCCACACCTGGTGGATCGGCATCGTCGGCTGCATGCTTTACGCATGGGTCTTTTTTACCGCGAAACTCTATGCCGACGTCACTTTGCAGGGTTTCTTCATCGTGACGAGCGTATCGGGCTGGATACACTGGCTAAGGGGCGATCATGGCAGTGAGCTATCGATCCGCAGAACATCACCGCGACACATGGCCGCGCTTGCATGCTGCGCCTTGTTTGCCGCAGCAGCCTATGCAGCCCTGCTTCATCGTTTCACCGATGCGTGGTCGCCGTGGCTGGACTCGCTGATCCTGAGCTTCAGCATCTTTGCGCAGTTCATGTTGATGGGGCGGCGTATCGAAAATTGGTATGTGTGGCTGTTCGTCAATACGATTGCCGTACCGCTGTACGCCTGGCGAGGCCTTTACCTGACCGCCGGTCTCTATTTTGTATTCTGGTTCAATGCTTGGTACGGACTGCATACTTGGCGCCGCAAGCTGGTACCGCAATGAAACGCTTTGCCACCGGATTGATCGTCGGCAAATTCGCACCGTTGCATGCCGGCCACGAAAGATTGATCGGAACGGCTTTCGCACAATGCGAGAAAGTGCTGATTATCAGCTACACGCGGCCCGAACTACCCGATTGTGATCCGGGAAGACGTGAGCGCTGGCTGCGGGTACGTTTCCCGAACGCCCGCATTCTTGTCATTGGGTCGCAGGACACGGCCCAGCTAGGCCTTCCGGCAATGCCATACAACGATGACGATGCGGATGAACATCGACGCTTTGTCGCCGCAATCTGTGAGCGGGTTTTAGGTACCACTGTCGATGCCGTATTTACGGCGGAAGACTACGGCGACGGTTTTTCCGCTGTGCTGACACAGGAGTTTCGCAAGCGCGGATTGACCGCTCGTCCGGTCGCGCATGTGCGGCTTGAGCGCGGCGCGGAACCGGGCGCCGTTTCGGGCACGCTGCTGCGCTCGAACATTCACCACTACCGCCATCATGTCGCACCCGAGGTCTATGCGGATTTCGTCCAGCGGATCGGCGTGCTCGGCGGTGAGTCCAGCGGCAAAAGCACCCTGAGCCTTGCCCTCGCCCGTGCGCTCGACACAGTGCACATAGAGGAGTACGGGCGGGAGTTCTGGGAAGCATGCGGCGGAAAGCTCGTCTTCGACGATATGCTACATATCGCACAAACCCAGGTCGCGCGTGAAGAGACTGCACCAGCCAATCATTACCTGGTCTGCGATACCTCACCGCTGACTACGCTTTTTTACTCGTACCACCTGTTCGGCCTGGCAGACTCGCGCTTGGAAGCACTTGCCGGACGAACCTACGATGTCAACGTGCTATGCGCACCCGATTTCCCCTTTATTCAGGACGGGACCAGACAGAACGAAGCGTTTCGCCAAATGCAATTCGACTGGTATCAAGCCGAGTTGAGCCGGCGCGCGATTCCATTCCTTGTCGTATCCGGGTCTGTCGCTCAGCGTATCAAGCATATTTTGGCATGCCTGCCAAACATGAGCTCCCAGCCCACACCCAAAAAACTAGTGCTCCCCATCCGATGACCTTACCTGAGCCTCCCTCCAAAATGTGTCGTGGAGGGATTTTTCTGCTTGACCAGATACATCACAAGCCGAAAGGCTTACGCGAGTTGACCGCTCAAAACGCAATGGCAACGCCGAAATGCAGACGCAGGCGGCGGTCGTCCTGGCCCCAGGCCAGATCCACCGCCAGCGGTCCGGCCGGGCTGCGCCAGCGCGCGCCGGCGCCGTAACCGGCGCGCAGGCGAAATTCTTCTCTTGAGTCGGCAGCGTCGCCGGCATCGGCGAAGAACGCCGCCCCCCATTGCGGGTTCAGCCAACGCACGTATTCGGCGCTAACCACGCCCAGATAGCGTCCGCCCACGGTGGCGTCGCCATCCTGCACGCCCAGGCTCTGATACGCATAGCCGCGCACCGACTGGGAGCCACCGGTGCGAAAGAGAAAATCCTGCGGTACGCCGTCGCGGCTGCCCGCCAGCGTGATGCCGCCCTCGGCCCGCAGGATCAGGTTGTCACGCTCGCCTATCGGCTGGTAATGAACGTAGCGGCTGTACAGGCGGAAAAAGTTCTGTTCGACCGAGGCGGCGCTAGAGCCCCCTCCTAGCTGGAATTCGAGCACATAGCCGGTGCGCGGATCGAGTAGGTTATCCACGGCGCGCTGCACCCAGGTCCAATTCAGTGTCAGCGCGTCCTGCGAGCTCGGTTCGGCGCCATCGGGGCGCAGGTCTTCGCGCTGGAAGCGCAGCGCGAGCTTGGTTTCGATATTGCCGCGCCGCGTCGTTCGCGCCACACCGATGGCTTCGGTCTGCTGCCACAACCCTTCCAGGTCGCTGCGCTCGATCGACGTGCCGACGCTATCCCGATAACGCTCGCGCGGCAGGGGCGGCAGGAAGATGTCGGCGTAGGCTGATTGGCGCCGCTGCTCCAGGCGGGCACCGGATGACAGTTCCCAGCCGGCCCCGGCCAGGTTTACGTCGCGGTACGTCGCTTCCACCCGGTAGCCGGTATTGCTGGAAAAGCCGGTGCCAAAACCCAGCCGCTTCGGTTCCGCTTCGGTAACCCGAACGCGCACCGGCGCGGCCGTGGCGTGTGACAGGTCGTGCTCGATATCGACCGTTGCGGAGGCAAGCTGCGGGGTGTTCTGCAAAATACGCTGAAAGGCGAGCAACGTGTCGCGGTCGTAGGGCTGCCCCACTTCAAGCGTGTTGTAGCGTTCAACGAAATCAGCCGGCAGATCGGCCAGACCCTCGGTTTGCAGGCCGCCAAGAAAGAACGACGGACCGCTATCGAGCGTGACCGCCAATCTGGCCGTTGCCGCATCTGGGTCGATTTCGGCGCGGCTCTGGGTAATATGCGCGGCAACATAGCGGTGCGCGCTAACTTCGTCGAGCAGGTGCTGCTTGGCTTCGTCCCAATCCGCCTGACGGAAAAAATGCCCGGCGGGCAAGCGCCACGCGGCGCGCAGCGCGGCAACGCGCTCGGTGTCGCCCTCGCCTGCCTTGTTCTCACCCAGTTCGCCCTCGAACGACAGCGCGACCTCGGTCACGGTCGTCCGCGTTCCCGGCTCCACGGTGATGCGCCAACGCCCCGCCTCGCTACGGTCGAGGCGAACCGTGGGGGAAAAATACCCTTCGGCGGCCAGCAGATCAGCCACCTCCCGGCGTGTGCGGCGGGCTAGGGCGACGCGCGACGCATCGTTTTCCGGCACGGTTTGTTCGCCACCGCCAAGGATGCGCACATGCTGGCGCAGCAGGGCTTGAACGTCCTCGGGCGCAACTAATTCGATCGCTACACGCTGCGCCTCGGCAGGCTCCGCCTCAGCCGCCACCGTGCCGCCAAACACCACGGCCGCGCACAGCAGGCCACGCAAGCCGCGCCAGAGCCCGCACGCACGCTTATGCATGCAGTGCTCTCTCACCCGCCCGTCGTCGACCTTCAGGCTTCGCGGTGGTACGCGGCCACGCGCTCCACCTCGGTTTTCGACCCAAGGATGACCGGCACGCGTTGGTGCAACCCGGTCGGGCGCACATCGAGAATGCGTTGTCGCCCCGTGGTCGCGGCGCCGCCGGCTTGTTCGATCAGCATCGCCATCGGGTTGGCCTCGTAGAGCAGGCGTAGCTTGCCGCCCTTGTCGCGGCATTTCTCGTCCAAGGGGTACATGAACACGCCGCCGCGATTGAGCACGCGATGTACGTCGGCCACCATCGACGCCACCCAGCGCATATTGAAATCCTTGCCGCGCGGCCCGCTCTTGCCCTGCTGTAGTTCAGCGATGTAGCGCTGCACCGGCGCTTCCCAGAAGCGGACATTGGAGGCGTTGATGGCGAATTCCTGCGTTTCTTCCGGCACCGTCATGTTCGGCTTGGTGTAGATGAAGCTGCCGGTTTCCCGATCCAGCGTGAAACAGTGGACACCGTGGCCCACGGTTAGCACAAGCTGCGTCGAAGGCCCGTACAGCGCGTAACCGGCGACTACCTGCTCGCAACCCGGCTGCAAAAAGCTGGCCTCGGTCGGCTGGCCACCGCCGCCGGGGGGATTGCGCAGCACGGAGAAAATGGTGCCGACGGAAATGTTGACGTCAATATTGGAGGAGCCGTCGAGCGGATCGAACAGCAGCAGATAACCGCCTTTCGGGTATTCGGCGGGGATATGGTGAACCTCGCTGACTTCCTCGGACGCCATCGCCGCCAGGTATCCGCCCCACTCGTTGGCCTGCAGCATGATCGTATTGGCGATCACGTCGAGCTTCTTCTGCGCCTCGCCTTGCACATTATCAGAACCTGCCTCGCCCAGCGCACCGGCCAGTTCTCCCTTCGCCACGATGACGCTGATTTCCTTGACCGCGTGCGCCACGACATCGAGCAACAAACACAGATCAGCGGCAACGCGCCCTTTCTGCTGCTGCTCCATTAGAAACTGCGTGAGTGTGACGCGACACACGGACAAACCCTTTCGGCTCATGAGCGAACTCCCTCGACTGGCTGCATGCAAACAAATATGGATTATCCCGCGTCCGCCCATCCAGCGCATCCACCGATGTGACGCTCGGGCGGCAATGGCGTTATCATCAAGCGCCCGATGCGGCAGAATATAGGGCAATACAGCGTGCCACCGCTCCAAACAAGCAGACATTCCCCATGCACGTGATGGTTCTCGGCGCCGGCGTCACCGGCATCACCACAGCCTGGTATTTGAAAAAAGCAGGTTACGAAGTCAGCGTTGTCGACCGCCAGCCGGCGGCCGGGCTGGAAACAAGCTACGCCAATGGCGGCCAGATCTCGGTCAGCCATCCGGAACCCTGGGCCAACCCTTCCGCCCCCTTGCTGGCCTTGCGCTGGCTGGGGCGCGCCGATGCGCCGCTGCGCTTTCGCCCGCGCGCCAGCCAGGCCCAATGGAACTGGGCGCTTTCTTTTCTGCATGAATGCCTGCCTTGGCGCGCGCGCGGCAATACCGAAGCCATCGCGGCTCTGGCGCAGTACAGTGCGAGCCAGTTGCGCGCGCTACGCAAGGAAACAGGGCTGATCTACGAGCACTCGCGCCGCGGCATTCTTCATCTGTTTTTTTCCGCCCGCGAATTCCGCCAGGTACCACAGCGGGTAGCTCACCTCGACCGTCTGGGCATCGAAACCCGGATTTGCTCGGCGGAGGAATGCATCGCCATCGAGCCCGCGCTCGCCGGCCTGCGCGACCGCCTCGCCGGGGGAATGTTCGCGCCGAACGATGAATCGGGCGATGCGTACCACTTCACCCGAGGGCTGTCCGAGCACCTGCGCCGCAATGGCGTGCGCTTTCATTACAACATCACGGTCAGGCGCCTGTCCAACACGGAAGGCGCGATGATCAATGGCATCGAGGTCAGCGACGCGCCAGGGCGCGCGGGCACCCTCGTGGCCGATGCCTACGTGGTCTGCCTGGGCAGTTTCGGCCCAGAGTTAGTGGCCCCTCTGGGCGAACAGTTGCCGATCTACCCGATCAAAGGCTATTCCGTCACCGCGCCGATCATCGATTCCACGCGCGCCCCCAAGGTCAGCCTCACCGACGAATCCCGCCGTATCGTCTGCTCCCGCCTGGGCAAGCGCCTGCGCGTCGCCGGCACGGCGGAACTGGGCGACTTCGATCTGACGATCGAGCCAGAACGCGCCCGCGTCATTCTCGATTGGGTCACCTCCCGCTTCCCCGGCGCAATCGACCCGGCACAGGCAAAATCATGGGCAGGCTTACGTCCGGCAACGCCGAGCAACCTGCCCATCATCGGCAAAAGCCGCTATTCCAACCTGTGGTACAACACCGGCCACGGCACCCTAGGCTGGACACTGGCTTGCGGCTCCGCCGCCTCGCTGGTCAACCTCCTGTCCGGCCAGACCCCACCCCCGCGCTTTCCATTCAGGCGCTGACAGGGAAAAGGCGCAGGTAGCGGTGCCGCCTGCTGTTTGCTGTCCGTTATTACGCAGTCGCCGCGCTTGAACTACACATGCAACCACCGCAGCAGTCCGATGAAGCTGGCGCCAGTTCTTCGCGCTCGACGTCGTAACCGATACTTTGCAGGTGAAAAGCCAGCGCGGCATCCATCGTGCTGGCGTGGTTCTCGAACCATGGCGGTAATTCCTCAAGCAAGCGCTTTCCGAGAAAGGCATCGCCCTGCTCCACTCGCTTGCGCACGTCGCGCATCACCGCCAGCACGCGATCGTGCTCCGCGCGGTGGCAGGCAGGAAAATTGACGTGCTCCATCCAGCGGTTTTCCTGGTCGAAATGCGCGACTGTGTGATCGATGAACGCATCGAAACGGTCGAGGAATTCCTCCGGAGCCGCCCCCACCAGCGCGTTATAGAACTCGATGAACTCACGGTGCGTGTTGTCCATCCTCGTCACCCCAAGCTCAAACTGCTCATTCCATTGCATCATGGACATCGTCCCCTCGTAGATTTTCGGCATTGCGTTCCGGCGGCAAGGCACGCAAAGGGTTATACAGGGAGCGAAAAACCGCGAACATGATCGCGGTCAAGATTCCCGCGTGCTACTTGACGATCTTCAAGTGCCCGCCACGGGGTGGCGTACCACTCGGCGGCGCACTGCCCGGAGGCGGCTCTTTGCCCCCCTCTTTGTTCTTTTCTTTGCCCTTCTCCTTACGCCCCTCTTCGCTCATGGGCCGGGCGCCACTGACCGGCATTTCCAGTTCTTCGGCGGAGGTCTCCGCGCCTTCAACCTCAAAGGCCATGCCATGTCCATTTTCGCGGGCATAGATGGCCACGACATTGCCGACGGGGATGAAAAGGGAATGGGGCATGCCGTTGAAGCGCGCGGAGAAGGCAATGCCCTCGTTATCCATCACCAAGTGTTGCGTGGCTTCCGCGCTCACATTGAGCACGATCTGGCCGTTGCGGGCAAAACCCGGTGGCACCCGCGTATTGCCGTCGACAAGCGCGGCGATATACGGCGTGAACCCCTGATCCACGCACCACTCGTAGATGGCGCGGATGAGGTAGGGCTTGGTCGATACAGTTGTCATGTCATTCCATTCATGCGCGGGACAGCGCTCGGGCACAGCCCGAGCCGCCTTGGCGGCGTATATCCTACGCCCCTTGAGCGCATTGCCCCAAACCGCCTCGGCGGTGCGTTACCCTGGCCCGCCTCAGCGGCGCATCACTTTCTCGGACGGCGTCAGCGCGTCGATGAAACCCTGCCGGCTGAAAATTCTTTCGGCATACTTCGCCAGCGGTGCGGCCGATTTCGGCAAATCGATACCGTAATGTTCGAGACGCCACAACAACGGCGCAACGGCCACGTCGAGCATGGAAAACTCGTCGCCGAGCATGAATTTCTGCTTGTTGAAAATCGGTACGAGCTGGATCAGTTGATCGCGCACCAAGCTGCGGTTTTTATCCACGCCCTTCTGATTTGCCTCAAGCGCCTCGATATGAGAGAACAACTCGTGCTCGAAGGTATGCAGCAACTGACGCGCGCGCGCACGCATGATCGGGTCGGCCGGCATCAACTGCGGATGCGGAAAACGCTCATCGATATACTCGTTGATGATGTTCGACTCGTACAGGATGAGATCGCGGTCGACCAGCACCGGCACCCGGTTGTACGGGTTGATGACGGCGATATCCTCAGGCTTGTTGTAGAGGTCGACATCGATCACTTCAAAATCCATGCCCTTTTCATAGAGCACGATCCGGCATCGATGGCTGAAAGGATCGGTCGTGCCGGAATACAGGTTCATCATAATATTGCGACTCCGGGTACAAAAACGAAAGCGCACCACGCGCCGAGCGCGTGGTGCGTTGAAGGGAAAAGGAAGCTCAGTCAGCTTCGGGGCAGCAAGCCCGTCCGCTCAATGAACGTCCTTCCAGTAGTTCTTCTTCAATGCATAGGAAAGAACGAACAAACCGGCAAGTGCGATCAGCACCCAAACGCCGATCGCTTTACGCTTCTCGGCCACGGGCTCGCCCATCCAGACCAGGAAAGACACCAGATCAGCCGCCGCCTTGTCGAACTCCTGAGCGGAAAGCTTGCCCGGTTTGTCCAACACCAGTTCGATCTTCTTGGTTCCGCCAGCCGCCTCGGTCACCTTGGCGATCTGCTCGCCTTGCAGTTCCCAGAACACGTGCGGCATGCCGACGTTTTCGAAGATGGCGTTGTTCCAGCCGGTCGGCCGAGCCGGATCGCGGTAGAACTTGCGCAGATAGGTATACAACCAATCCGCGCCGCTACCGAATTCGGAAGCGCGCGAACGCGCGACCACCGACAGATCGGGCGGAACCACGCCAAAGAACGCCTTGGCATCGTCACGCTGCATCGCGGTCTTCATCAGATCGCCGACCTTGGCGCCGGAGAAAATCAGATTGTCGAGAATCAACTGCTCGGACAAGCCAATCTCCTGCAGCCGGTTGTAGCGCACGTAAGAAGCGCCGTGGCAGCTCAAACAGTAATTCACGAACAGCTTGGCACCGTGCTGAAGCGCCGCCTGGTCCGTGCTGACCGGCGCCTTGTCCAGGTGCAGTTCGGCATCGGATGCCAGCGCCAGGGCAGGCGCGAACAGCAACACCGCCGCAGCGCGCTTGATAAGCTTGATTACACGCGAGTTCATTTGAAAGTCACCCTTTCCGGTTCGGGTTTGCACTTGTCGAGCTTGCTGTACCACGGCATCAGCAGGAAGAAGGCGAAGTACAGCACCGAGCAGATCTGCGCCACAAGGATCCGGATCTCACTCGGCGGCAGCACGCCCAGATAGCCCAGAATGAAGAAGCAGACGACGAAGATGGCCAGCACGATCTTGAAAATCGGCCCTTTGTAGCGGATCGACTTCACCGGGCTGCGATCCAGCCACGGCAGGAAGGCAATGACCACCACCGAAGCACCCATCGCCACCACACCCCAGAACTTCGCATCGATCCCGAACAACGGATAGGTGACCGCGCGCAGAACGGAGTAGAACGGCGTGAAATACCACACCGGCGCAATGTGCGGCGGCGTTTTCAGCGGATCGGCGGGAATGAAGTTGTTGTATTCGAGGAAGTAACCGCCCCCCTCCGGCGCGAAGAACAGCACCGCACAGAATACGAACAGGAAGCCCACCACGCCGACGATATCCTTCACCGTGTAGTACGGATGGAAGGGGATACCGTCCAGCGGAATACCGTTGGCGCCTTTCAGCTTCTTGATTTCCACCCCGTCCGGGTTGTTCGAGCCAACTTCGTGCAGCGCGATGATATGCGCGACAACGAGACCGATCAGCACCAGCGGTACGGCGATGACGTGGAAGGAGAAGAAGCGGTTCAGCGTCGCGTCCGACACCACGTAATCGCCCCGGATCACGAGAGACAGATCCGGCCCGATAACTGGAATCGCGGAGAATAGGTTGACGATGACCTGCGCGCCCCAGAACGACATCTGCCCCCACGGCAGCAGATAGCCCATGAAGGCTTCGGCCATCAGCGCGAGGAAAATCAAGGTACCGAAGATCCAGATCAGCTCGCGCGGCTTACGGTAGGAACCGTACAGCAGGCCACGGAACATGTGCAGATAGACGACGATGAAGAACGCCGAGGCGCCGGTCGAGTGCAGGTAGCGGATCAACCAACCGCCGGGCACGTCGCGCATGATGTACTCGACGCTGGCGAAGGCCACCGGCACGCCTGCCGCGTTGAGCGACGCATCCGGCTTGTAGTGCATTACCAAGAAAATTCCGGTGACGATCTGGAGCACCAGCACCAGCAGCGCCAGCGAACCGAAAAAGTACCAGAAGTTGAAATTTTTCGGAGCATAGTACTCGGACAAATGCTCCTTCCAGAGCGACGTCAGCGGAAAGCGCGCGTCGATCCAATCCATCACAGCCTGACATTTATTCGTCATCTCTTAGGCCTTTCCGTCTTCACCGATGAGAAGGGTAGTGTCCGTAAGATATTTGTACGGTGGCACATCCAGATTGGTCGGCGCAGGCATGCTCTTGTAGACGCGGCCGGCAAGATCGAACTTCGAACCGTGACAGGGGCACAGAAAGCCGCCCGGCCAATCCGCGCCCATGCCGCCTTCTCCGCCCGGCTTGAACTTTTCCGACGGCGAGCAACCCAGGTGGGTGCAGATACCGACGGCAACGAAGTATTCCGGCTTAAGTGCGCGCCCTTCGTTCTTGGCGTATTCCGGCTGTATCGATTTGTCCGATTGCGGATCGCTCAGCAAGGCCTGGCTCTTTTCCAGCGAGGCCATCATTTCCGGTGTACGTCGCAGGATCCACACTGGCTTGCCGCGCCATTCGACAACTTTCATCTCGCCCGGCGCGAGGCTGCCCACATCCGCCTCGACCGGCGCCCCGGCCGCCTTGGCCCGCTCGGACGGCGTCAGGCTGGCAACGAACGGCACCGCCGTCGCTACCGTGGCGACACCGCCCGCGACAGAGGTCGCGACCAGTAGCTGCCGACGGCTGCTGTCCATTTTTTGATCAACGCTCATGACCCTCTTCCCTGAAAGGAAAACGAAAGACCTGGATACAAAAACCCGTCGATTATATCGGAGTCGCCGCGCCAGAGGAAGAATTCACACGTCCCAACCAAGCGGCACAAGGGTTTCGCCCTGATGACCGGAAGCGGAAAATGGTTTTCCAAGCCAGCGCCCGCAAGTCGCCGGGAATATTCACTCAACCATTCCGGACATGCCCGAGCAGCGCCCCCACTCTCGCCACACATCCTTGCAATGGGGCTTGACTCGCTAAACCGGGCGGCGCTCGATCAACGCCTGGGCGATGGTGCCCGCGTCGACGTGTTCGAGCTCGCCACCGACCGGCACGCCGCGCGACAGTCGGCTAACCTTGAGCCCGCGCGCGGCCAGCAGGGAGGCGACCAGATGTGCGGTGGCCTCGCCTTCGTTGGTGAAGTTCGTGGCGAGAATCACCTCCCGCACCGCGCCGTCACAGGCGCGCGCGATCAATTTATCCAACGAGAGCTCGCGCGGCCCGATGCCGTCGAGCGGAGACAGCCGGCCCATGAGCACGTAATAGAGACCGCCGTAGGATTGCGTCTGCTCGATCATGGCCAGATCGGCTGGCATTTCCACCACGCAAAGCTGCGCCGCATCGCGGCGATCGTTGGTGCAGCGCGAGCACACCGGCGCTTCAGCAAAGGTATTGCAACGCTCGCAATGGCGCAGCACCTCGAGCGCGCGACCCAGCGCGCCGGCCAGCCGCGCCGCACCGCGCTGATCGCGTTGCAGCAGGTGGTAGGCCATGCGCTGGGCGGACTTCGGCCCCACACCCGGCAGGCAACGCAAGGCCTCGATCAGCGTATCGAGGCTGGACGGGGACGACATCAGAACGGCAGTTTGAGGCCCGGCGGCAGATTCAGCCCGGAGGTGAAGCCCGCCATTTTTTCCTGTGTGGTGCTCTCGACCTTGCGTACCGCGTCGTTGAGCGCGGCGGCAACGAGGTCTTCGAGCATTTCCTTGTCGTCCATCACCGAAGCGTCGATGGCGACACGCCGCACGTCGTACTTGCAGGTCATGACCACTTTAACCATGCCGGCGCCGGCCTGCCCCTCGATCTCGACAAAGGCAAGCTGGTCCTGCATTTTCTTCATGTTTTCCTGCATCTGCTGGGCTTGCTTCATCAAGCCGGCAATGCCGCCTTTCATCATCGCACTTCTCCGCAAAGAGTTAAAAAAGAGGGGCAGCCCATGCCGCCAGATTATGCCGAACGCCTACTCCGTCCATCCACATCGCCCGGATCAGAGCGGTTTTACCGACGCTTCGACCAAGGTGGCATCGAAACGCTCGATCAGTTCGCGCACCACGGGGTCGCATTCCAGCGCCGCCACCGCAGTGGCATGGCGCGCACGCCGCTCGACCTCGTCGCGCTGAGCCGGCGTTTCACCGGCAATGGCACCGAGATCGATGCGCAACCGCAACGGCTTGCCCAGCGCCGCCGCGATCTGCTCCTGCAGGCGCTCGGCGCGGCTCGCCTCCAGCAGATGGCGATGGGTGTCGGAAAGACGCAGCTTGAGCACATCGTCTCCGTGCCCCCCCCCGTATCCGACCCACTCGCAATGCTGCGCCAATTCGCGCACCAACCCGCCAAGGCCGAGCGCCCGCACCGCGCCGCGCCAGTCGCCTGCAGCAAAAGCCGCATCGACGCTTGCCGCCGGCACGGTTTCGGATGGTGCAGCCGCATTTTTCGGCAAAGCCACCGCATCGCCGGGTAAAACCGGCGCGCTATCGTGTAGAACCGGTGCGGTTTTGGTCAAGGCCGGCTGCCTGTCCGGCGGGCCGTCGATGCCGCACGCGGCTTCGGCGTCGATCTCGCCACCGTGCCAGGCATCGTCGCCAGCCTGGGGCGGTAGCGATTCCCACGGCGGAATATCCCCGCGCGGAGTATCGGGCACTGAGTCCCCAGGCACCGAGCCGGATGCCTCCACCACTTTCGCAACCGACGCTACCTGCTCAACAGCCGGCGCCGATGGCACAGATCGGGTGGCCGATACGCCAACCGGGGGCGGCAGCGGACGCGCCCCCCCACCTCCCCCGCCCACCGCCGTGGGGCCGTCGAGCGGCGCGGGCTGTTCCGGCCTGAAGGCATGCAGGCGCAGCAGCGTCATGGTGAAGCCGGCGTAGTCGTCCGGCGCCAACGCCAACTCATCGCGGCCGTGGATGACAATCTGGTAAGCCAACTGCAAATATTCGGCACCAAAAGCGCCGGCATAGGGCGCAAGGCGCTGGCGCTCGGCCTCGTCGGCCACCGCCCCCGGCGCAAACTGGCTCAACGCGATCCGATGCAGGACCGAGGCCAGCGTCTGCAGCGCAGCATCGAAGGACAAGCTGCGAGCCTCGATCGCGTCGGCCACCGCGAGCAGCGCGGCAACGTCGCCAGTGGCCAGCGCATCGAGCGCAGCATAAAGATGGTCGTCGCCCACAGTGCCGAGCATCTGGGAAACCTGCTCCTCCGCCACCGCACCCGCACCGTGCGCGATGGCCTGATCGAGCAGCGACAGCGCATCGCGCATCGAACCAGCCGCCGCCTTGGCGATATGGCGCAACGCACCGGGTTCGAAAGGCACGCCTTCGGCCTGCAGCAAGCGGCCAAGATGATCGACGATGTGGCCCGGCGGCATCTGCTTGAGGTTGAACTGCAGGCAGCGCGACAGCACCGTTACCGGAATCTTTTGCGGATCGGTAGTGGCAAGGATGAACTTGACGTGCTCGGGCGGCTCCTCGAGCGTCTTCAGCATGGCGTTGAAGGCGTGCCCGGTCAGCATGTGTACTTCGTCGATCATGTAGACCTTGTAGCGGCCCTGCACGGGCGCGTACACCGCCTTATCGAGCAGCGCCGCCATGTCTTCCACCCCGCGATTGGAGGCGGCGTCCATTTCCACGTAATCGGGGAAACGGTCGGCGTCGATCGCAAGACAGGCGCCGCACTGCCCACAAGGCTCGGCCGTCACGCCGGTTTCGCAGTTGAGCGCCTTGGCGAGAATACGGCTGATCGTAGTCTTGCCCACGCCGCGCGTGCCGGTAAAAAGATAGGCGTGATGCAGCCGGCCGGTGGCGAGCGCATGACTGAGCGCCCGGACGACATGCTCCTGACCGACCAGCGTACCGAAAGATTTCGGCCGCCATTTGCGCGCGAGAACCTGATAACTCATGGACGGATTCTAGCAGAGGGCTGGCGATGGCCCGCGCGCGGGTGCCTCCATGGGAATACAGGCGGAATACAGGCGTGCGCGAGAACGCGGATACAGGAATGCACGGGGACGCGCATGGGGCATGAATATGTAAACCCAATCCCAGCGATTGCGCCAATCGATTGGCCCTATTTACGCAAAGATCGTAAGATTGGCTTGTCAGTCCCGAAGCGAGCGCCGCCAAGGATTCACGCCCGGCAGCCTCGCCACGACGTTCGTGCAGTAATGCTTACGCACCAACAATCGTAAATCAAGCAGAGGAGAAACGCCGTGAGCCAATGCCCGTACCACACCACCACCGCCGGTGCCCCGATCGCCGACAACCAGAACAGCCTCACCGCCGGCCCACGCGGCCCGGTTCTGATGCAAGACTGGCAACTGCTCGAAAAGCTCGCCCACCAGAACCGCGAGCGCATTCCCGAACGCGTCGTCCACGCCAAAGGCTGGGGCGCCTACGGCACGCTCACCATCACCAACGACATCACCCGCTACAGCCGGGCTAAGCTGTTCGGCCAGGTCGGCAAGAAAACCGACCTCATCATCCGCTTCTCCACCGTTGCCGGCGAACTCGGCGCGGCCGACGCCGAACGCGACGTGCGCGGCTTCGCCATCAAGTTCTACACCGAGGAAGGTAACTGGGATCTGGTTGGCAACAACACGCCGGTCTTCTTCATCCGCGATCCGCTCAAGTTCCCGGACTTCATCCACACCCAGAAACGCCACCCGCGCACCAACCTGCGCTCGCCCACGGCGATGTGGGATTTCTGGTCGCAATCGCCGGAATCCCTGCACCAAGTCACCATCCTGATGAGTGATCGCGGCCTGCCGACCGACGTGCGCCACATCAACGGCTACGGCTCGCACACCTTCTCGTTCTGGAACAAGGATGGCGAACGCTTCTGGGTCAAATTCCACTTTAAGACCCAGCAAGGCCACCGCCACTGGACCAACGAGGAAGCAAGCCGGGTCGTCGGCCAGACGCGCGAATCGACCCAGGAAGACCTCTACGGCGCGATCGAGCGTGGCAGCTATCCGAAGTGGACGCTGTACGTCCAGATCATGCCGGAACGCGATGCCGAAAAAACGCCGTACAACCCCTTCGACCTCACCAAGGTGTGGCCGCACAAGGACTACCCACTGATCGAAGTCGGCGTGATGGAACTCAACCGCAACCCGGACAACTATTTCGCCGAAATCGAACAAGTAGCCATGTCGCCCTCCAATGTCGTGCCCGGCATCGGCTTCTCGCCAGACAAAATGTTGCAGGCGCGCATCTTCAGCTACGCCGACGCCCACCGCTACCGCCTCGGCACACACTACGAAGCCCTGCCGGTAAACGCTCCGCGCTGTCCCGTGCATCACTACCACAAGGACGGCGCGATGCGCTTCTTCGCCAACAACCCCAACCCGGACGCCTACTACGAGCCGAACTCCTTCAACGGCCCGGTAGCGTGTCCGGAGGCGGCCGAACCGCCGCTACGCATCAGCGGCGACGCCGACCGCTACAACCACCGCGAAGGCAACGACGACTACGGCCAACCCAGAGCACTGTGGCAATTGTTCGACGACGCGCAAAAACAGCGCCTGTACGCCAACATCGCCGCGGCAATGCAAGGCGTGCCGGATGCCATCGTGGAACGGCAATTGGCCCATTTCGATAAAATCCATGTCGACTATGGCGCTGGCGTGCGCCGGGCGCTCAAACAGTAGCGAATAGCGCCACAGCTCACGGGCGGCGCAACGCCGCCCGTTCCAGCCACTCCCCCATCGACCGCTCGCGGACGGCCCGCGCGATTCGCCATGGCAAATCGTGCAGGCCCCAAGCAGCGCGCCCGGCGGTTACCGGCACCGAGACGAATATTGACCGCTGCTGGACAGGGGGATTTCCCGCCCATTCAGTGTGCGCCGCAACAGCAAATGCCATGCTTCGCATTTCACCACCACACTTTTCGTTTCATAGTTTGAAACGATAAATTCAAAATATTGTTTTAAATAGATAAAATAATTACATATGTCTTATATAAGACATATTGCTGCTACGCGGAACGGCTTTTATACTTCCGTTCAGCCGTCATGGATTTTTCCCCAGGAGCGCCATGACGAAAACCAAATATCGATCGTTTCTTTTTTTCACGTTTTTTCCTCCAACAACCGACAAGGAAGCACCATGACGCTCACCCGCGAACAGCAAATCGCCGCCCTAGAAAAAGACTGGGCAGAAAACCCCCGCTGGAAAGGCATCAAGCGCGGTTACACCGCCGCCGATGTCGTCCGCCTGCGCGGCTCGATCCAGCCCGAGAACACGCTCGCCCGTGCCGGCGCGGAAAAGCTGTGGACGCTCGTCAATACCGAACCCTATGTGAACTGCCTGGGCGCGCTCACCGGCGGGCAGGCCATGCAGCAGGTCAAGGCCGGCATCAAGGCCATCTACCTCTCCGGCTGGCAAGTCGCCGCCGACAACAACTCCTACGCCGCGATGTACCCGGATCAATCCCTGTATCCGGTCAACTCTGTGCCCACCGTGGTCGAGCGTATCAACAACGCCTTCCAGCGCGCCGACCAGATCCAGTGGACCAAGGGCATGAACCCCGGCGACAAGGGCTACATCGACTACTTCGCCCCCATCGTGGCCGATGCCGAAGCCGGCTTCGGCGGCGTGCTCAACGCCTATGAACTGATGAAAGCCATGATCCGCGCGGGCGCGGCCGGCGTGCACTGGGAAGACCAGCTCGCCTCGGTGAAAAAGTGCGGCCACATGGGCGGCAAAGTGCTGGTGCCAACCGCCGAAGCCAACCAAAAACTGATCGCCGCGCGCCTGGCCGCCGACGTGATGGGCGTGCCAACCCTGGTGATCGCCCGCACCGACGCCGAAGCCGCCGATCTGCTGACCTCCGACTACGACGAAAACGACAAGCCCTTCCTCACCGGCGAACGCACCGGCGAAGGCTTTTACAAGACCCGCAAGGGCTTGGAACAAGCCATTTCCCGCGCCATCGCCTACGCCGAATACGCCGACCTGGTGTGGTGCGAAACCGGCACGCCGGATCTGAATTTCGCGCGCAAATTCGCCGAAGCCGTGCATGCCAAATACCCCGGCAAAATGCTCGCCTACAACTGCTCGCCGTCGTTCAACTGGAAGAAGAACCTCGACGACGCCACCATCGCCAAGTTCCAGCGCGAACTGGGCGCCATGGGCTACAAGTACCAGTTCATCACTTTGGCCGGCATCCACTCCATGTGGT
>JAVBJT010000030.1:0-108397 GCA_031546845.1 Azoarcus sp. | reverse complement strand
TTCGGGGAGACAACACCCAATGAAGACCCTGACGGGGACGGGCAAGCCTTTACGCTAAACCTCAGATTCGCCGGGCAGTACTTCGATGCGGAGTCCAGGCTGCATTACAACTACAACCGGTATTTCGATTCGCAGACGGGGAGGTATATCTCTTCTGATCCGATTGGGTTGGAGGGGGGGATTAATACCTACACCTACGTTGAAAACAATCCGGTCAGCTATACCGATCCAGACGGACTACAGATGGTACCGCCGCCATCTGGCGCAGGTGCGGGCGCAGGAGCGGCCTCGAGTGGGTTTGGCGCCGGGGCGGCTGGCATGGGGCGCGGGGGAGGTTATAACAATCCGAACTCGGTGGACTCCCTGGTGCGGGATCTAGAACGACCTAGTCAGCCCTTTTGGCCAAGCTGGATCTCGGAATTTGTCGATTGGTGCATGGAAAGTCGAGGACGTGGAGAGCGTGGCGCCACGGGGGGGTCATCAGGCCAGGGTACAGACACCCCGTACAAGCACTGCAATAATCACCCAACGGACCCCAATAAAATTATTTGTAAAGACTTCCAAACCGGGAAAAAGGTAGAAAAGGCAAAACCGGCTGATTGGACTAAATAGGCAAGAGATTTGTATGGAAAAGAAAAAGAGCGAATGTGTTAGTTTCTTTGACGCAGCTAATCAAGCATGGGATATGGGAGATGAGAGGCGTGCATTTGAGCTCTTTCTAGCTGCAGCAAAAAATGGAGAGAAGGATGCCTTCAATAGCATTGGCTATTTCTTTGATCATGGGATCGGGGTGAGGAAAGATACCGCGAGCGCATATGCGTGGTACCGACGTGCAGCCATGCAGGATAATCTGGCGGGCTGCCTCAATCTTGGCATGTGGTTTCGTGATGCTGGGAATATCAGGCGCTCAAAATTCTGGTTTGAAAAGGCCTATGCGCAAGGCGATGGATCAGCCGCTTATGAATTAGGGAAAATCTATTCGAACCAAAACTCAAGCATCAGCAGAAAGCGTGCATTGCAATATCTCTCCGAAGCAGTTGCGTCCAAATACATCGTTGAAGATGAACGTGAGGAAGCTGAGAAACTGCTCTCCAAGCTAAAGAGGGCGTGAACTGACCTTGTCCTTGAAATACGTATCCCTTGCTGATAAGTGGTTCAATACAAACAAGGAAAGGTAGTCTGACTGCCTCAGCTATGGGGTGGGTGGAGCAGAGGCAAGGCCAGCAAGGTCATACTTATGCCCATGCCAGGACTAATTCACTGGACTTTGTTGGTCCGCTAGGACCCGACCCTGTGATTGGCACAGTGATAGGCAGTGATGAAAAACGCCCATTGACCTTGGCTTCACAAAATTTCGCGGCCATTTCATGTCATCTTGCCTCGGCCTGCATCGCTCCCGGCGTCCAACGCCGCACGGCGACAAGCGGGCGGGTGCCGTGCGGGGCGACGAATTCCCGCGTTGGCGCGAGGTCGGGGGCGGGCGTTTCCTCCGGTGGCAACACCCGCCCGCGTAGCGGCGAATCCGCCGGTAGCCTGTAGTCGGGTGGCGCGGGTGCCTGCCCCATGCGAACGCGCGCGTTATGGCTGGCGAAATCGGCCCCCGCTCCGTTTTCCGCAACGTCAAGCGTGCCGGAGCCGATCAGCAGATTGTTGACGGCGGCAAGCTCGACGCCCTGCGGGAAGTACGTCCGCCACACGCGCAAAAAGCGCCCGCCGGAATGCCGCCGGTCGATCAGGGTGTTGAACGCTAGATAGAGCCGGTTATCCGGCCAGATCGATTTTTCCGCGCCGTAGGACACCAGCGTGGCGTTGCCGGTGTTGCGCCCTTGCCCGATGACGTTGCCAACCACCACCGCCGTGCCGCCGTTGGGGAATTCCAGTTCGTAGGACGCCCGGCCGTCCGCGCCATCGTCGAGGCGGTTGTACAGAATATGATTATCGCGCGCGCGCGATTTCAGCAGGTGGCCCCGGTAGCCGTGGTGAAAATAGCTGCCGGTAACGCTCAGGCGCGCAATCCGGCCGGCGTAGAGCAGGTGGGGCAGAAGCCGGTCGTCATTGGGCGCATGGGAAAATTCGCTGTCCTCGACAATCAATTCGGCGTCGGCGAAATTCGAAGTCAGAATGCCTGTCTGGTTGTCGTGGAAGCGGCAATTCGTTACCCGCAGCCGGCCGCGCTCGAAGCGGATGCCCGCGCCGTTGCGATCCGCCACGCGGGCGCCGCGAAATTCGATGTTGTCGATGCTGAAATCGCCATCGCGGATCACCCAGATTGCCTTGCCTTCGGCGCTGCGGCCATCGGCCACCAGCACCGCGCCCGCGCCCAGACCGCGGATAGCGAGGCGTTTTTGCATCCACACGGCGACATCGCCCCGGTATTCGCCTTCCGCGATTTCCACCGTATCGCCATCCCGCGCGGCCTGCGCGGCCTGCGCGATGCGCGCGTAAACCTCACCCGGCCCAACGCGTAGCGTCGCCGCCGATACCACTGCGGACACACCGAGCAGAAACGAACAGAAACAAAGGCGTAACGCGCACATGGAAAACCCGTAGCCGATACCGTGAACGGCGCATTCTAGCGGGGTAGGGCGGCTCATTCGCGCCCTTTACGGCTTATATGACAGACAAAAAAACCACAGGGGGCGTTTTGACAAGCGCCACTCGCCTCCATAGAATCCGCCTCCGCTGCACTGCAGCATTTTTTATTCCTACACCGGTGCGGTGCCGGCCTTCCAGCGAAGGCAGCACATCTTCACGAACGCTCGCACCACGAGGCCCGCTGTCTGGTTGCGGCGGCGGGTCGTTACCTACTACTGGCGACCGAGCACCTCGCGCCGCGGGCTGGACTATCCGCCACCCCGCGTTCCTTCCCCGCCCGACCTCGGCGGTGACATCCGCCACCCGACCGGGACGGCAGAACCCCGCGAATGCTCCGGCCACAGCACGGAGGACTCCATGCCCCACGCAACTTCAAAGCAACGCTTCGCACATCGCGCGGGCGCCTTTCTTCTTCACCTC
The DNA here is from genome assembly GCA_031546845.1 of Azoarcus sp. GTDB lineage: Bacteria > Pseudomonadota > Gammaproteobacteria > Burkholderiales > Rhodocyclaceae > Azoarcus. The sequence continues at coordinate 105,382 of JAVBJT010000030.1, read as the reverse complement.
ACACACGGCAGCCTGCTCGTAGCGGGTTTCGTTACCATTGCCGTACTCACCACCGCCAGCATCAGAGTAACGGCGGTCAATCTGGACGACCTGGGTTTGGGCCTGGGCGCGAAGCCGGTCGTCGCGGCTGTTACACCGCCTAGCAAAGTCGAAACGGTGCCGCTGCTGTCGGCCGAAATGGAGCGCGCGCGCGACTGGATCGCACGCCGCTACAACGTTTCCACGGTCGCGCTGGAGCCGGTGCTCGCCGCCGCCGAGGCCGCGGGACGCGATGCGGACATCGATCCGTTGCTGATCGTCGCGGTAATGGCCATCGAATCGCGCTTCAACCCCTTTGCCGAGAGCTCGTTTGGCGCGCAAGGGCTGATGCAGGTCATTCCCCGCTTTCACAAGGACAAGATCGGCGCTGCCTACGATGAGGATGCCCTGTTCGACCCGGCGTTGAACGTGCAAGTCGGCACCGAAGTCCTGCGCGAAGGGCTGCGCCGCTACGGCAGCCTGCAAGCCGCATTGCAATACTATGGCGGCGCGGTGGGCGACCCCAACGCGGGTTACGCGCGCAAGGTGCTGGCGCTGAAGCAGCGCCTGGTGGCGGCAACCCGGCAAATAGCGGCAACACAGCAAATTTCGATGGCCGGCGCCTGACGCCCCCAACCGCGCCAAGCCACCTTACGACATTACCGCAACACGCGCGCGATTCGCTCCACGGCTTCGCGCAAACGCTCGCGGCTCGTGGTGTAAGCCATGCGCAGGTGGCGGCGCGGCAGGTGGTGGCCAAAATCCAGGCCCGGCGTGGTCGCCACGCCGGCTTCCTCGATCAAGCGACTCGCCAGCCGCTCGCTGTCGTCGGCCAAGGCCGCGATATCGGCATAGATGTAGAACGCGCCTTGCGGCTCGGTGGCCACGGTAAAGCCGATGTCGCGTAGCGCGGGCAGCAGCGTATCGCGGCGGGCGGCGAATTCGCTCCGGCGCTCTTCCAGGATATCGAGCGTGGCCGGCACGAAAGCGGCAAGCGCGGCGTGCTGCGCGGGTGTGGAAGGCGCAATGAAAAAATGCTGGGCGAGCTTTTCGATCTCGCGCACATACGCCTGCGGCGCCACCAACCAACCTAGCCGCCAGCCGGTCATGCCGAAATACTTGGAAAAACTGTTCACCACGAACACGTCGCCAGCCGCGCCAAGCGCCGGCTGCGACAGCACCGTGGAGGCATCGGCGCCATAGATGAGCCCTTGGTAGATCTCATCCACCAACAAGCAGCCGCCGCGCCGGCGAATCACCCCATGTAACGCCGCCAACTCATCCGCGCTCAGCAGCGTACCGGTGGGATTGGCGGGCGTGGCCACCATCAGGCCGCGTGTGCCTGCCGTCCACGCCGCGTCGACCTGCGCCGCGGTAGGTTGATAGCGGCTGCCGGCATCGACCGGCAATGCCCGGGCGACACCCTCGAAACCGCGCACGAGATGGCGGTTGGACGGATACCCTGGATCGGGTAGGAGCCATTCATCGCCGGGATCGGTTGTCACCGCCAGCGCCAACATCAATGCACCGGACGCACCGGCGGTGATGACGATACGCTCGGGCGCCACGTCGGCGCCGAAACGGTCGCGATAGAAGCGCGCAATGGCTTCGCGTAGCTGGGGCAGGCCCAGCGCTGGGGTGTAACGTACCTCACCGCCGGCAAGGAAGCGGTTGGCTGCTTCGACAACCGGTGCTGGCGTGGGGAAATCCGGCTCGCCGACTTCCATGTGAATGATGTCGCGCCCCTGCGCCTGCAATTCATGCGCGCGGCGCAACAATTCCATGACGTGAAAAGGCTGGATATCGGCGCAACGGCGCGCAAGCGGGAACGTGGGCGGAAGCGCGGTCATCGGTTTCTCCTTGGCGGCGCACGGTAACGCTATCGCACCGCCCGCAAAAAAAGAAAAGCGCCGACGCGCGGCGCTTTTCCCATCATCCTGCCCGGCTGTCGAAGCCGAGCCAGACCAAAGTCAGATCGACATGGCCAGCTCGAACATCTCGCGCTTGAGCACGAGCTGACGCGGCAGACGATCCTGCAGCTTGTCGAACCATTCCTTGTGCAGTTCAAGTTCTTTCTTCCACGCTTCGGCGTCGACGCTGGTCAGCGCGGCGAATTCCTCGGCGGTGACTTCGGAGCCGTCCCAATCGATGTCCTCGAACTTCGGCATCCAGCCCAGGGCGGTTTCCTTGGCGGCAACGCGGCCTCGCACGCGGTCGACAACCCACTTGAGCACACGCATGTTTTCGCTGAAGCCGGGCCACATGAATTCGCCCTTCTCGTTCATGCGGAACCAGTTCACGCAGAAAATCTTCGGCGTCTGCTCGACCACGTGGCCCATCTTCAGCCAATGGTTGAAGTAATCGCCCATGTGGTAGCCGCAGAACGGCAGCATGGCGAACGGATCGCGGCGCACCACGCCCTGCGCGCCAAAGGCGGCAGCGGTGGTTTCGGAGCCGAGCGTGGCGGCCATGTAAACACCGAAATTCCAGTTGAACGCCTGATACACCAGCGGCACCGTGGTGGCACGGCGGCCGCCGAAGATGAAGGCGGAAATGGGCACGCCGGCCGGGTCTTCCCAGTTCGGATCAATCGACGGGCACTGGCTGGCCGGCGCGGTGAAGCGGGCATTCGGGTGCGCGGCCTTGCGCCCGGTTTCCTTGGCGATCTCGGGCGTCCAGTCCTTGCCTTGCCAATCGATGAGGTGCGCGGGCGCTTCCTTGCTCATGCCTTCCCACCACACGTCGCCGTCGTCGGTCAGCGCGCAGTTGGTGAAGATGATGTTTTCCTTCAACGTCGCCATGGCGTTGAAGTTGGTTTTTTCCGACGTGCCGGGGGCCACGCCGAAATAGCCGGATTCGGGGTTGATGGCGTAGAACTTGCCATCCTTGCCCGGCTTGATCCAGGCAATGTCGTCGCCAACGGTGTAGATCTTCCAGCCGTTGAAGCTCTTGGGCGGAATCAGCATGGCGAAGTTGGTCTTGCCGCAGGCCGAGGGGAACGCGGCGGCAACGTAGGTTTTTTCCCCGTCGGGCGATTCGACGCCAAGAATCAGCATGTGCTCGGCCAACCAGCCTTCGTCGCGCGCCATGGTGGAGGCGATGCGCAGCGCGAAGCACTTCTTGCCAAGCAGCGCATTACCGCCATAGCCGGAGCCGTAGGACCAGATTTCGCGCGTTTCCGGATAGTGGACGATGTACTTGGTGGTCGGGTTGCACGGCCAGCGGCTGTCCTTCTCGCCATGCGCCAGCGGCGCGCCGACGCTATGCACGCAGGGAACGAACTCGCCGTTCGTGCCGAGCACGTCGCACACCGCGCGGCCCATGCGCGTCATCGTGCGCATGTTTGTCACCACGTAGGGGCTATCGGAAATTTCCACGCCGATGTGGGCGATGGGGCTGCCGAGCGGCCCCATGGAAAACGGGATGACGTACATCGTGCGCCCGCGCATGCAGCCCTTGAACAGATCGTTCAGGGTCTTGCGCATGACATCCGGGGCTTCCCAATTGTTGGTCGGGCCGGCGTCGGCGGCGTTTTGCGAGCAGATGAAGGTGCGATCCTCGACGCGGGCAACATCCGACGGGTCGGACCACGCGAGATAGGAATTCTTGCGCTTTTCCGGGTTGAGCTTGATGAGCATGCCGGACGCGACCATTTCGGCGCACAACCGGTTGTACTCCTCTTCGGAGCCGTCGCACCAAACCACCCGGTCGGGCTCGGTGAGCGCGGCGATTTCCGCCACCCACTTCTTCAAACCTTCATGGCGGATGTAGCCGGGAGCGGCGGCGATCGCCGCGTCGGAAAAACGTTGATTCATGGCGCAAAGCTCTCCAGATTGCGGATGCGAAACCCATCTTCGCCGACACGGCGCCAACGGGCTCGAAAACCGGAATCCGGTCCTTGCCTGCCGCGCCAATCGCAAAAGAGGCGGGGAGATAATAGGAACATCCCCGAGCAACTCACTGCCGGCGAAAGCTTAATATTATGCCACGCTCACCGGCACGACGAAAACGCCGGCTTGCCCGTTACCAACTTTTGCACGCGGCGGACGTTCCGCAACCGTTCTACAACAATACGGCCTTTTGCACGACATAACGCAGAGAGCGCCGCGCGGTGTTACCTTTAGCGCCGCACCCCGGCCCAACAGGCCGCACCGCGCCGGGCACAATCACAACCAGATCGCACAACGAACATACGGAACCCAGCCATGGATGAACGGATAAGCGCCGCCGCGCTCGACTATCACCGCTACCCTCACCCCGGCAAGATTTCGGTTACGCCCACCAAGGCGCTGACCAACCAGAGCGACCTTTCGCTGGCGTATTCGCCGGGTGTCGCCGCCGCCTGCAATGCCATCGTAGACGACCCGGCCGAGGCGGCAAACCTAACCGCACGCTCCAATCTTATCGGCGTTGTCACCAACGGCACGGCAGTGCTCGGTTTGGGCAACATCGGCCCGCTCGCGGCCAAGCCGGTGATGGAAGGCAAGGGCGTTCTGTTCAAGAAATTCGCCGGCATCGATGTGTTCGATCTCGAAATCAACGAGCCGGACGCGGACAAGCTGATCGACATGATCGCCGCGCTGGAACCGACTTTCGGCGGCATCAACCTTGAAGACATCAAGGCGCCGGAATGCTTTTACATCGAACGCAAGCTGCGCGAGCGCATGCGCATCCCGGTGTTCCACGACGACCAGCACGGCACCGCCATCGTGGTTGGCGCGGCGGTGCTCAACGGCCTGCAGATGCAGGGCAAGGATCTGAAAAAGATCAAGCTCGTCACTTCCGGCGCCGGCGCCGCCGCGCTGGCCTGCCTCGACCTGCTGACGATGCTCGGCATTCCGGTGGAAAACATCTGGGTGAGCGACATCGAGGGCGTGGTGTATGAAGGCCGCACCACGCTGATGGACCCGATCAAGGCGCGCTACGCCAAACCGACCCCGGCGCGCCGGCTGGACGAGATCATCGAGGGCGCGGACGTTTTCCTCGGTCTTTCCGCCGGCGGCGTGCTCAAACCGGCGATGGCGGCGAAAATGGCGGCCAATCCGCTGATCCTGGCGCTGGCCAACCCCACGCCGGAAATTCTGCCCGACGAGGTCAAGTCGGTGCGCAACGACGCCATCATCGCCACCGGCCGTTCGGACTATCCGAACCAGGTCAATAACGTGCTGTGCTTCCCCTTCATCTTCCGTGGCGCGCTCGATGTGGGCGCAACCACGATCACCGACGAAATGAAGCTTGCCGCCGTGCACGCCATCGCCGATCTGGCGCGGGTGGAGCAAAGCGAAGTGGTGGCCGCCGCCTACGGCGAGAAAATCACCGGATTCGGCCCCGAGTACATCATCCCGCGTCCCTTCGATCCGCGCCTCATCGTCAAGATCGCCCCGGCGGTGGCCGCCGCCGCCGAAGCCTCGGGCGTGGCGACCCGGCCGATCCGCGACTGGGATGCTTACCGGACGCAACTGAACAACTTCGTCTGGCAATCCGGCCTGATCATGAAGCCGGTTTTCGCCGCGGCGAAAAAGAACCCGAAGCGCATCATCTTCGCCGAAGGCGAATCGGAGCGCGTGCTGCGCGCGGTGCAAGCCGTGCTCGACGAAGGGCTGGCGCGCCCGATTCTCCTCGGCCGCGAACAAGTCATCCGCGACAACATCGCGCGCTTCGGCCTGCGCATGGACGCCGGGCGCGATTTCGAGCAGATCGATCCGGCGGTCGACCCGCGCGTTGCCGCGCTGTGGCCCGATTACCACGCGCAGATGGAACGGCGCGGCGTATCGGTTGAGTACGCCAAGCGCGAAGTGCGCCGCCGCGCCACGCTCGCCGGCGCGCTGCTGCTCAAGGCCGGCCATGGCGACGGGCTGATCTGCGGCACCACCGGCATCCACCGCCTGCACCTGGAATTCGTCGAGACCGTGCTCGGCCGCCGCCCGGGGGTCAAGCACTGCTACGCGCTGAACCTGCTGAACGTGCCGGGACGCACGCTGTTCCTCGCCGACACTTACGTCAATTACGACCCCTCGCCGGAACAGATCGTCGAAATGACGCTGCTCGCCGCCGAGGAAATGCAGCGCTTCGGTATCGAACCGCGCGTCGCGTTGCTGTCCCACTCCTCCTTCGGCTCGGCCGATTCCCCCACCGCGGAAAAGATGCGCGCCGCGCTGCGCCTGCTGCACGAGAACCACCCGGAGCTGCACGTGGAAGGCGAAATGCACGGCGACTCGGCGCTCGACGCCAAGCTGCGCACGCAAATCTTCCCCAACGCACGCATGCGCGAAGATGCCAATCTGTTGATCTTCCCGACGCTGGACGCCGCCAACATCGCCTTCAACCTGCTCAAATCGGCCGCCGGCGAAGGCATGACGGTGGGGCCGATCCTGCTCGGCACGGCCAAGCCCGTAAACATCCTCACACCGTCGGCCACGGCGCGCCGGATCATGAACATGACCGCGCTCACCGTCGTCGACGCGGGCCAAACCGAAAACTAAGCGAGAACAGGTTCACTCCGGTCGTGCCGGCAAGGCTGTTAAACTCTGCCACGCCGGCACGATAGAGGCGGGTATGTGCGCCATGCCGCACATGACCTGCGTGGCGGAGATAGGTTTTATTTCTCGAAAGAACTTTAAAAAGACTTGATATCTTCTTATTTTCGTTGAGAATTAAAAACAACAGGACTTGCTCAGCCGCCACCGATGAACTCACGCGCCCTTTTCATCATCCTGCTCGGTCTGCTGTTTATGCAGCCGGGCTGGAACACCGCTGCCGCCGCGACGGCCTCCACCAAAACCAGCAAGGCTACCGCCAAGCCGGCAGTAAAAAAGCCCGCTGTGACGGCCACCAAGCCGGCAGTAAAAACAGTGGCAAAACCCGCCGCGAAAAAAGTATCGCTCAAGCGCTCTCTACGAGACGCGGACGATGACGACGACGGCGCGCTAGTTCTCGACACCCACGGCAACCCGCAACTACGCTCCGCCGCGTTTTACGTCGCCAACCAGGCCACCGGCCAGGTTCTGCTCGAACGCAACAGCGCATCGATACTGCCGATCGCCTCGATCACCAAGCTAATGACCGCGATGGTCGTACTCGAAGCCGGGCAAAGCCTGAAAGAAGAGTTGACCATCACCGAAGCCAATGTCGACATGCTCAAGGGCACCAGTTCGCGGCTCACCATCGGTACCCGGCTAACCCGCGAGGAAATGCTGCATCTGGCGCTGATGTCGTCGGAAAACCGCGCCGCCTCGGCGCTGGCACACCATTATCCCGGTGGATTTCCCGCCTTCGTCGAAGCGATGAACGTGAAAGCCCGCCTGCTCGAACTGTCCGACACCCGCTTTCACGACAGTACCGGGCTGAATCCCAACAACGTTTCCAGCCCGCGCGACCTGGCGCGGATGGTCACCGCCGCTGCAACCTATCCGCTGATCCGCGAATTCTCCACCACATCCGAACGTGAAGTGGATATTGGCAGCCGCACGCTGCACTTCAAGAACACCAACGCACTGGTGGGCAATCCGGACTGGGAAATCAGCGTATCCAAAACCGGCTACATCAGCGAGGCCGGCCGCTGCCTCGTGATGCAGGCGTGGGTGCATCGGCAACCGATGGTGATCGTGCTGATGGATTCAAACGGCCGCTACACCCGCACGGCCGACGCCCAGCGCGTGCGCAAATGGCTCGATACGGCCATCATCCAGCACATGGCGGCGGCGGCAAAAATGCATGCCAGTTGAAAGCGCGGGGGCGCGGATCGAACGAATGCGTTTGGCGCACTGCCGAACGCAACGCCGGGGGCAACCCGGCGTCGTTTTTTCAAGGCTTGCTTCGCGCGTCTCAGCGCGGCGGCGTTGCCGGCCGGTAGCCAAGCGTGCCGGAAATTTCGCCGGCGGTTTCGCGCACGGTGGCGGCCCAATCTGGATTGAAACGGTCGGATGGCGTGGACAGCGACAGGCCGGCGATCAACTCGCCGTCATCGTCGCGGATACCGGCGGCAATGCAGCGCACCCCCGTTTCCACTTCGTCCAGGTCGAAAGCCACGCCGTGGCGGCGGACCTTATCCAGTTCGCGCTCCAGCGCCGGCAGCGTGGAGATCGAAGCCGGCGTCGAAGCCGGCAAGCCGGTGCGCCGGGCGTAATCGCGCACGCGCGCGGTGCCGTCTTCCACCAGAAAAAGCTTGCCCGTGGCTGTGGTGTGCAGCGGTGCGCGCGCGCCGACGATGTGCACCACGCGGATCGACGAGCGGCCGCCGGACGTGCGCTCGATATAAACGATCTGATCGCCGTCGCGGATACCCAAATTCACGCTCTCGCCGGTCGCGGCATGCAGCTTGAGCATGGCCGGCAGCGCGGTTTCGCGCAGCGAAATGCGCGATTTCACCAGGCTGCCCAATTCCAGCAGACGGATGCCAAGGCGATAAATACCAGCATCCGAACGCGCGACGAAACCGCTCTGCACCATGGCATTGAGGATGCGATGCGCGGTGGACGGATGCAAGCCGGTTTCCAGCGCCAGTTGCTTGAGCGGCACTGGATCGGGATGATGCGCAAGCACATCGAGCAGCTTCATCATGCGCTCGATGACTTGAATCGGATTCTTGCCTTCACCGGCTGCGGCGGAGGCGGTTTTCTGCACAGGCACAGGAACCCCGGATTGGCTGGATAAGGACATGGTAGCTCCATCGTCCGATTTCGCCTAATGAAACAGCCCGGCACAAACCGGCATAATGGGAATGCTGACACAAGCATAAAGAGGGATGCGATGCGGATCGGTTTGTTCGTAACCTGCCTGGTGGATGCGATGCGCCCGCGCATTGGCTTCGCCACGCTCAAACTGCTGGAAGGCGCGGGCTGCACGGTAACGGTGCCGGCAACGCAAACCTGCTGCGGCCAGCCCGCGTTCAACCTGGGCGATAACGCCGTGGCGCGCGATCTGGCACGCAAGACGATCGGCGAGTTCGAAGGCTTCGACTACGTCGTCGCGCCCTCCGGCTCCTGTGCGGGACACATCCGCCTCTATTACCCGCAATTGCTGCGCGACGACCCCGCGTGGCTCGCCCGTGCCGAAGCGCTGGCACAACGCACCTTCGAACTGACCGATTTCCTCGCCAGCGTGTTGAAAATCGACGCGGTGCCCGGTCGCTTCGACGGCACGGTGACGTATCACGACTCCTGTTCCGGCCTGCGCCAACTCGGCGTCAAGGCACAGCCGCGCGCGCTGCTCGACAAAGTACCCGGCCTGCTGCTGCGGGAAATGGACGGCTGCGAGGAATGCTGCGGCTTCGGCGGCAGCTTCGCGGTCAAGTACGGCGATCTCTCGGCCCAGATCGCCGAACGCAAATGCCGCAATGTACAAGCTTCGGGGGCGCAGGCCGTGGTGCTCGGCGACCTGGGCTGCATGCTCAACATCGAAGGCAGGCTGCGCCGGCTCGGCGACGAAGCCACCCGCGTGCTGCATGTGGCCGAAGTGCTGGCGGGAGAGCCCTGATGCAAAACCAGGCGATGTTCTTCAAGGCGCGGGTCGGCGACAAGCTGGCCGACCGCGTATTGCAGGAAAATCTCAGCAAGGTCAAACACAAGTTCGTCGATGCGCGCCGGCTCGCCGTGGCCGAGTACGAAGAAAGCGGCAACGCCGATTTCGAGGCGCTGCGCGAAGCGGGCAAAGAAATCCGCGACCGCGCACTGGCGAATCTGGATGTATGGATCGAACGCTTCGAGACGCAAGCCCAGGCGCGCGGCGCTCAAGTGCTGTTCGCCCGCGACGGCGACGAAATTTGCCGTCTGGTCACGGACATCGCGCGGCGCCACGGCGTTACCAAAGCGGTCAAATCGAAGTCGATGCTGTCGGAAGAAGCCGCCCTCAACCCGGCGTTGGCCGCCGCCGGCATTGAGCCGGTGGAAACCGATCTGGGCGAATACATTCTGCAGATCAACGGCAACGAACCGCCGTCGCACATCATCGCCCCCGCCTTCCACAAATCGAAAGAGGAAGTAGCCGCACTGTTCGAAAAAACCCACGGCACGGCCAGAAAATCCGATACGCAGGAGATGGCGCGCGAAGCGCGCGACGTTTTACGCAAGCATTTTCTGTCGGCCGGCATGGGCATTTCGGGTGGCAACTTCCTCATCGCCGAAACCGGCTCGGTCGCCCTCGTCACCAACGAAGGCAATGGCCGCATGGTAACGACGCTACCCAAGGTGCATGTGGTCGTCACCGGCATCGAAAAGATCGTACCGACGCTGGAAGACCTCTCCACCCTGCTGCGTCTGCTGCCGCGCTCGGCCACCGGGCAACACATTTCCAACTACGTGTCGGTACTGACCGGCGTCAAGCAGCCGGATGAAACGGACGGCCCCGAGCACCTCTATTTCATCCTCGTCGACAATGGCCGCGCCGGTCTTGTCGGCGGTGAATTTCAGGACATTCTTCGCTGCATCCGCTGCGGCGCGTGCATGAACCACTGCCCGGTGTTCCAGACCGTCGGCGGCCACGCCTACGGCTGGGTGTATCCGGGGCCGATGGGCGCCGTGCTCACCCCGCTCTACACCGGTATCGGCAATGCGCCAGATCTGCCGCACGCCTCCACGCTGTGCAACCAGTGCGGCAGCGTGTGCCCGGTCAAAATCCCGCTACCCGATCTTTTGCGCAAGCTGCGCGCCGAGCAGATCGAACGGAAAGTGCGCCCGTGGAGCGAACGCCTGGCCCTGCGCGCCTGGGGCTGGATGGCAAGCAAGCCCGCGCTGTATGCGCTGGCGGCCAAGGTAGGCGTGCGCTACCTCGGCTGGCTGGCCGATGGCGGCGACCGCATTCGGGTACTCGGCCTTGCGCCGGAGTGGACGCGCGGGCGCGATCTGCCGGCCCCGGAGGGCCAAACCTTCCGCGAGCTGTACGCAAAACGGCATGCCGGGCAACACAAGGAGCAACGATGAGCGCGCGCGACGATATCCTGCACCGCATCCGCACCGCCCTGGACAACAACGCGGGACACCCGCGCGGCGAGCAACGCCGCAACGCCGCCGAGGCCGACCTTGCCGCCACTATCGCCGCGCGGCGGCAAGGTCCACGGCCGTGCATGCCCCTCGATCTGGTCGAGCGCTTCCGCCGCAATTCCGAACGCATGGCGAGCACGGTTGCCGATGTGGCAACGCTGGCCGACGTGCCGGCGGCGGTCGCCCGCTATCTGGACGAGCACGGCATCGACCGTCGCGCCGTAATCTGGCCCGCGCTGGCCAACCTGGATTGGCCAGCGGCAGGCATCGCCGCCGAAGCGCGACCGGCGCGCGACGACGACCTCGCCGGCATCACCGGCTGCTTCTGCGCGCTGGCCGAAACCGGCACGCTGATGCTCTGCGCCGGCCCCAATACGCCCGCCGCCACCAGCCTGCTGCCAGAAACCCATATTGCCGTGGTGCCCGTCTCGCGCATCGTCGCCGGCATGGAAGAAGGCTGGGCGCTTGCCCGCGCCGAGCTCGGCACGCTGCCGCGCGCGGTCAACTTCATCTCCGGCCCCTCGCGCACCGGCGACATCGAACAAACCATCGTCATCGGCGCGCACGGCCCCTGCCGCGTTCATCTGATTCTGGTGGCGGAAGCCTGAAAGCCGTCGAAATCACTTTTCCATGAGCATGAATGTGTCCCCAAGCACGATCCAGATCATCGGCACGGCATTGTTCGCCATCGCCGTCGCGCACACTTTTCTGACCAAGTACTTCGAACGCCTCGCCCACCTGCAGCCCAAGCACGCCGGCATCTGGCATCTGCTCGGCGAGGTCGAGGTCGTGTTCGGCTTCTGGGCCTTCGTCTTGCTCGCCGCGTTCGCCTTCCTCCACGGTACGGGCGAAGCCACGCACTATCTCGAAGGGCTGAATTACACCGAACCGGCCTTCGTCTTCGTCATCATGGTGGTCGCGGCCAGCCGGCCCATTCTCGAACTCTGCAAATTGAGCACGCGCGTGCTGGCGCGCTACATCCCGCTCAACGACAGCGTGGCGTTCTACTTCATCTGCCTGTCCGCCGTGCCACTGCTCGGCTCATTCATCACCGAACCGGCGGCAATGACGCTGGCGGCACTGATCCTGCGCGACAATTTCTACGCCAAGGGCATTTCCAGCCGGCTCAAATACGCCACCCTCGGCGTGTTGTTCGTCAACATCTCGATCGGCGGCACGCTGACCCACTTCGCCGCGCCCCCCGTGCTGATGGTGGCGGCAAAATGGAACTGGGATCTGTGGTTCATGTTCAGCCACTTCGGCTGGAAAGCGGCGCTGGCGGTGCTCATCAATGCCGGCGCAGCCACTTTCCTGTTCGCTCGTGAACTGAGAAAGCTCACCACCGACACGCGCAACCAGGACCGCAGCGTGCCCTGGACCTTGATCGCATGCCACGTCGGCTTTCTCGCCGGCATCGTCTATTTCTCCCACCACCCGGTGGTCTTCGTCGGCCTGTTCCTGCTCTTTCTCGGCGTCACCGAAGGCTACAAGCAGTACCAGGATCGCCTGATGCTGCGCGAAGGGCTGCTCGTCGCCTTCTTTCTCGCCGGGCTGGTCACGCTCGGTGCGCAGCAGCAGTGGTGGTTGCAGGAAACACTCACCGGCATGGATAGCACCGCGCTCTACTTTGGCGCCACCGCATTGACGGCGATCACCGACAACGCCGCGCTGACCTACCTCGGTTCACTGGTCGAAGGCATCGACGACGCTTTCAAATATTCGCTGGTTGCCGGCGCTGTTACCGGCGGCGGCCTCACCGTCATCGCCAACGCCCCCAACCCGGCCGGCTTCGCCATTTTGCGCGGCCACTTCGACGACGAAGCGATCAACCCGCTCGGCCTGCTCGTCACCGCCCTGCCACCAACCATCGTGGCGATACTGGCGTTCCAACTGTTGTGATTCACTGGCGTGGGGGCAGGACGCCCGCTCCCGCGCTCCGCTTACTCCGCATCAGTCCGGAATGACGGCGGTCACCTCGATCTCGACCTTGGCTTCGTCCTCGACCAGATCGGCGATCTGAAACGCGCTCATCGCGGGAAAGTTACGCCCCACGACATCGCGATAAACAGCGCCGATTTCCTTGAGACGGGCGGTGTATTCCTTCTTGTCCTCGAGATACCAGGTCATGCGGACGATATGCTCGGGCCCGCCGCCGGCCGCGCGCACGACCTCCACACAGTTGTGCAGCGCCTGCTTGATCTGCCCGACCAGATCGGTCGTCTCGAACTTGCTTTCCGCATTCCAGCCGATCTGGCCGCTGACGTAAACCTGCCGCCCACGGGCTTCGATACCGTTGGCGTAGCCCTTCGGAACGACCCAGCCTTCCGGCTGAATGACTTTATGGCTCATGGGTTCTCCTTGAATGTTTCTATGGCTTGGCGCAAATCCGCCGGCCAGGGGATTGGGCGATGGGTTTCAAGCGACGTGGCGACCAGGCGCTGACGGAATCGCGCGCGCTCGCCGCCATCCGGCCCAACGACGCGGTGGTGGAGCGCTAGCGACGATTCGCCGATCTTGTCCACGACAAGTAAAAAATGCAGGGCCTCGCCGAACAGCGACGGTGCGACGAACATCGAATCCAGTTGCGCCGTGGGCGTGCCGATCCGGCGCCGGACGATGATCTCCGTCCACGGGTGGCCGATGTGCCGCCACCAGTCCTCGACGACGCCGTTGAGCATCACGAAGTAGTTTGGAAAAAACACGATCCCCGCCGGATCGCAGTCGCTGAAGCGCACCAGGCGTTCGGCGACAAATTCATGGGCGGGGCCGTCGGCGGCGGGCATCACGGCTGCGCGCTCAATTGGCAAACGCGGGAATATCGGTGATCGCGCGGCCGAGGATCAAGGCGTGGATGTCGTGCGTGCCCTCGTAGGTATTGACGACTTCCAGGTTGACCAGATGGCGGGCGATGCAGAACTCATCCGAAATGCCGTTGCCGCCGAGCATGTCGCGCGCAGCGCGGGCGATGTCGAGCGCCTTGCCGCAGGAGTTGCGCTTGACGATCGAGGTGAGCTCGACCGGCGCGACGCCTTCGTCCTTCATCCGGCCGACGCGCAGGCAGGCCTGCAGGCCGAGGGTGATCTCGGTGAGCATGTCGGCCAGTTTTTTCTGGATCAACTGGTTCGCCGCCAAGGGGCGGCCGAACTGCGTGCGCTCCAGCGTGTAGCTGCGCGCGGTCTGGTAGCAGGCCTCGGCCGCGCCCAAGGCGCCCCAGGCGATGCCGAAGCGGGCGGAGTTCAGGCAGGTGAAGGGGCCTTTCAAGCCGCGCACGGTGGGGAAAGCGTTTTCCTCCGGGCAGAAGACTTCGTCCATGACGATCTCGCCGGTGATCGAGGCGCGCAGGCCGACCTTTCCGTGGATGGCCGGGGCGGAAAGCCCCTTCCACCCTTTTTCGAGAATGAAGCCGCGGATCTGGCCTTCGTCATCCTTGGCCCAGACCACGAAAACATCGGCAATCGGGCTGTTGGTGATCCACATCTTGCTGCCGCTGAGGCTATAGCCGCCCGCCACCTTGCGCGCACGCGTAATCATGCTGCCGGGGTCGGAGCCGTGGTCGGGCTCGGTCAGGCCGAAGCAGCCAATCCATTCGCCACTGGCGAGCTTCGGCAGGTATTTCTGCTTGGAGGCCTCGTTGGCGAACTCCTCGATCGGAACCATGACGAGCGAGCTCTGCACGCTCATCATCGAACGGTAGCCGGAATCGACGCTCTCGACTTCGCGCGCGATCAGCCCGTAGCTGACGTAGTTGAGCCCGGCACCGCCGTATTGCTCGGAAATGGTCGGGCCCAGCAGGCCCAGCTCGCCCATTTCGCGGAAGATCGCGGGGTCGGTTTTCTCGTGGCGGAACGCTTCCTGCACGCGCGGCAGCAGCCGCTCCTGGCAGTAGGCGCGCGCGCTGTCGCGGATCAGGCGTTCCGTTTCGGTCAATTGGCTGTCCAGGCGCAACGGGTCGGCCCAGTCGAAAGTCGGTTTACTCATGGTGGTCTCCGTTTCCGGTTAGTTTTCGGGTAAATCAATCGATTCGTGGATTGTTGGCTGACTGCTTCAGCAACTCCCGTGCAACGATCAGTTTCTGGACCTCAGTCGCGCCTTCGTAAATGCGCAGCGCGCGAATCTCGCGGTACAGGGATTCGACCTTGACCCCGCAGCGCACCCCTTGCCCGCCGTGCATCTGAACGGCGGCGTCGATAACGCGCTGGGCGTTCTCGGTCGCGGTCATCTTCGCCATCGCCGCCTCGCGCGTGGTCGGCAACCGCCGCACATCGCGGCGCCAGGCGGCGCGGGCGGTAAGCAGGGCGGCGGCGTCGATGTCGGTCGCCATTTCGCCCAGTTTGGCCTGGGTGAGCTGAAAATCGGCCAGCATCTGGCCGAACATCGGACGCTGGCGGACGTGGGCCAGCGCCTCGTCCAGCGCACGGCGGGCGAAGCCTTGGGCGGCGGCGCCGACCGAGGCGCGGAAAATGTCGAGCGTGCGCATGGCGATCTTGAAGCCTTCGCCGGGCGCGCCCAGGCGGTTGCTCAGAGGCACCCGCATCTTGGTGAATTTCAGCCGGGCAAGCGGGTGCGGCGCGATCACGTCGAGACGTTCGGCGATCTCGAAGCCGGACATGTCGGGGGTAACGACAAAGGCGGAGATGCCGCGCGTTCCCGGCGCCTCGCCGGTGCGCGCAAACAGGCAATAGACGTCGGCGATGCCGCCGTTGGAAATCCACGTCTTCTCGCCATCGATGACGTAGTGATCGCCGTCCAGGCGCGCCTCGCACTGCATCGCGCCGACGTCCGAGCCGGCAAGCGGCTCGGTCAGCGCGAAGGCGGCGATCCATTCGCCGCGCGCGACCTTCGGCAGCACCCGCCGCCGCAGTTCGGGAGAACCGGCAAGGGTGATGGCGCCGGTGCCCAAGCCCTGCATGGCAAAGGCGAAATCGGCCAGACCGTCGTGGTAGGCCAGCGTTTCGCGCGCGATGCACAACGAGCGTGAATCCAGTTCCGCCAGCGCCCCACCGAATTCGGCTGGCACGCAATAGCGTAGAAAGCCGGCTTCGCCCAGTTGCCGCACCAATTGGCGGCAGGCGTTGTCGGTGTCGTGGTGGTCGATCGGGGGCAGCCGCGCCGCCCAGTCGAACAGCGCGTCGGAGAGTTGCCGATGCTCGGTGGAGAAAAACGGCAGATCGAGATAGCTTCGGTCCATTCTAATCGCCCTGGAAGGCCGGCTTCTGCTTCTCGGCAAAAGCCTCGAAGGCGCGGCGAAAGTCACCGGTCATCATGCAGATGGCCTGGGCCTGGGCTTCGGATTCGATCATCTCCTCGATGCCCATCGCCCATTCCTGGTTGATCATGGTCTTGGTCATCGTATGGGCGAACCAGGGGCCATCGGCCAGGCCGCGTGCGAGCTCCCGCGCCTTGCCGAGCACGTCGGCGCTAGCGTGCAGGCTGTTGAAGAAGCCCCAGGCCGCGCCTTCCTCGGCGCTCATTGCGCGGCCGGTCATCAGCAGTTCGTTGGCGCGGCCCTGCCCGATCATGCGCGGCAGCAGGCCGCAAGCGCCCATGTCGGCGCCAGCCAGGCCGACGCGGGCGAACAGGAAGGCGGTTTTGGCGGCCGGCGTGCCGAGGCGGAAATCCGACGCCAACGCGACCATCGCGCCTGCGCCGGCGCAGATGCCGTCGATGGCGGCAATGACGGGTTGCGGCGCGCGCCGCATGGCCTTGACCAGATCGCCGGTCATGCGGGTGAAACCGAGCAGTTCCGGCATGCTCATGCGGGTCAACGGCTCAATGATCTCGAACACGTCGCCACCCGAGCAAAAGTTGCCGCCCGCGCCGGTGACGACGACGCTGCGCACATCGCTGGCATAGACCAGGTCGCGGAACAGATCGCGCAATTCGGCGTAGGAGTCGAAGGTGAGTGGGTTCTTCTTGTCCGGCCGGTCGAGGGTGATGGTCGCAACCCGGCCATCCTCGCTGCACGACCATTTGAAATGGGTCGC
This sequence comes from Azoarcus sp., assembly GCA_031546845.1. Taxonomy (GTDB): domain Bacteria; phylum Pseudomonadota; class Gammaproteobacteria; order Burkholderiales; family Rhodocyclaceae; genus Azoarcus. The sequence continues at coordinate 88,404 of JAVBJT010000030.1, read as the reverse complement.
GCGGTAATCCTTGAATGGGCGCTTGTGATCCTGCATCGAAAGTTCAGCCATTGGGGTTCTCCTCGTTTCTTTCGGATTCTTGTGTTCCGGGGGATGGCTACATCGCCTCGCCGCCAGCCACCGCGATGGCTTGGCCGTGAATGGCTTCGGCGCCCGGCAGGCATAGCCAGGCCACTGCGTTGGCGACCTCGGCGGGCTGGACCAGACGACCCTGCGGATTGCTCGCCGCCAGCGCCGCCTTTGCCTCCTCGACGCTGCGCCCGGTTTTGCCGACGATGTTGTCGACCGCGCCCGCGAGCAAGGGCGTGTCGGTATAGCCGGGACACACGGCGTTGACGGTGATGCCCTTGCGGGCGACTTCGAGCGCCAACGCGCGAGTCAGCCCGATAACACCGTGCTTGGCCGCACAGTAGGGGGCAACGTAGGCGTAACCGAGCAGACCGGCGGTGCTGGCGACATTGACGATGCGGCCCCAACCGGCCTCGATCATGCCCGGCAGAACAGCGTGGATGCAGTTGTAGGGGCCGGTGAGATTGACCGCAATCATCGCCTGCCACAGCGCGGAATCCGTCTTCGTCAAAGGCGCGCTTTTGGCGGCGCCGGCATTGTTGATGAGCACGCCGACCGGGCCGCGCGCGCGCACGGCCACCGCCATCGCCTCCGCCACGTCGGCATGGTCGGTGACATCGACGGTGGCGATGCCATGGCCGCTGCCAGGCAGACGCGCGCGCACGGCCTCGAGGCTGCCCGCGTTACGGCCGAACAGTGTGAGCCTTGCCCCTTTGCCGGCCAGTTCGCGGCAGATCGCCTCGCCAATGCCGCCGTTCGCGCCGGTAACGACGGCATGGCGTCCGGCCAGGGGGAGGCCGGTCATGGAGCCTTGATTGGCGGGGGCGGTCATGCGGCACTCCTTATCCTAAATATCACCGTGCTGCTCTCAGGCATTCATCGCCAGTTGCGCGGCGCGTTCCAAATTGCGTTCGAGCTGCGCCTTGCCACCGACATACTGCCTGGGCCAAGCGATATCGAAGTAGCCCTGCTCGGCCGCCGCGTGCAGCGTCCAGGCCGGATCGGACAGGTGCGGACGGGCCAGCGCGCACAGATCGGCGCGGCCGGCGGCGACGATGGTATTGACGTGATCCGCCTCGAAGATGTTGCCGACGGCGATGGTCGGCACTTGCAGTTCATTGCGGATGCGGTCGGAAAACGGCACCTGGAACATCCGCCCATAAACCGGCTTCTCGTCCTTGCTGACCTGACCGGAGGAGACGTGGATGATATCGGCTCCGACTTCCTGGAACAGGCGGGCGATCTCGGTTGCATCGGCCGGGGTGTTGCCGCCCGGCACCCAGTCGTGCGCCGAGATGCGTACCGACATCGGCTTGTCCGCCGGCCAGGCCGCGCGCATCGCCTTGAACACCTCGAGCGGGTAACGGCAGCGGTTTTCCACATTGCCACCATATTCGTCCGTGCGCCGGTTGGTCAGCGGGGAGAGGAAGGAAGACATCAGATAGCCGTGCGCGGCGTGAAATTCGATCATGTCGAAACCGGCAGCCTGGGCACGCCTGACGGCGGCGACGAAGTCAGCCTTGACCCGGTCCATGTCGACGCGGTTCATTTCGCACGGCACCTGCGATACACCGGCAATATAGGGCAGCGGCGACGGCGCGATCAGCGGCCAGTTACCCACGGCAAGCGGCTGATCGATGCCGTCCCAGGACAGCCGGGTTGAACCCTTGCGGCCGGCGTGCCCGATCTGCACCGCCATCTTGGCGCCGCTGTTGGCATGGACGAAATCGACGATGCGCTTCCACGCCGCCTGCTGTTCGTCGTTCCAGATGCCGGCGCACCCCGGGGTGATGCGGGCATCGGGCGAAACGCAGGTCATCTCCGTCACCACCATGCCCGCGCCGCCGAGGCCGCGCGCCGTGTAGTGCTGAAAGTGGAAATCGTTGGGCAGACCATCGGTGGCCGAGTAGGTGCACATCGGCGAAACGACCACGCGGTTCGGCAGCGTCATGGCGCGCAGCCTGAAGGGGGTGAACATCGGCGGCACCGGCTGCTTGTTCGGATCGCTGGACAGGCCCGCGCGCTGCTGGAACCAACGGTCGATGTCCTCACCGTACCCGGCGTCGCGCAGCTTCTGGTTGGCATGGCCAACGCGCTGGCTGCCGGTGAGCAGCGAGAAGGCGAACTGCTCCGGTTCCATGTACACGTAGCGGTCAATATCCTCGAACCAGCTCATCCGGTTGCGCGCGGCGCTTTGCAGTTTCAGCGCCTCGATCTCGCGCTCGGCCTGATAGCGGGCCAGGCGTTCCGATACGGTGCCGTCGCTGCTGTTGAGCACCTTGGCAAGCGAGATGGCGTCTTCCATCGCCAGCTTGGTGCCCGAGCCGATGGCGAAGTGGGCGGTGTGCGCCGCGTCGCCGATCAGCACGATATTGTCCTTGTACCAACGCTCGCACAGCACACGGTTGAACTTCAACCAAACAGCGGAACCGCGCAAGTGGCGGGCGTTCGAGATCAACCGGTTGCCATCGAGAAGATCAGCAAAAAGCTTCTCGCAGAAGGCGACCGATTCGTCCGGCTCGAGCTTGTCCAGCCCCGCCTTGTACCAGGTCGGCTCCGGCGTTTCGACGATGAAGGTCGACATCTCGTCGTTGAAACGGTAGGCATGCAGATTGAACCAGCCCCACTCGGTTTCCTTGAACGCGAACGTGAACGCATCGAGCTTCTTTTTGGTGCCGAGCCAGATGAAACGGTTGGTGCGCAGATCGATCCGGGGATTGAAATGCGCCTCGTGCTTGCTCCGGGTGGTCGAAAACACGCCGTCCGCCCCCACCACGAGGTCGTAATCGCGGGCGTATTCGTCGGGGTCCTTGATCTCCTGTTCCCACACCATCTTGACGCCCAGTTCGGCGGCGCGGCGCTGGAAAATCTGCAGCAGCTTGAGGCGCGCGATACCGCAGAAACCATGCCCGCCGGAAGTGATCTTGCGCCCCTTGAAAAAGACATCGATGTCGTCCCAATGATGGAAATTCGCCTCGATCTCATCGACCACCTTCGCATCCGCCTCGCGGAAGCCATCCATGGTCTGATCGGAAAAAACGATTCCCCAGCCAAAGGTATTGTCGGCCGCGTTACGGTCGATCACGGTGATGTCGTGCGCCGGATTGGCCTTCTTCATCAGGATCGCGAAGTAGAGCCCGGCGGGCCCGCCGCCCAAACAGACGATACGCATGCTGCTCCTCCAATTTCGGTGTGGTCGATGTACTCCAGGCATCCTCGATAGAAAATAGCCTGAATATTATTTGTAGTTTTTATTTATACAGAAATATTTCATAGATGAAGTATTTGGTCAAGAAAATTCCCTTGCACAAACCCTCCTCGCTTTCCTCAGCCCGCCACGCGTACCGATCAGCTATCGATACGGTCGGCGAGTCGGCGTTTCAACTTGCCGAGGAGTTCGGAAAGCTGAGCCAGCTCCGCCTCCTCCATGCAGTCGAACATGGAGATGACCCATTCCTCATGGTGCCCGGCCATCCTCTCGAACAAGTCCTTGCCCTTCGCGGTCAGGCAGACGTAGTAAGCCCGCCGGTCCGTCGGGTCGTCCCGGCGCTCGATCAGCCCTTCCTCGACCAGACGGTCGGTCAGCCCGGTGATATTGCCGCCCGTCACCATCAGCAGCCGCGACAGATCCCGCATCTTGAGCCCTTCGGGATGACGGTCGAGCTGCGCCATCAAATCGAAACGCGGCAGCGTCGTCTCGAAACCGGCTCGCAACTGATTGCGCAGGCGGCCTTCCATCAGGCGATGGCAGATCAACAGCCGGAGCCATGTGCGCAAGGCCGCATGGCTACCGGAAGGAAGCCGCTGTATCGGATTGTCCGTGTCGCCGGTTTGGAAAATCGCCGAGCTAGCCGATGAATCGATCATGGTAAGAATTTCCGCCGGTTCTTGTACGCCAAGGGAAAACCTGGGGTGACAGTATGATTACACGTAGACTTTACAATTATACCTTTCATATATGAACAATTTCGGCGGTGCGCAATCCGCCGAGCACGCGGGGAACCCCCTCCCGCATGCCCAACGACGCCGAAAGCCGGCGCGGCTTCGCGGGGGCACCGCCCCGCCGCCCCGGCGCTTTACCTGAGCAACACGAAACTACCGTTCCTGACCGTAATCAGCTCCCGGCCGCGCGCATCGAAACCGCTATGGTCGGTAGGCGTCATGTTGTAAACCCCCTGGGTGCCGACCAATTCCTTGGTTTCTTCAAGCGCATCGCGCAGCGCCGCGCGAAACTCCTTGGTCCCCGGTTTTTCCTTCTTCGCCGCCTGCGGAATAGAGTTCTGCAACAGCAACCCGGCATCGTAGACATTGGCGCCGAAGGTGGCGGGCTTGCTGCCGTTTGCTTTCTCGTAGGTCGAAACGTACTCGGTCGCGACCTTCTTCGACGGGTTGCTGTCCGAAATCTCGGGCAGCACCAGCATCAGGCTGGCGGCGAGAATGGTGCCCTCGACCTTCTTGCCGCCGAGCTTGAGGAAGTCGGGCAGCGCCGCGCCGTGGGTCTGGTAGACCTTGCCTTGGTAGCCCTGATCGAACAGCGTTACCTGCGGCAGCACGGCCGGGCCGCCGGGCGCGGCGATCAGCACGGCGTCCGGACGAGCGCCGAGAACCCTCAGACTCTGCCCGGTAACAGAGGTATCGGAGCGCTGAAAACGCTCGTTCGCAACGATCTTGATGTTGTGCTGCTCGGCCAACGCGCTGACAACCTTGCTCCAGTTTTCGCCGTAAGGATCGCCGGAACCGATGAAACCCAGTGTCTTGACACCCGATTTGGCCATGTGATCGACCAGGGCGCTGGCGATGATGTCATCGTTCTGGGTGGTCTTGAACACCCATTTCTTCTTGCCGTCCATCGGCATCACGACAGCCGCGGTGCCAACCGGGGCGAGCAGGGGCACCCCGGCGTCGGCGACGAACTGGATGACCCCCATGGCATTGGGCGAGCCGCTGGGGCCGATGATCGCATCGACCTTTTCTTCCTCGATCAGCTTCTTGACCGCCGTCACCGACTGGGTGGGGTCGCTGGTATCGTCGAGCGTAATGTATTCGACGCTCAGATTGCCGATCTTGGTCGGCAGCAAGGGCACGGTGTTTTTCTGCGGAATCCCCACCAGCGCGATCGGGCCGGTGGAGGACGAAACGACGCCGATCTTCACCTGCGCGAAGCCGACGCCCGGAATCAGGCCGCAAGCGGCCGCGATGGCGGCGGCCAACGCGGATTTCTTCAATATCTTGTTGTATGTCATGTCATGTCTCCTCTACTGAATCCTTTGTTGAAGCTGGGTCGAAACGATGCGGCGGTGAATATGGGCAAAATCGGAATCAGATCGTGATCGAGCCGACGCTGCTGCCACCGCAGACGTACAGCGTCTGCCCGGTGACGAAGCCGTTGTCGGGATCGGAAAAAAACAGCACCGCACGGGTAACGTCGTCGGGACGGCCGATGCGGCGCACGGGAATGCTGGCGGCAAGGTTTTTTTCCCGCTCGCTGCCGGCGGAGATGACTTCGTGAAACATATCGGTCTTGATCGGGCCGGGGGCGACCACATTGACCGTGATTCCGCAGGGCGCGAGTTCCAGCGCCCAGGTCCGGGCCATGCCGATCATCCCCGCCTTGGTCGCGGAATAGGCGGTGCGAGTCTGCAGCCCGAGCGCGCCGCGCGACGACAGCATGACGACGCGGCCGAAGGCCCGTTCCGTCATGCCCGGCAGCACGGCCTGCATCAGGCTGATCGCCGCGCCGAGATGAATCTGGGTCAAGGCATGGAGATCTTCCAACGCGACATCGGGCAGCAAAGCGGGACGGATGACACCCGCATTGTGAATCAGATGGGAAACCGGAAAGCGCGCCGCCACCTCGGCGGCCGCCTGTTGCGTTGCGGCGGGGTCGAGCAGATCGACGGCCAGCGAAATCATGCGCGGATGGTCCCAATCCGGCAGGCGGCGCGCCAGGGATACCACCTCGTAGCCGTCTTCCAGCATCCGGCGGCAAATATCGGCGCCGATACCGGCGGAACCGCCCGTTACCACGGCAACATACCTTTCACTCATCGCGCACCTCAGGCTTTGGGAACGAGCGCCAGAACCCGTAGCGGGCTGCCGGAACCATTACGGATCTTCAGCGGCGCGGCCAGGATCACCGCGCCTTGCGGCGGCAGGCGGTCGAGATTGGTCAGGCACTGCAAGCCATAGCGGCTGTTGCCGTGCATGTAGTAGTGACATGGATAGGGGGGATTCAGATGCTGCGCCTGCCCGGCGTCGGTCCCGACCGATTCGCTGCCGTAGCCGTGCACGTTGCGCTCCCGGATCAACCACGGCACGACCTCGGCGTCCGGTCCGGGCGAGTGCGCGCCGTCCTCGGCCATGTTGAGATACGCCTTCGGCGTGGGGCGCTTGGACCAATCGGTGCGCAGCAGCACCCAGGACCGCTCCGGAATACGTCCGTGCTTGTCCTCCCAGGCCTTGACGTGATTAACGGTGAGGAGGAAATCGGGATCGCGCGCGGCCTCGGCGGAAACGTCGATGACGCAGGCGGCGGCAATGAAATTTTCGGGCGCGATGGAGTCGACCGCGTTGTTGGGCAGATCCTTGCCGGAAATCCAGTGTATTGGCGCGTCGAAATGCGTCCCGGTATGCTCCGAGCACGAAAAATTGTTCCAATACCACGCCGGCCCGCGCTCGTCGTAGCGGGAAATTTCCTCGATGCGAAACGGCCAGGCCTGGCCGAACTCGGGCGGCAGTACGATGGTCGGGAATTCGGGCGTCAGCGTCTGGGTCAGGTCGACCAGTTCCAGCCGGCCCGACGCCAATTCGCCCAGGAATTGGGCGAGGATAGGGGTCGTCATGCGATTGTCTCCTCCTGATTCGGTACCGGCTTTCTGCGGGCGCACGCTTGTGTCGTTCAACGCGCCAGTTCCCGCTCGACGGCTTTATGGTTTTCGCGCAGACGCGCGCGGATTTCCTCGGCGATATCGCCGACATAGACCTCCTCCCTGCCCTCCGACAAACCCTTGACGATCGCCTTGGCGACAGCCGCCGGGGCCAGTTTCGGGGGCGGGGTAAGTTGTTCCCATTCCTCTTCGACCGGGCTGGTGAACACGTTCAACACGCGAATCCCCGCGCTGGCCATTTCCGCGCGCAGCGTCAGGCTCAACGAATGGGCGGCGGCCTGCGAGGCCGACCATGCGCCGCGCATCGGCAGGGCGGCCAGGGCATGAATGGAAAGGATGTTGACCCAGGCGACCGCGCTGTTCTGGCCGTCGGCGGCGCGGAAGCACATCCCCGGCCCGAAAGCCTGGGCCAGCCGGATCAGGCCGATGGCATTGACCTCCATCGCGTCGCGGGCAAGGATGACGTCCTTGCGGTTCAGGATGCCGCCGTCGCGCAGATGAGCGGCGGTGTTCACAAGTATCTCGACCTTGCCGCCGATCGAGGCGGCAAGCCGGTCGACCGAATCGGTGTCGGTCACATCGAGCGTGACGACCTCGACGCGCGGGTCTTCAGCCAGCTTGTCGAAGGCCGCAACGGTGCGCCAAGTCGCCGGGTCGCCAAGAAAGACCGTGCCCGCGCCGGCATCGAGCAGCGCCTTGGCGGCGGCCAGCCCGAGCGCGGATTTGCCGTCGGTGACAAGCACCCGGCGGAATTTCGGATCGCAGCCCGTATCGCGGATCGAAGCGGCTTCGTTCATGTGAGGGGTATCCTGTTCCGGCAATGCATGGAGAACCGCCTGTCCGCTACGGTCCAGGCGCAGCGCGAGGCGCACGTGCCCACGTTCGGCGCAGTCCTCATGCACGTTGGCGATGACCGACGGCCCCGCATCCATGCGCACCGTGCCGACGCGCCAGGGCAGACGTTCGCGAAAATACAGATCGTTGCTGTGGCGCAACGTGGTCAGGGCAATCAACTCCCCGCCGCTGGCCACCGGCCGCCAGTCGAGACGCTCACCGAGGCAGGCGCCGCAGACTTCGCGCGGCGGGTATTGCACCGCCGCGCAATCGGCGCAAACCTGCATTTCGAAGCGGCCTTCGGACGCGGCGCGGGTCAGCCCAAGGGCGGCGCGGCTGCGGCTTCCGGGCGGCAGGGTCGGCAGCGTGGTGCGGGCGACCGGGTTCTTCTTTTTCGGCCGCGAGAGCGGTTCGGTCATGATCTTCCCCTTTCCAGCAGCGCCGCGCCGGAACACAGGCCGCGGTCGTAATTGATCATCCCGAAACCCGAAACCAGGCCGATCCGGGCGCCCTCCACCTGCATGTGCCCGGCGCCGCCGGTCAATTGGCGCAAAGCCTGGACGAAGCCGAGATAGCCACCCGCCGCGCCGGCCTGACCGACGGAAAGCTGGCCACCCGAGGTGTTGAAGGGGAAGGAGCCCGCAACGGTGAATTCATGCCGGCGCACGAAGGCCGGCGCCTCGCCCTTGGCGCAAAAGCCGAGATCCTCGATCTGCATCATGTTGATGACGGGGTAGTCGTCATAGGCTTCGAGGAAATCGACATCCTCGGGCCCAACGCCAGCCTGCTGGTACAGCGCGTCGCGATCCATCGCCCAACCGCCGCGAAACTGGATGGGGTCTTCCGGGAAGGCGTTGTGCCGCTCGATGGTCGCGCGGACATGGACGAAGGGGAGTTTCAACGCCCGCGCCCGCTCCTCGCTCATGACCAGATAGCCCTCGGCGCCCGCGCAAGGCATCACGCAGTCGAACAGATGGATCGGGTCGGCGATGGGCCGGGCGGCGAGATATTCCTCCAGGCTCATCGGTTTCCTCATCAGCGCGTGCGGATTGCTCAGGGCATTCGCACGCTGGGCGACGCAAAGCTTGCCGAAATCCGCGCGAGTCGCACCGTAATGCTGCATGTAGTAATCGGTAAGCAGGGCGAAACTGGCGTTGGGCCCGCCCGCGCCGTAGGAATAAACGGCATCCTGGGCGAAGCGGGAGAACTGGCTGACGGTGTTGCGAAAGGAATCGACGTGGTTGGTGTCCCCGGCAATGCAGGCCACCACCTCGGCGTCGCCGGCCTGCACCGCGCGCGCGGCGCGGCGCAGGGCCACGACGCCGCTCGCCCCGCCCATCGGAATGTGGTCAAGCCAGCGCGGCGACAAGCCCAGGTGTTGCATCAACCCCACGGCGGTGTCCGGCCCGAGGGTAAAGCTGGAAACGCAGGCGCCGTCGACGGCATTTTTGTCGAGGCCCGCGCCCTTTATCAGCTCCGCCAGCGCCCGGCCGAGCCACCAGTGCGCGCTGCGCGTGGAGTACCGGACGTAGGGCACCGTGACCGGCATCACCGCTACGACACCCTCGTAGCCGCGCCGGGATGTAGTCGCGCCGCTCATCGGGCCCCACCCTGACGCTTCTTCATCGCGCACGTATCGATGCAGCCGGATTGTTCCAGCAGGGCCACGGCCAGGGCTTTCAGCTCGCCGCGCTGGATCTTGTTGGTCGTCGTCAGCGGCAGGGCATCGACGAAGGCGACATAGCCGGGCGCCTTGTAATAAGCGAGCTGGTCCAGCGCCCACTGGACGATATCGCGCGCCGCATCGTTCGGATTGGCGAGCGGGCCATTGGGCACCACCACGGCCATCACCTCGTCGCCTCGCACCGCATCCGGCACGGCGGCAACGGCGATGGACTTGACCAGCGGATGCCGCTGCAGCACGCCCTCGACCTCGACGGCGGAGATATTCTCGCCGCTGCGCCGGATGACGTTCTTCTTGCGATCGACGAAGCGCAGGCAGCCATCCGCCTCGCGCCGGACGATGTCGCCGGTGTGGAACCAGCCCCCCGCCCAAGCCTCGTCGGTGGCGGCGGCATCCTTGAGGTAGCCGGCGAAAAAGCCGTAGCGCGGATCGGGGCCGGCATGGCGCACAAGCAATTCCCCGTTTTCCCCAACCCCGGCCTGTGCGCCCTCATCCGTCACCAGGCGAACCTCCACGTCGGCCTCCTCGCACCCGAAGCAACTGCTGCCGACGTGGCGCGGCTCACGGTTGGCGATGACCACCGCGCCGGCTCCCGTTTCCGTCATCGCCCACGCTTCGAGCAGCGGAAAACCGAAACGCGCCTCGCAGGCGGCGTGCAGGCCACGGTCGACCCCGGCGCCGAAGCCAAAGCGGACATCGTGCCTGTGGTCGTCGGGCGACGCCGCGGCCTTCATCAACATCGCCGGCATGACGCCAAGGTAATGCACGACAGTGGCCCCGGATTCCCGCACGCTGTCCCACCAGGTTTTAGGGTGGAAGCGGTCGAGCGCGATCAGGCAGCCGCCGGTCAGGATCATCGCCATGGCGGAGCAGGCCATCGCGTTCATATGCACGAGCGGCAGCGGTGTCAGCATGCGCTCCTGCCCAGGGCGCAGTTCGGCCAGCCCGCCGACCTGGGCGTACCAGCTACCGGCATGCAGGAAGTAGCGGTTGGGTAGCATGCAGCCCTTCGGCCGGCCAGTCGTGCCCGAGGTGTAGAGCAGCGCGCATTCCGTCAATTCGCCGGGCTCGCCACCGTTCGCCAGGGGAGCAGGAAAGAGTGCAGGGGGCGGCGCATCGCCATCGGCCATGACGCGAAACGGCCGGCCGGCCCGTTCGGCGGCGGCGAGCAGATCGGCCTGGCGTTCGGGCAGCGCGACCGCGAGCGCGATCTCGGAATGGCCGATCAGATACTCGAGCTCGGCCGCGCGCAGATCGCCGTTGATGGGCACGACCGAAACCCCCAGGCCGTTGAGCGCGAACCAATGCAGGAAGAACGCAGGACGGTTATCGAGCAGCAGGCCGACGCGGTGGCCGTGCCCGTAGCCCGCTTCGGCATAGGCCGCACGCAGCCGCGCGACCGCCTTGGCGGCCTCGGCGTAGCTGATTTCGCCAGCCGGAATGCCATAGATGCCGGCCGTTTCCGGCAGAACCGCGAGAAACGCGTTGCCCGGCCAACGCGCGGCGGTCTGGTCCAGCGCCTGGCTGACCGTGTTCGGAGTCGAGGACAAGGAAGCCTCCGCAAATTACATGAAGAGTTGGATGTTGCCGAAGGCGGCGTCGCAATTGACCAATTGGACCTTCTTCAGCCTGATACGCAGTTCGCCGCCTTGACGCACGAGGTGGTGGTGCGCCCAACCGGCATACAAATCCTGGCGGTCGTTACGCGTTTCGACGTAGTGAAACGCGCTGCGCACAACGTATTCGCCCTTGGCTTCGTCGGCCGATTCCACCGTCGGCTGTTGAATCAGGTGGTGGCAGCGGCTGGACGGCTGCTGGGAGAAGGTCCGCTTGCCGTGCAGGCGTTCGATGCGGATCTTGAGCAGCAGCTTGTCTTCGTAGAGCAGTGAGGTCTGACGTTTCGGGTCGGTCTGGTCGTGGCTCAACGGCATCCAGTAATAGCCGTCCTCCGCGAACAGGTTCAGCCATTCGTCGAAACGCTGCTCGTCGAGCAGCCGGGTTTCGGCATAGACGAAATCGCACAGTTCTTTTTCCGTCATGGCGTTCTCCTTATTTCCCGTTCGCTGCGTCGGCTGCCACCATGTCGGCAGTCATATAGGCGGCCCACGCGCGCATCTGGTTGCGCATCTGCAGTTCGTTGGTGCCGTTGGTCTCGAAGTGCGCGGCGTCGCGCGGCTCGGCCGGGTCGTACAGGCGCTGGATGTTGATCCAATCCCGCCCACGGGTTTTCAAGGCTTCCTGCGCCCGCTCGTACATCTCGGTATCGTCGTGCGCCACCACCGAGGTCGGCGCATTGATCAGCCGCGTGTACATCAAGGTCCGTTCGAGCAGGACGTCGGGCGCGCCAACCAGACGGAAGGTCCAGGACTCCACCAGGGTCTTGTCCGGGCCAAGCGGCTTGAAGACGCGCATCGCCTGGATCGGCCCCTTCATCGTCAGATTGGGAAAATAGATCGTGTTGTGGCGGCATTCGCCGAGGATCGCCTTAGCCTTTTCCTCGCCGTAATTGCGCGCCATCGCCTCCCAGTACTCGGGCACCTCGGAATACGCGGCATGGATCGAGTTGGATACGCCGGTATGGCCATGCCCGTTCGGCCACACGCAAACGCCCATGCCCTCGAAGAAATCGTATGGGCTGGTGAAGGGGGCGAACAGCTCGACCGCCATCGGCTTCGGCGTTCCCGGCGGAGCCTGGTTCCAGACCGCGACGGCGGTGCCCGCCGACGACTCGTGCGCGACCATCGGGTGGCAAGTGTCGGTCTGGTTGTCGACCAGCATCTTCCAGTTACAGTCGTTGATATAGCGCAGCACGCCGCCCGCGATTTCCAGCTTGCCCTCGGGCGAGCGGTCGACCATGTTGTCGATGGTCGAAAGCGACTCGCCGAAATAATCCTCGAAGGAAACGCCGTCGCTGTTCAGGCGGCAGAACACGAAGTCGCGATACACCTTCACGTTCTCCACCGCCGCCATGCCGCCGCTGGCCTCGCAACCGTCGAAGCCGGTGTTTTCATAACCCTTCTTCAACGGAATCGACAGCAGGCTGCCATCGGTCTTGAAGGTCCAGGCGTGGTACGGGCAGCGAAAGAACTTCCCGGTATTGCCACAGGCCTCGCCGGCCACCTTCACGCCCTTATGCGGGCAGCGGTTATAGAGCACCTTGATGCTGTCGTCGGTGTGGCGGACCATGACAACCGGCTCGACTCCAACAGTCGTCGTGTAATAGTCGCCCTTGTTCGGAATCTGGCTCGCATGGCCGACATAAACCCAAGTGTTGGCGAACAGGTGCTTCATCTCCAACTCGAAGATTTCCCGATCCACGTAGGTGTCTTTATGCACCTCTGTTTCGCGAACCAGGGCCTTGATCGCCACGGGATCGTTGCTGTATTTGCCCATCTTTTGTCTCCTCCGGTATTCCGGTATATCGATGCTCTGCTGCTGGGGCGAGAGTCTTGTCTTTCTTGTCTGTCTTCTTTCTTGTCCTATAAGTCGAGAACGAGCCGCGCGGAGCACGCGCGCGAAATGCAGGTCTGGATCAGCTTGCCCTCCGCCTTCTCGCGTTCCGACAAAAAGTAGTCGCGATGGTCGGGCGTGCCTTCCAGCACCGTGGCCTGGCAAACGCCGCACTCGCCGCGCCGGCAATCGAACATCGGATCGCAGCCGGCGGCTTCCATCACCTCCAGAATCGTCTTGTCGGCCGGCACCTGGAGCACTTGCCCCGACTGGCGCAGTTCCACCTCGAAAGCGGCATCCCCCGCCTGCGGCGCGGCAGTGGCGAACAGTTCGAAATGCACTTTCTCGCGCAGCCAGTTGAGCTTGGCGGCGAGTTGAAGAACGGCGTCGATCAAGCCCTTGGGGCCACAAACGTAAAGATGCTGCGTGGGCGAGCGCGAAAACAGAAGTTGGAGCAAATCGAAACGGGCATCCGGCTCGTCGTCGGCGTACAGGTGCAAGGCATCGCCGCACAATTGTCCGAGCTCGTCGAGCAACGCGAGCTGAGCGCGGCTGCGCCCGCTGTAGTGCAGTTCAAAAGGGCGGTCGGCGGCCGCCAGCGCGGCGGCGTGGCTGGCAATCGGCGTGATTCCGATACCACCGGCAATCAGCACCACCGGCCCTTCGCCGACTTCGCGTGCATGCAAGGGAAAATCGTTCTTCGGCCCCGTCGCGCCAATCGTGTGCCCGGCCGCCAAACCATGCATCCAAGCCGAACCGCCCTGGCTGTTTTCCTCCCGGCGCACAGCCAGGCGGTATTCGGCAGGCGTGGACTGGGTCGCCTCGGCGGCCGACAAGGCGATCAGCGAATAGCAGCGGGGCTCGGCGAGCCCCGGCACATGAACCTGCAAGTGAGCACCGGACGCGGCGGGCGGCAACGCGCCGCCATCGGCGGCCTTCAGCCGGAAGCTGCGGATCAGATCGGTTTCGGCGCGCACTTCGGCGACGATGTAGGAACGTTCGTTCATCGGCGGACTCTCGGGGGGCTCGGGTAGAAGCTCAACTGCCGCTGGCATCGAGGGCGAGTTCGCGGCGCAGTTGCTCGCCGCTTTCGTCGGCCAGGGCGGCCTCGCGCAGCCGGCGCAGGCGCGCGGCCGCATCCGGGCGGCCAGCGAGTCGGCGCGCAGCCTCGATCAGTTGCGAAAATTTGCCGTCGCCCCGCTCATGAGTATCGCTGTAACCCTTCACCAGCCGGCGGCAATTGAGTATTTCGACGGCAAGGGCGTAATCCTTGCCGGTGGTGCGCGTGACCTCGGCCAGCCAATCGCGCAGATGCGCGCTTTCGATCTGATGGCGGAGGGTGGCGCGGCGCAGCCGGCGCATGCCGGAAGCCATGTAAAGCAGCAGAAAATCCTTGATCGTCCCCGTCCGCATGCGGCGGCCATTGCGGAAACGGCGCTCCACCCAGCGGCCGAACAGGGCCGAATTCTGTAGCCAACGCCCCAGGCCGGCCGGCAGCGTGCCGCAGATTTCCTCCAGGCGCGGGTGCATGAACTCGGTGGTGTAGGTCAGTTGCTCCGGCTGGGCGCCAACCTCTTGCCGCACTCTGGCAAAACGGCTGCCCCGGGTCTTGAGATCGGCGACGCGGATCACATCGTCGTAGCTCATCGCCACGGCGACATGGCGCGCGGCGGCCACCGTCAGCGCCCATTCGTGCGCGGCGCCGCCATGACGTATATCGAGCCCGTGCAATTCGGCCAAGCGGTCGAGATACTCGGCGGCATAGGCCACGTCCTGATAATCGATCAGCCGCCGCACACCAGCGAGCGCCAGCGGCTGCGCGGCGGGCGGAAAATCGGCGCGCAAGCGGTCGAGCAAGGCCTGCACGGCGGGATGCGCCGCCCGCTCCGGCAACGCCGGCAGCGGCAGACGATCCGAGGCGATGGGCGCCGGCATGAGCGGCGCGGCGGTGGCGGCGTCGAAGCCAATATCGAACGCTTTCAGGCTGGCCTCGACGCCGACCCCGCCGCGCCAGATGGTGGCCTCAAACGCCTCGCGTGCGAACGGCAACACTCCGGCCCCGGCAATAACGCCGAAAAGCGTCGCGGAGATAACGCTGCCCGCCTGCTCGGCCAGCGCCTGCATGTCAAAGCACAGAAAGCGGCGGGCGGACACCTTGCCCGCTTCGAGCACCTTGTTCGGGTCCGCGATACCGTTGCCCGGCGCGGCTTTTTCGGCCACGGCAAGACTGCGGTGCGCCGACGCGATCAAGGTGGTGCGCTCGGGGGTCACCAGGCCGCGCTGCATGGCGCGCCCGGCTTCCATCAGTTCCGCCGCGACGACGATATCCACATCGCCCGGCGTCGGCATCATGGCCAGGGCAGGGGGCCGTCCGGCGCGGTTCGCATCCGCCTCCGGCAGCAATTCGAGATAGTAGATGGTCGCCCCGGTGCGCTGGGCGACGCCGGGTACCGAGGTGGTCTGCACCCACCAGCCGGCATGCTCGCCGAGGTCGACGATCCAATCGGCCAGCACGCCGCCGCCCTGCCCGCCCATTGCAAGAATGGCGACCTTGATCGGCGTGCCGGGATGAAGAGTGATCCGGTTCATAGGGGCGTGGCTCACAGGGCGAAGCGTTCGAGGCGGGCGGCGCGGCGGCGCTGCAAGGCGCCGATGACCCAGCCCCGCAGGCCGGCAAGAAAACGGTCGAAGGCGGTCGGGTTGTGCACAATGTCCGCCCGGTAAAAGGACGGGCACAAGGCCGCGGCCTCCGCCACCTCGCCGCAATTTCCGCAACCGACACAGCCGTTATCGACGGTCGCGACCGGGTCTTCCTTCAAAGGATCGCCACTGTCCTTGACGCTCAGCGAAGGGCAGCCGGATAAGCGGATGCAGGCATGGTCCCCGGTGCACACATCGGCATCGACGCCGAAACGCTCCTTGACCACGCGCCGGCCGGCCTTGACCGCCTTGCTGAACAGCGGCTTCTGGCGGCGCTGCTTGTTCAGCATGCACTCGGACTGGGCGATGATGACCTTCGGCCCATCGGTCGTCGTGCTCAGCGCCTCCTTGAGCGTGTCGCGCATGCGCGCGACATCGTAAGTGCGGTCGATGGTGCGCACCCACTTCACCCCAACGCCGCGAATCGCGCTTTCAATCGGATTCTTGGTCGTCCGGCGCGGATTGTCGGCACGGGAGGAAAGAATGTCCTGCCCCCCGGTAGCCGAGGAGTAGTAGTTATCGACGATGACGATCACGCCGTCGTTCTTGTTGAAGACCGCGTTGCCGATCCCCGAGGTCAAACCGTTATGCCAGAAGCCGCCATCCCCCATCACCGAAATGGCGCGCTTGCCGCTCTTCACATTGAAAGCCGAACTCGACGAAACGCCGAGGCCGTATCCCATCGTCGTCGCGCCGAGATTGAACGGAGGCAGGATGGAAAACAGATGGCAGCCGATGTCGCAGGAAACATGGTGCGCCCCGACATCCTTCTCCATCAGCTTCATCGCCGCGAAGATCGGCCGTTCCGGACAGCCGACGCAGAACCCCGCCGGACGCGGTGGCACCACTTGCGCCAAGTCCTTGACGCGCGGGTGAAAGACGATTGGCTGCGCACCCATGCCGGCGCTCAGGCCGGCCTTCGCGGCGGTTTCGGCCGGCACCGGCAGCAAGGCCGGCTGCCGCGCCTGCAAAAACGCCGCGATGCCTTCCTTCATCGCCTGCGTGGTGTATTCACCCGCGAGCGGCAGCACGTCCTTGCCGGACAAATGCGTATCCACCCCGGCCTTGCGCAGAATGGCGTGCAGATTCTGCTCGATGTAGTCCGGCTGCCCTTCCTCCAGCAACAACACGGCGGTTTTGCCGGAACAGAATTCGATCACCTCGCTGTCAATGACCGGGTAGGTCACGTTCATCACATACAGCGGGACACGGCTGTTGCCGAAGGAGTCCGCCAGACCGAGTAACTGCAGGGCGCGAATAACGCCGTTGTACAGCCCGCCCTGCAGAATCAGGCCGATGTCTTCGTGATCGCCGGGAAAAAATTCATTGAGCTTGCGCTGACGGATGAACTCGACCGCGGCTGGCCAGCGCCGCTCGATTTTTTCCTTTTCGTGCAGGAACGAGGCCGGCGGCAGCACGATGCGATTAGTGTCCCGCGCGGGGTTATCGAGCGCTTGTTTAATACTGAAGGCCGGACGCCGGTTTTCCTTGGTGACGAAGCGGCCATGAACGTGACAGGAACGAATGCGGACCTGCAACATCACCGGCGTGCTGCTGGCCTCGGACAATTCGAAGCCGTCCTCCACCGCCTTGACGATGGATTCCAGATTGGGCCGGGGGTCCAACAGCCAGATCTGCGACTTCATCGCAAAGGCGTGGGACCGCTCCTGCATGATCGAGGAGCCCTCGCCGTAATCCTCGCCGACGACGATCAGCGCGCCACCGGTGACACCCCCCGAAGCCAGATTCGCCAGCGCGTCGGAAGCGACGTTCGTTCCCACCGTCGATTTCCACGTCACCGCGCCGCGCACGGGATACATCACCGACGCGGCCAGCATCGCGGCGGCCGTCGCCTCCGACGCGCTGGCCTCGAAATGGACGCCCAACTCCTCCAGAATCTCCTCGGCGTCGGCCAGCACATCCATCAGATGGGAGATCGGAGAGCCTTGGTAGCCGCCGACATAGCCGACGCCCGATTGCAGCAATGCCTTCGTGATGGCCAATATGCCTTCGCCGCGAAACTCCTCGCCAGCTGGCAGGCGCAGCAACTCGACCTCTTTTTTGAACGAGCGTTCGGCCACCTTTGTCTCCTACTATTGATCCGCCCGCTCGACCCAGAAGCCTGCTTGCGATTTGTGGAGATACTTTATTGTTAAATAATTTGATCGTCAAGTATATTGGCAAAATTTCATCTATTAAAAAATTCCACGTATAAACATGAGGTTATAGAATTATTTCGCCGCTTCCCTGGGGGCAGGCACCACGCACAATCAGGCCGACCCACCGGCCAGCCCATCACGGCCATGCCATTGACCGGCGTTGCGGCGCCGGCGTTCCAACCGCTGTTGAACCCGAGCCACGCCAAGCCGATAGACCCATCCGCTTCGCCACGCGGCGGCATCGGAGCGCATAATGCCGCCGTTGCCAACGGCCGCGTTAACCGTGGCCCCCGCTTTACGTACGTACATATCGCGCCGCTTTCACGCGCGCCAAAGGTTTTCCCGTGACCGTCCGCCGCACCCCACCTTCGCCCGCGCCGTCCCTCATTGCCGGAACGCTCAAACTCCGTAAACCCGCGCCTGCCGAAACGCAACAGACAACGGCCCCGCAAAGCCCCCCGCGCCCTCAGGCTCCTCGTTCCCAGGCCGGCCCGAAACCCAAACCCGGCGCAAACGCCAGATCCGCCCCAAAGCAGCGCCCTCCCGCGGCAGCCGAAGCGCGCGGCCAAACACCGCCCCGTCCGTCATCACCCCGCGCATCAACCACTCGCACCGCCGATACCGCTTATCCATCGCCCACCCACCGGCCCGATGCCGCGAAACGGGACAAACCGCCCAGCCGCGCACCCGCCCACACGGCGGCATCGCCTACCCAGACGGACGGCGTGCGCTTATCCAAGGTCATGGCTGAGCGCGGCATCTGCTCGCGGCGCGAGGCCGACGAGTTGATCGAACACGGCTGGGTGCTGGTCGACGGCCGGCGCATTTCCGAACTCGGCACCCGTATCGCGCCGGACGCGCACATCGAGCTCGCACCCGAAGCGCTGCAGCATCAGGCGCAGCGCGTCACCATCCTGCTGCACAAGCCGGTGGGCTATGTGTCCGGCCAGGCGGAGGACGGCTATCAGCCGGCGATAACGCTGATCGGGCGCGACAACCAGTTCGACCGCGACACCGCCCAGCGCTTTCACTTCTCGCAACTGAAAGGGCTCGCGCCGGCAGGCCGGCTCGATATCGACTCGACGGGGCTATTGGTGCTGACGCAGGACGGGCGCATCGCCCGCCAATTGATCGGCGAGGACTCCAAGGTAGAAAAAGAATACCTCGTGCGTGTCGAGGGTGAACTCGTGCCCGACGGTCTCGCCCTGCTCCAGCACGGACTTTCGCTCGACGACCGCCCGCTGCGGCCGGCACAGGTCGAATGGATCAACGACGATCAACTGCGCTTCGTGCTGCGCGAGGGGCGCAAACGGCAAATCCGCCGCATGTGCGAACTCGTCGGCCTCAAGGCCGTCGGCTTGAAGCGGGTGCGCATCGGCCGCGTTGTCCTGGGCGACCTACCCCTCGGCCAATGGCGCTACCTGCGCGAAGACGAACAATTCTGAAGAAACGTTTCAGCACGCGGCAACGCCTGGCGTAACGGCACTCAGCACACCGTTTCGCCAGGCAACAAAGACCTACCGCAAGAACCCGCCGCTTTGCTCAGCGGGCCGCTTTTTTGGCCTTTTGCTTCTTCGGTAGCGCCGCCGCCTGCTCTTCGGACACGCCGCTCATCGACGCGAAGCACCCATCCAGCGGACATATCCGCCCATGCGGGCATTGATGCTCGCGCGCGCATTCGACCTGCGTCTCGTCGAGCAGAACCATTTCCTTGACGGCCTCACAACGGCCAATGGGGGAGTCGATGAATGACATGATGGCCTCCTCTGATTTTTATCGCCGCGTCATCCTGCAATCCGTGGCAACAACTTTTGCCTTTTCGCGCGGGTCACTTTCAGTTTAGTCCTGGCGTGAAATATTTGCGCGACGGAATGACATTTTGTTGATCTAAATCAAATTTTTGCGGAAAGCTTCTCGTTTCCGTCGGCATATTCTTTACCGGCTCGCTGCAATGCAGATCGCGAAACGGCCCACGCCCGCGCTCCCACCCGTTTCCAGGCGAAAACTGCGCACAATGCTCCGCGCCGTCGAGTTTGCTGCGCCACAGATACCACGGCGCCGGCGCGGCAAACGACGGCAATGCGGCACAAGCCAGCATCGCTGCAAACACAGCCGCTTTTCCATTATTGCGCACGCAAGGCCTCCACCACATCGAGCCGCGCCGCCCGCCGCGCGGGCAATACGCCGGCGATCAGACCGATGGCAACCGCCGCCATCTCGGCGAACAACACAAAACGCCACGGCGTCGCTACCGGCAATGCCGGTACAACCAGGCCGATAAATTGCCCCAACGCGGCGCCGACGACAAGGCCGAACAAGCCGCCGGCAGCGGCGAGCACCACCGCCTCGCCCAGAAACAAGCCGAGCACGGTACGCCTGCGCGCACCCAGCGCGACAAGCAGGCCGATCTCGCCGGTGCGCTCGGCCACGGCAATGGTCATGATGGTAATGATGCCAACCCCGCCGACCAGCAGCGAAATCCCGCCCAAGGCGCCAACCGCGACGGTAAGGATGGTGAGAATATTGGACAGGCTGGCGAGCATGTCCGCCTGAGTGGTCAGGGTAAAATCCTCGCGCCCGTGGCGGGCCGCCAGCAGTTTGCGGATTTCCTCGGCCGCGCGTGCGGCGGGCACGTTTTCGGCATACATGACGTTGATCTCGTTCAAGCCGTCGCGGTTGTACAGCGCGAGGCCGCGCGCGGCGGGAATGTAGGCGATATCGTCCAGATCAACGCCGAGAAACTGTCCTTTCGCCTCCATCACCCCGATGATCCGATAGCGCTCGCCGCCGATGCGCAAGCGCTCGCCGAGCGCGTTGCCGCTGCCGAACAGTTCCTCCTTCAGCTTCGCGCCGAGCACGACGAAGGCGCGCGCATTGGCGGGATCGTCCGGCGGCAGAAAGCGGCCGCTTCGCACCTTCATCGAATACACCCGGTCCATATCCGGCCCCGCGCCGTAAATCATGGTACGACGCACGCGGCCATTGGCCTGCGTCTCGGAATTGCCGAACACCGCCGGCGTCACCCCGGTGACGAACGGCGCGCGCATCAACGCCACGGCATCGTCCAGGCTCAACTCGCGCGCGCTTGAGGGCAAGCCCTGCGGCCCGCCGCGCGCGCCTTGCCGCCCCGGCGTAACCTTGACCAGATTGGTGCCGAACTGGGTGAACTCCTTCAGCACGAACTGGTGCAGCCCCTCGCCAATGGAAGTGAGCAGGATCACCGCCGCAATGCCCACGGCGATCCCCAGCAGCGTAAGAAAACTGCGCAAGCGATGCGCCGCCAGCGCACGCAAGGCAAGGAGCAGAAAATCCCGCCAGATCATGCGCCCCCTCCCAAGGCCCGCACCGGGTCCAGGCGCGCGGCACGGCGCGCGGGCATGACGCCGAACAACACCCCGGTAGCGAGCGCCGTGCCCAAGCCGGCGATCACCGCCCAATCCGGCGGCCACGCCGGCAGCACCGGATACGCCAGGCGGATTCCCCACGCCCCGAGCTGCCCCAGCAAAAAGCCGGCGATTGCGCCAGCGAACGAAAGCAGCACGGCCTCCATCAGAAAAGCGCGGCGGATGTCGCCCCCGGTGGCGCCAAGCGCCTTGAGCAAGCCGATTTCGCTGGTGCGCTGGGTCACGGCGACGAGCATCACATTCATCACCAACACCCCGGCCACGGCAAGGCTGATTGCGGCAATGCCGGCCACGCCGAACGTGAGCGCGCCCAGAATGCGGTCGAACGTGCCGAGCACCGCGTCCTGGGTAATCAGCGTCACGTCCAGCTCACCCTCGTGCCGTGCGCGCAGAATATTCTCCATCTGCCGCTGGGCCGGGATAACGGCGGCGCGATCACGCGTTTCGACCATGATGCGGAACAACGTATTGGTGTTGAACATCGACAGCGCCGTCGCCACCGGCACCACCACCACCTCGTCGGCATTCATGCCCAAGCCGGAACCGGCTGGCGCGGTCACGCCGATCACCCGCAGCCGCATATCGCCGACCCGGATCATGCGCCCGATAACGGGTTCCGAACCGAACAACTCGTTGCGCAAAGTCGCGCCGATCACCGCCACCGCCGCCGCGCGGGAAAAATCCTCGGCCGGCAGGAAACGCCCCTCCGCCATCCGGTAATGGCGAATACCCACATAATCCGCCGTGGTACCGACCACGATGGTTTCGCGCAGCTTGCCACCAACGGCGATCTCGGAATTGCCCACCGCCAACGGCGCCACGCGCGTCACCAAAGGCGCGCGCAGCAACGCCGCCGCATCCTCCACCGTAAGATCGCGCGGCGTATTGGTGATGAAACTGCCTGCATTGACCCCACCGGTTTCGCTGCGCCCCGGCAGAACAATGACCAGATTCGCCCCCAGCGATGCGAACTGCCCCACCACGTAGCGCCGCGCCCCATCCCCCAGCGCCGTCAACACCACCACCGCCGCCACGCCAATCGACATCGCCAACACCATCAGCGCCGTGCGCAACGGATAACCGGCGGCGGCGCGAACGGCAAAGCGGAACGTATCGGCAGGCGTCATACGGCCCTCGAATCCGGCATAAGCGGCAAGCTGAAAATTACCCGGCGGCGCTTTCGCGTTTGGCCTGCAACTTGGCGTCGAAACGCTCCCGCACAATCACGAAGCGCTCATGCCGCCCCACGGAAATCTCATCGACGCCATCGTGCGCCCGCACATCGAACACCAGCTTTTTACCCTCGACCGCGACCAGCTCCACCCGCACCGTCACTTCCAGCCCCGGCGGCGTCGCCGCCGAATGGCTGACGTCGATGTGCGTCCCAACCGTCTGCTCCAGCGGCCAATCCAGATGCGGATTGACCGCCTTGATGCACGTCCATTCGAGCAAACCCACCAGAAACCCCGTGGCGAAAACTTCCGGCATTGCCACGAACTCTTCTGCCTCGGGATAAAGCGCGGGAACGGTTTTGCTCGCGGGAACGACGAAACGGTGTTCGTACTGGATGCCGGGTTTCAAGGATGGTTTCAAGTGAGTTTCCTCCAGCGTTCGAGGCAATACCAATGCTATTTGAACTGTTTAGTAAGGCGCTCCCCGCCCGATATAGCAACCCCAGGCGAGAGAAACATTCGGCTTTATAAAAGGCCCGGATTAATAGCGAAGTAAATCCAGCATAACGGGTCAGATGCTGAACACATCCTCTTCCGGCACCTTTGCGGCAGCCAGTGCTTTTACCTTCAGCATGTGCAGCACATTAACAAGCTTTGTAGCTTCGAGAGGGTCAGCACGACCGACAAAGGCGGTACCACCAATCACGGTGAGCCCCCCGATGATCGCCCAACCAGCCGGGCCACTCAGGATTCCAACAAGGGTCGATGCTGCGGTATAAGCCGCAAATGGAAGCGTCACGCTTACCAGACCTGCCGCCGTCGCGATAGCAGTACTCATCGCGGTGTAAAAGGCGAATCCTTTGAATGCCACCGTAGTGGACAGTATCGCCAATGCTGCCGCGCCACCCAAAGCAGCGATCGCCGTCTTGTCTACGATCTCTCCGTCTGAATCTATCTTCTCAAGCAGGTCTTTCCGTTGCTGCAGGGTGAGCTTGTCCCATTTATCAGCGAAAAGCGGCTTGTATAGTTCACGCTCAAGGACAAAAGTCGGGGCCACCTGAATAAGCGTTTTAGAGATCTCCGCTTTGTCACACACCCAGGTTACGAGGCTGTGATAGTTGAGTTTTTTTTCGTCACGGAACGGACGTAGCAGGATGTTGCTTGAGAGCTTCAGGGCGTACTTTTGAATATCTCGGGCATCCTGATCGTTACCCTTTAGTTGTTTTTTATCGGCCTCTGCACTCAAAAGACCAAGCGCTTTCTTGAGTGCGAGCATTTCATCGGCAGGAAGCGCCTTAAGAAAATCGTAAAAGTGATCGGCGGTCCACCGCTCTTTCGGTTTAACGAACGGCGCTGCCTTCGCTATTGAATCTCCTTTTATTGCGAGCAAACCGAAAAATCCAAATGATGTCAGTGATACCAGTGACACCAAAAAAGACCGCCGACTAAAACCCGCCTCCACTGAGATGGAGTTCATAAAATTTTCCGCGTAAGAGTAACGGTTAACGTAAAAACCCTTTTTTGGACCATGAATAAAACGCGAAAATCATAATGCATCCTTTCTCAATAAGTATTGATGCCTCCCCCCAGCCCAATCGGATCGGAAGAAATATAGCGCGCCGACGCACTACTGCCACAAGCAATGAAGGCGAATACAAATAAGTGAGCCCAAAAGCATCCGAACCGTTGCATATTGTTGTTCTCCCTTGAGTCTGCCGTTCTTCGCTATTACTTTGTGTCAGGATTTACGGCGTTTTGGCTGTAGGCCGGATCGGGACGCCAGCCCAGAGTTTCGGCCTGTTTGAACCAATATTGGTTGGCTTGGCTGAGCGTGAGGTAACGCGCGCGTTTTTCCGGTGGAATGTCGGCGGGATTGGGGTAGGGGCGCACGAAATCGCGCTCGATGAGTTTGTAGTAGGCCGAACCTATATGCAGCATGGTGGCCACATCGACCGGGTAGTAGGACAGCATTACTTTGCCCTGGGCGATGATGCGTTCCGATTGCCCTGTTTCCTGGTAGTGCTCGAGCAGGGTATTGGCCATGACGACGACGCTTTCTTTTTTGCTCAGAGGCTGAAGATAGAGGCCGTTGGTAAGCGCCTGCGGGGTCATGGGCATTTGTTGCTGAAGCCAGGCGTCGCGCGTAAAACCGGCGCCGCTGGTGGTTTCGAGGTTGTACCAACGGCCTTGGTCGTCGCGGTATTTGACGAAGACGTGGTGCGGGGCGGTGGAGGCGCTCAGGTCGAGACCGAGCTTTTGGCCGAGGACAAGGAAGAGGAAAGGCATCGAAACACAGTTGCCTTTGCGCGTGGCGAGATAGGTGGGCAGGAGCTTGCTGCGAAGCTTACGCCCGAGGGGATCATCGAGGTCGTACTGGAAGGGCCGATGGTCGTTCCACGGGCCGGACTGGTAAAGGTAGGCGCGCAGAGCGTCGAGCTTATCCCGGCTG
The DNA here is from genome assembly GCA_031546845.1 of Azoarcus sp. Taxonomy (GTDB): domain Bacteria; phylum Pseudomonadota; class Gammaproteobacteria; order Burkholderiales; family Rhodocyclaceae; genus Azoarcus. The sequence goes on along the minus strand of JAVBJT010000030.1, from coordinate 63,596 downwards.
GAAGCGTCGGCGGGAAGCCGAGAGGCAATCTGTTTTGCCATCGTATCGAGTTGCGCGCGAGCGGCAGCGACGTCGATATCGGGAGCGACCATGTGGTCGATGGTGAGCTTGGCGGCCGCCAGATCGATCTGCTCATCGGGCAAGGTGAGCAGGGCTTGGAGGGCGCGGTTGTTCTCGTCCGGAACGTCGGCAATACGCTGCGCGAGGGCAGGAAGGCTTATCGCCAGCAGCATGGCGCAAAGCCACGGGAGGAGACGCTTCATGGGAGAGTGATGTGAAAAACCAGAGCGCATGTTTGTGGCCATGAATAAAACGCGAAAATCATAACTCACCCTTCCTCACATCCTGCTTCAACATCCCATCCTCCATCAACAAGCATCTGCGGGCGCGAGCACCCATTGCGGGATCGTGGGTGACGACGATAAGGGTGGTGCCGGCGGCGTTGAGGGCTTCGAGCAGATCGGTGACTTCCTGGCCGGTGGCGCGGTCCAGGTTGCCGGTGGGTTCGTCGGCAAGGAGCATGGCCGGGCGCATGATGGTGGCGCGGGCGATGGCAACGCGCTGGCGCTGGCCGCCGGAGAGTTCGTCGGGACGGTGGCCGGCACGGGTGTCGAGGCCGAATTCCTTCAAGGCCTGGGCGACTCGGGCGTTACGCTCGGCAGCGGGCATGCCGGCAAGCGTCATCGGCAGGGCGATGTTTTCCGCCGCGCTCAGCCGGGGCACAAGGTGGAAGCACTGGAACACGAAGCCGATGCGATTGCGCCGCACCTCGGCCTGTTTGTCGGCGGAAAGCTGGGTGACGTCGCGCCCTTCCAGGCGGTAGGTGCCGGCATTGGGACGGTCGAGCAGGCCGAGCAGGTTGAGTAGCGTGGATTTGCCCGAGCCAGACGGCCCCATGACGGCAACGTACTCGCCAGCTTCGATGGTGGTGCTGACCGCGTGCAGCGCATGCACTTGGCTGTCGCCGAGGGTGAAGATGCGTTCGATACCGTCGAGTTCGATCTGCGCCATCGTCGGCGTCAGCGCGCGGGTGCCGTTTCGGCGACGGCGTGGGCGCCGGCCTTGACCCCTTCGCGTTCGAGCGAGGTGACGACGCGCTCGCCGGCGGTCAGGCCATCGACGATTTCGGTGTATTCCCAGTTGGCCACGCCGGTTTTCACCGTGCGCTCGGCGAGCGTGCCGTCTGCGCCGAGAACGAGCACGCGGTTGCCTTCGCGCAGCGCGCTGGTGGGAATACGCGGAACGTCGGCGCGGCTGTCGAGGACGATTTCCACATCCACGCTGTAGCCGACGAGCATGCCTTTGGCCTCGTCCGGGCGGTCGAAGTCGACATCCACTTCGACGGTGCGCGCCTGCTTTTCCACCGCCGTGATGTAGGGGGCGATGCGCTTGACGTGGCCTGCATAGGCTTTGTCCGGCAGCGCGTCGAGCTTGATCCGCACGGACTGGCCGGGCTGGATCTTGGGGGCGTCGACTTCGTCCATCGGCGCTTTGACGTACAGGCAGGAATCGTCGATGAGGTCGACGGCCGGCGGCGTCGGCACGCCCGGCGGCGAAGGGGTGGAGTATTCGCCTAACTCGCCGGTGATTTTCGCCACCGTGCCGGCGAAGGGGGCGATAAGCATGGTGCGCTGGCGATCGGTGGTGGTGGCGTCGATCTGCGCCCGCGCCGTGACGGCGTCGGCCTGGGCGCTGTTGCAGGCGGCGCGCAGCGCGCGGGCTTCGAAGCGGATTTTTTCCTCGGCGCTGGCGGAAACAAAGCCGCGCTTGACCAATTCGGCCTGGCGCGCGGCTTCGCTATCGGCGTTGTCGGCCAGCGCGCAGGATTGCTGCGCGCGCCGAGTGGCGGCATCAAGCTGGGCACGATTGACCGCGAGATGGGCTTCGAGGTCGTCGTTCCACAGCTTCATCAGCACCTGCCCGGCCTGAACGCGGTCGCCTTCCTTAACGCCAAGAAAATCGATGCGCCCGCCGATGATGGTGGACATCTTGGTGCGCTGGCAGGCTTCGATTTCGCCCGCGCGCGTGTTCGACAACGTGGCCTCGACCTTGCCACGCGCGACTTCATGCACAACCACCACCACCGGCTTGGGCCGCGCCATCCACCAGCCGGCGGCGGCAAGCGCGACGAGCACAAGAAGAAAAACAGCAAGGCGACGGAGGGTTTTCATCGGTCGGCGATCGGCCAGCGATTGGTTGGCATCAACGCTGGCCTGCCCGGTCCATTTATTTCGTTCCCGCTTTCGCCCACGAATCCTTCAAGGCCACCGTGCGGTTGAACACCGGCTCGCCGGCCTTGGAATCGACGCGGTCGGCGATGAAGTAGCCGTGGCGCTCGAACTGGAAGCGCTCTTCCGGCCGCGCCTCTTTCAGCGCAGGCTCAAGGCAGGCGGTGATAACGCGCTTGGAGTCCGGGTTGATGTCATCAAGGAAGTCGCGCTCGGCATCCGCCGCATCGCCCTCGCGGCGCTGGCCGGGATAGGGGTAGGCGAACAGGCGGTCGTACAGGCGCACTTCGGCACGGTAGGCGTGCGCAGCGCCAACCCAGTGCAGATTACCCTTGACCTTGTAGTTGTCCGCGCCCGGTGTGCCGGATTTGGAGTCGGGCAGATATTCGGCAAGCACGGCGACGACATTGCCGTCCGCATCCTTTTCGCAGCCGGTGCAGCGCACCACGTAGCCGTAGCGCAGGCGCACCAGGTTGCCGGGGTAGAGGCGGTGGAAGCCCTTCGCCGGTTGTTCCTGAAAATCCTCGCGCTCGATCCACAATTCGCGCCCGAACGGCATGTCGCGCTTGCCCAGCTCGGGCTTGAGCGGGTGGTTGGGCGCTTGGCACAACTCCGATTCGCCCTCGGGGTAGTTGGTCAGCACCAGTTTCAGCGGATCGAGCACGGCAACGCGGCGCGGCGCGGTTTCGTTCAGGTGCTCGCGCATGCATTCCTCAAGCACGCTGATGTCGATCCACGAATCCGCCTTGGAAACGCCAATGCGTTCGGTAAAGCGATGAAAGCCCTCGGCGGTAAAGCCGCGCCGGCGCGCGCCGATGAGCGTGGGCAGGCGCGGATCGTCCCAGCCGTCCACATGGCTTTTGCTCACCAGTTCGATGAGCTTGCGCTTGGACAGCACGACGTAGCTCAGATTAAGGCGGGCGAATTCGATCTGCTGCGGCAGCGGGCGCGGAAAGTGGCCGGCTTCAGCCAGCGCGTCGAGCAGCCAGTCGTAGAACGGGCGCTGGTCTTCGAATTCGAGCGTGCAGATCGAGTGGGTGATGTTTTCGATCGCATCCTCGATCGGATGCGCGAAGGTATACATCGGGTAGATGTTCCACGCATCGCCGGTGCGGTGGTGGCTCGCCTTGCGGATGCGGTAGATCGCCGGATCGCGCAGGTTGATGTTGGGGTGCGCCATGTCAATCTTCGCCCGCAGCACATGCGTGCCGTCGGCAAATTCGCCGGTGCGCATGCGCGCGAACAGATCGAGGCTTTCCTCCACGGCGCGATCACGCCAGGGGCTGTTCTTGCCCGGCTCGGTCAAGGTGCCGCGCAGCGCGCGCATTTCCTCGGCGGGCAGCGAATCGACATACGCCTTGCCGGCCCGGATCAGGCTTTGCGCGCACTGGTACATGGTTTCGAAATAATCCGAGGCGTGGTACAGATGCTTGCCCCAGTCGAAACCGAGCCATTTCACCGCCTCGATGATCGAATCGGCATATTCCTGCTCTTCCTTCTCCGGATTGGTGTCGTCGAAGCGCAGATGGCAACTGCCGCCGTAGCTCACGGCCAGGCCGAAGTTGAGGCAGATCGACTTCGCGTGGCCGTAGTGCAGGTAGCCGTTCGGCTCCGGCGGAAAGCGGGTTTCGACGCGCCCACCCCACTTGCCGCTGCGGTTATCGTCGTCGATCAGGTTGCGGATGAAGTTGCTCGGCGCAACGGCGCCGTCTTGCTTATCGGTCGAAGTCATCGGCTCGGGGAAAGGTATCGGAGCATGGCTGCTCCAGGTTGCACACGCGCGGATTGTAGCCGATCCCCCCTCGGTAGCCGGCTTTTGCCGGCACGGCGGCCAAAAGCATCCTCCAGGATCGCCCAATGAATGCCGCCGTCACGCCCCCGATAATTTGAAAAGGCCCCGTTTCAACCTTCCCCCGCGCTTTGCCCGAGCTTCTGCCGCACCTGATCCGCGGCGCTGCCGTTGGGCAAGAGTTCAAGGTAGGTGCGATAAGCCTTTTCGGCGCTGCCGCGCTCGCCGAGATGCGTGTAGGCATCGCCGAGATTCAGATACGCAACGGCGCGCGACGGGTCCATTTTCAGCGTGTTCTCGAACCAACGTACCGCCTCGCGGTATTTTTCCTGCTTGTAATAGACGAAGCCGAGGTTATTGGCGGCGAGTGCAAAGTCGGGACGCAGCTTGAGCGCCTCGGTGAATTGCGCTTCAGCCTGCTCGTAGTCCTTCTCCTTGTAGAGCTGCAGGCCGCGATCATTGGCGCGCTGCGCCTTCTGGCGTGCCGACGTGCCCACCGGCTGCGGCAGCACGAGCTTGCGCGCCTCGCCTTGCAGATCCTTGACCATCACCGGCGCCGCCTTCGGTGCGCCGTCCTCGGACGGCGAAATAGCGTCCACCTTGTTGTTCAGTTCAATCGCTGCCTTGGAAAGCTGCCCCGAATCGGCGGTCAGGAATTCCGTTTCACCGGGCAGCGTGAACACAAACTCGCCGCCCTGCGAACCGGGCAGGCTGCCGAACGCCGGCGCCTGCTGCGCCACGGCGGATACCGCCGGCGCCATGTAAGCGGCCAGTTCGGTCGCCGTGATGAAACCGTCGCCGTTCAGATCAGCCTTGCCGGCAAGCGCCTGCAACAGAATCCAGGTAAAGATCGAGTGTCCGTTCGGGCCGCCGTCGGCCACCAGTTGATCGGCGCCGCCGGCGGTCAGCATCTGCCGCCCGATTCGCTTCGCATTTTCGCGCAGGAAGTTGCTGTCCCGCGAGCCGCCGCCGCGCGTCAAACCAAGGCCGCTGTAGCACGCGTCCATGACGAACAGCACATGCTTGGCCGGCAGACCCTCGGCGATGTTCTGGATTTCGGTCATCGGAATCGCATCGCTGGCGAACTGCTCCGGGTCGGAATCGGCCGGCACGATGTAGCCGAGGTCGCGGCCCGACGCGAGCTTGCGCGTAGCGCCATGGCCGGCAAAGAACACAAAAACGCGGTCGTCCTTCTTCACACCGCCGTGCACCAGCCGGTCGTGAAAGGCAGCAAGGATGTTATTGCGGGTCGCTTCCTCGTTTTTGAGCACCATCACTTGCGCGGCCGGGAAACCGAGTTTTTCGGTCAGCATCTGTCCGACCGCATCGGCATCCGCGGCGGCGTATTGGAGTTTCGGCCATTTGCGGTAGTCATCGATGCCGATGACGATCGCCCACGCACTCCGTGCATCCCCGGCAAGACCGGTAACGGTTTCGGCGCGGCTCTTGTCCACCGTCTGGCCCGGCTTCGCCTGTGGCAGCGAGAAACCCTTACCGTCCCACTCGGCAAAACGGTAGCCCTCCGCGATGAGACGGTCGAGCACCAGCGGTAGCGCCTTGACCGAGCGCTCGTGGATGTCGTGGAAAAGAACGATGCCGCGCCCTTCCTTATCCACCGTGCGCAACACGCGGTCGGCAATGGAGGACGGCACCGGGTCGGCCCAATCGAGTGAGTCGATGTTCCACATAACCGACTTGAGGTGCGCGACCGAAAGCATCTGCAACCCCTCGGCATTGCGCGCGCCGTACGGAAAACGGAATAGCGGCGCGCGTTTTGGGTCGACCGCCTGCAGCAGCTTGTCGGTATCGAGAATTTCGGTCTTCAGCCCCTCGCCGTGCTCCTTGGAAAGCTGTGCGTGCGTCAGGCTGTGATTGCCGACGGCGTAGCCTTCTTCAACCAGCCGACGGCTGATCTTCGCGGTCGGCGCCAGTTTCGTGCCACCATCCTTCTGAACCGTACCAAGATTGCGGCCTACCTCGAAGAACACCGCCGGCACGTCGTATTGCTTGAGGATCGCGCTGATTTCCTCGGTGTAGGCCCGGTGCGGACCGTCATCGAAGGTCAGCACCAAGGTTTTGGGCGGCAGTTGGCGCCCAAAAATCTCGCGCTCCTCGTCGCCTCCGGGCGGCAACGCGTAGGGCACGATGACGCCGTACTCTTTGAGAACCTGTTCGCGCTGATAGTGTTTCTGCAGAAAGGCGACATATTCGTCCCACCGCTCGCGCTTGAGCGGAATCGCCCGTGGCACGAAGCGGCTGAATATCTGCGTGATCTCCTTGTTGTAGTTGCGTTCGATTTCGCCGATCGCATCCAGATCCTCGCCGATACGCTTGTGCAGCTTGATCGCCGGCAGCGCCGAATCCTTCGCGATGCTCGCCTGCAGATTGCGCAGCACTTCGCGGAATGCAAGCCGGTCGGCATCGAACATGTCCGGCCCCGACTCGATGTAGTCGAGCAGGCCGGAAATTCGCGCAAACCGTTCGCCGTCCGACGCTGCGAGCAGCGTGTCAAAGCTCTGCGCCAACTCCTCGGTACGCAGTTGATTGCCATGGAACAACATCTGCCCAACCGAATTTGCGACCTGTAATTCCGCGGCGGGGAGGCTTTTTTCATCCGCCAGGAGCACGATGATCCGCCGGTAATCGGCGAGCAGCGCGGCAAGCAGACGCTCGATCCGCTGCACAGTCTGTTCCGGCGCGGGCGTTGCAATTTGAGCTGGAGTTGGGACCGGGGCGGGTACGGATGCCGGTGCGGACGGGGCCGCCGTGGGAGCGGCCACAGTGCTCTTGGTCGAATTGGTGTCGCCGCAGGCATAAAGGCATACAGCGGAACCCAGCACAGCGACGAAAGCCGATCGCACACGGAACGGAAAAAAGCGGGAAAGAGACGGCATAAACGAGCAACGGCAAGCGAGAGCACGAAAGCGCAAGAATAGCGCGAACCCAACGCTTATCCACTGAGAACAGATAAATTCCCGGCTTCTGGAACCCACCGGCGACATTCCGCCCGTCGAGGCCGAGGAACGCTATTATCGACAAATTGCCACACAGGCCACCCCAGCCTGACTCAAACCAGGGGATTCAACACCCAGCCACACACCGGCACCACACACAGCATGCAGAAAATCGTCGCCTTCATCGCCTTTCTCCTCCTCGCCGTGCTTGCCTCGGGGGCTTTCGGCGCGCTGCACGATCAAATCAGCTACACCGTTTCCAGCGAATATTTCACCCGATTCAAATTCGCCCAGTTCAATCTGCTCGACGCGGACATACCGGAGCGGATTCGCGCGGCGCAGGTCGGCTTTCTCGCCTCCTGGTCGATGGGCATTCCACTCGGGCTATTGACCGGCGTCGCCGGCTTCATTCATCCGCGTGCCGTTCATATGCGCAAGGCGCTGCTGCTCTCCCTGGCACTCATGGCCGGCATCACGCTTATTTGCGCACTGACCGGGCTGGCCGCCGGCTTTTTCAAGACAACGGCCCTCGATCTTTCGTACTACACCGGCACCGGCTGGTTCGTCCCCGAAGGGCTTGAACAGCCGCGCCGCTTCATCTGCGCTGGCTATATGCATAACGCCGCCTATCTTGGCAGCGTGCTTGCCGTTCCATTCGCCTGGATGTTTCACTTTCGCTACCGCCATCGCGTAGCGCACGCGGTACAAAGGGCTTGATCTCCTTGCAAGGGAAAACGCTGCGATGAACCTACCCGCCTTCTTCGCCATCGGCGCGGGCGCTGCGTGTGGCGCCTGGCTGCGTTGGGGTCTGGGCGCCTTGCTCAACGCGGCATTTCCGCTGCTGCCCATGGGAACACTGGCGGCGAATTGGCTCGGCGGTCTGTTGATGGGCGTCGTGCTCGGCGTTATACACAATTGGCCGGCCATTCCACCGGCCATGCAGGTATTGCTGACGACGGGATTTCTCGGCGGCCTGACGACGTTTTCCACATTTTCGGCGGAAGCCTTTCACCTCGTTCAGCGCGGCGCCTGGGGGTGGCTGAGTCTGCACATGGGGCTGCACGTGTTCGGCTCGCTGGCGCTGACCTGGGGCGGCTATACGCTGTTCAACGCCCTGCGCGGCTGAAGCGGGCGGCCTGTCACGCTTTGTTTCATCCCATGGCGCACGTAACAGGAAACGCGTGGCACGATAGGCAACTCTATCTCGCCGTCATCACCAGGCGAACCGGCCGGTATCCGTGCCCTTACCCGTACATGAACCCGCACATAAAAAGGTCGAACATCATGAAAAAGATCATCGTCCCCTTGCTTTCCCTCACTGTGGCCGCGAGCGGTCTGTACGGCTGCGCCGGCATGAACGAAACGCAGCGCGATACCGGCACGGGAGCCGCTATCGGCGCGGTGGCCGGAGCCGTTATCGGGCGCGCCACGGCGGGCGGCAACAAGGGCCGCAGCACGGCCACCGGCGCTGCCGTGGGGGCGGTTCTCGGCGCTGGCGGCGGCTATCTGTGGTCGAAGCACATGCAAGAGCAGAAGGCGGCAATGGAACAGGCCACGGAGGGTACCGGCGTATCGGTATCGCAGACCGCCGACAATCAGTTGAAACTGGATATTCCCAGCGATATTTCCTTCGATACCGGGCGCTACGACATCAAGCCCAACCTGCAGCCGATTCTCGACCGCTTTGCCACGAGCCTGAACCAGCATGCGGTGACGACGGTGAGAATCGTCGGCCACACCGACAACACGGGAAGCGATGCGATCAATAATCCGCTGTCGGTCAACCGCGCCGCCGCAACCCGCGAATATCTGGTCGCGCGCGGCGTTGCGGCCAGCCGGATCGGCATCGACGGGCGTGGCTCGCATCAGCCGGTGGCGGATAACGCCACCCTGGCGGGCCGGGCGATGAACCGCCGGGTGGAGATTTTCGTCGCCGAAGCGGCGCAGCAATAACGAGGAAAAGCGCGCGGCCGGGCTTCGCCCCGGCTCAGCCCGGTGGCAGCGGCGCGAACAGCGCGGCGATATCGGCCTCGCCGAACTTGGCCAGCGCGTTGACATCTTCCGACAGGATGCCGGCGGCCAGCGCCGCCTTGCGCTCTTGCAGCGCGAGAATGCGTTCCTCGATGCTGCCGGCACAGATCAGCTTGAATACGAACACCGGCTTGTCCTGACCGATGCGGTGCGCGCGGTCGGTGGCCTGATTTTCGGCGGCGGGGTTCCACCACGGGTCGTAGTGGATCACGGTATCGGCAGCGGTGAGGTTGAGACCGACGCCACCGGCCTTGAGGCTGATGAGAAACACCGGCGCACGGCCTTTCTGGAAATCCTCCACCGGCGCGCGGCGGTCGTAGGTATCGCCGGTGAGGCTGACCCAGCCGATCTTGGCGCGATCCAGCTCGGTGGCGATCAGCGCCAGCATCTGGGTGAACTGCGAGAACACCAGAATGCGCCTGCCTTCGTCGATCAGCTCCGGCAGCATGTCCATCAGCAAATCGAGCTTGGCGCGTTCCTTGACCTTTGCCGCCGCAGGCGTCTTGAGTAGGCGCGGATCGCAGCACACTTGGCGCAGCTTGAGCAGCGCGTCGAGGATGACGATGCGGCTGCGGGCATAGCCTTTGGAGGCGATTTCGTGGCGAATACGGTCATCCATCGCCGTACGCACGGTTTCATACAGGTCGCGCTGGCCGCCATCGAGGATGACGCTCTGCACGATGGTGGTCTTCGGCGGCAACTCCTTCGCCACGTCTTCCTTGCGCCGGCGCAAGATGAAGGGCTTGAGCCGCGCCGCCAGCAGATCGCGGCGAACCATATCGCCGTTTTTTTCAATCGGCGTGCGCCAGGTGCGGGTAAAGTTTTGCTGGCTGCCGAGAAAACCGGGCAGTAGAAAATCGAACTGCGCCCATAACTCGCCAAGGTGGTTTTCCAGCGGCGTACCGGTAAGGCCGAGCCGATGCCGCGCGCGCAGCCGGCGGATGACTTGCGCGCTTTTGCTGGCAGCGTTCTTTACCGTTTGCGCTTCATCCAGAATCAGCAAGCTCCATTGCCGCACCTGCAAGGCTTCGGCATCACGCCACAGCAACGGGTAGGTGGTAAGGGCGATATCGCAGCCGTCGAGTTCGTCGAAACGGGCGTGGCGGTCGGCGCCGCGTAGATTGACCACTTTCAACGTCGGCGTGAAACGTTCGATTTCTGCCTGCCAGTTGAACACCAACGATGTGGGCACCACCACCAGCGCGGGCACATCCAAACGCTTTGCATTTTTTTCGGTGAGCAGATGCGCCAGTGTTTGTGCCGTTTTGCCCAGCCCCATATCGTCGGCGAGGATACCGGCGAGGTTGTGGCGGACGAGATGTTGCAACCAGGCCAGCCCTTCGATCTGATAGGGCCGCAATTCGGCGCGGAAGCCCTTCGGCTGGACGACCGTGGTAACACCACCGATATTGCGCAGGCGCGCGGCCAACGCGGCCAAGGTTTCCCCACCGCGGCCGGGCAGATCGAGGTCGGCCAAGCGCACAGCGTCGAGCGGGGACACGCGCAAGGTGTCGCTGGCGGGCCCATCGAACAGATCGACGAGCGCGCGCACCAGTGGCTTGAGACGGGCTGCGGCAATGCGCAAACGGCCGAATTCCTCGTGGCGCAAAAGAATCAGCTCGGCATCGTCGATGCGCTCGATATCCCCTGCCAGCCAACGCGGATCGCGCGCGAACAGTTCGACCAGCAGCGGCGCGAGCGCCAGCGGCCGGCCCGCTACTTCGATGCCGGGAGTAACGTCGAGCCAACCGTTAGGATTGTCGCCGCCGCTGTGCTCCTCATCCACATCGAGCACCACGGTGTCGACATCGACAGCATGATGGCGGAAATCGACGGGCACCTCGACAACCCAACCCTCGGCGCGCAGCGCATCGACGCCTTCCACGGTAAAGCGCGGCCAGGCATCCTCACTGGCAAGTCCGAGCATGGATTCCGGCACGCCGCCGTACTCCGCTTGAATGCGCCCGGCCGCCACCTTGGTAAAGCCGATGCGAGCCAGGCGGCGGGTAGCGGCCTCCTCGGCCAGCGCATCCCGCTCCACGCGCGCGCTACCGCCATCTTCCAAGGTGTGGAACAAGGACGGATCGTGTGCGTCGATGGTCAAGGGACCGTAACGGAAAGCCAACGTGGCGTAATCGAACTCATCGACGCCATAGGGCGGATAGCTACGGTAACTCACGGCCCGCACAGGCAAGGTATCCAGCCGTAGCACCGGCACCGGCGCGCCGCCGATTCTCAACGCGAGCGCATCGTCGTGCACCAGCGGCGTGGGCAGCGCGGGCGTCAGCTCAGCCAACGCACCGGCCACCAATTCGGCCTCGATCGCGCTCAGCGGCGGTAAGCGCAACAGGTGGACAATCTGCTCGGCCGGTTCGGCAAGCTCAACTGGCCCGACCTCGCGCGTTTTGCCATCGACATACCATGGCGGCAACACGGGCAGCACCAGATCGGCGGCAGGCGTCAGACGCAGTGTGGGAATTCGCCGGCCATTGGCCTGTGTGCGCCATTCGAACCGCCCAGGGCGAACCTTGCCGGCCACCAGCGCGGGCGCGGCCAGATCGTCGATATGCGCACGCCCGCTCGCGGCAAGCTTTTCGAGCAATGCCGGCGTATTACGCCCGGCCAGCGGCAACACGTAATCAGAGTGGCGAATATCACGCGCGCGATGTGCCCACAGCAAACGCAGGATGTCGACATCGGCCTCGCTCACGAATGCCGGCGGAACATCGAGCGCGCGCTCGATGTTGTGCCACGCCTGCGCTTCACGCACCTGCCCCTGGCGATCGAGCCGCGCCTTGAAACAGGTCACGGTATATTGCCGCCCCTGCGTTTCGTTGCGGATCAAATAGCGCAGGCTATGCGCGGCCGGCGCCTTCGCTCGCGCGGGCGCGGCCATGCCACGCAGCGTGTCGATCCACGCCAACACCTGAGCGCGCGGGCGCCGCTCATCGTCGCGCTGCGCCAGCCAGGCGAGCAAAGTCGCGGCGACGTGCTTGCAATCGCCTCCGACCTGACATGAACAATGAGACGACAAAACCCGCCCACTCCGCAGCTCGTCGTACATCTGGATATTGACCGTGTAAGGCGTGCTCCGCGTGCCGCGCACGCGCGCGGACAGAGTATCGTTATGGCATTCAAGGGCCGACACCGCCGGCAAATAAGCCCGCCCCTTGACGACTTCGCGTTGCCCAAGCCAGGCGACGACGTCGGATTCGGTGTAACTGTCGGGAGAAATCATTTTTCGGCAGGCGAGCGTCGCATAACGCACACGGGAAAAGCGGAAGTCTATACGTAGCGGCAAAGCGGGAACAGAGAAAAGACCACGAAAGGCATGAACGGACACAGCACGGAAAAACCCATTGGCATTGCAATCCCGCTACACGCGCACGCCACGCCCGGATGAACCCGACTCAATGCACCCGAGCCGTCCCTACGCTATTTTTTACATCCACCTTGCCGGCGACGGCCTATTTCCCTTGCATTTCGAGAAACGCCTAAGACACGGAAATAAAAAGGTTTTATTCGCAAGCGCATCCTGCAAAACCCCCTTCCACACTCAGCGCCATTGATGGCATCATGCTTGTTTTGCGCCGAAACGGCCGATCAACGGGAAGGGAAAAATGGAACGTCGTGAATTACTGAAACACTGTTTGCTCGCCTTGGGCGTGTCGGTCGCGGGCCCCGTGTCCGCGTTCGATATCGGCCGCGCGCTGGGCGCGGCCAAGTCGCTGACCGATGCCGCAACGATCACCGACCAAGACATCAGCGCATATTTCTCGCAGATGGCGAAGGAAACCGATAGGGAAAACAAAATCGCCCCCGCCAGCAGCACCTACGGCAAGCGCCTGGCCACACTGACGCAGGGCCTGTCCGCACATGACGGGCTCAAGCTCAACTTCAAGGTCTATCAGACGAGCCAGGTCAACGCCTTCGCGATGGGCGACGGCACCGTCCGTCTCTACAGCGGCCTGATGGACATGATGACCGACGACGAAGTGCACTACGTGATCGGCCATGAAATCGGCCACATCAAATCCGGGCACTCGAAAAAACGCATGCAGATGGCGCTGGCCGCCGGCGGCCTGCGCGACGCGGTAGCCGCCACGGACGGCAAGGTGGCGGCACTGGCCGATTCGCAACTGGGTGAATTGTTCGAAAAAGTCGTCCTCTCCCAGCATTCGCAGTCGAACGAAAACGAGGCGGACGACTACGCCATGAGCTTCCTGAAAGGCAAGAAATACGACCCGAAGGCCGCGGTGAGCGCGCTGGAGAAATTGGACAAGCTCTCCGGCGGCGGGGGCGCCAGTTGGCTGTCCACGCACCCGGCGCCCGCCGCGCGGGCACAGCGGATGCGTAGCCAACTCGCCTAAACTTTTTCAGGTAAGGCAAAAAACAAACGGGCCGCGATTGCGGCCCGTTCCTATTGCTGGACAGGCATCAAGCCTTCCAACGCGCGCGCTCCAAGAGCGCGAAACCGGCTTTTACGCTACCGCTGCCGGCGCTGCCTTGCGGCGAAACGCGATGAGACCGGCAAGCCCCAGGCTCAACAGCAGCAGGGAAGTCGGCTCCGGCAAGTTCGTGAACGAAATTGCATCCTGCGTGTAGTTCCCGCTTCCATCGTTCAGGTAAACCAACTTGTAGTTGCCGGTTTTGGCCGCGGACCCCAAGTTGCTCAGCCACTGATTCGCCAACATGCCATAAGCCGTATGCGCGGTACCCGTGCTGACTCTGAAACCGGCGTCCGTCGTGCTGAGCTGATAACCGCCCGATGCATCCGGCGTTCCGTATGCGATGGTCCACACCGCAAGCTGGAAAGCCGCCGATTCGATCTGAGTGTTGACGGTGCTATAAACCTCGTTGGCCAGCGTGATCAACTGGTCGACCCGTTGCGCGCCGTTCGTGCGCAAGGAATTGAGGGCGCCGACCAGATCGCTCGCCGTGCCCACGTTATAGCTGAAAGAACCATCCTTCATCCAGTGGTAGATATCCACACACCATACGTTGAATTGTCCTGCGGCCGCAAAGCCATAGCTGGTATCGGACGTCGTAAACTTCATGCCGCCAATAGCCATCGATGTGAAGCTTGTACTGGAATTGGGATTCGGAGATGCCGAACCGCTGGCAAAACCGACCGCCCCGCCGCCAAAATCGGCTGCGCCAGCGTTAGTGACGTAGATGGACCCGGCACAGGCCGCGGTACTCAACGCCATGGTGCTCAAGAAAGCCACCGTCGTGAATAAATGCTTAGTTTTCATTTGGATAAATAATCCGCTCATAAGAATAAGATGGGTTAGCAAGCCAGCAAGCTGAAAAGGGCACCACGCTGCCCTCCTCATGAACAGAAGGCGCACTAGTCCGATTGCCGTTGATTGCAGTGTGCCGCCCTATCTAATCACCCACAAAGGACAAATTTCACGGAGCGGGTCAATACGGGCATGCCCGTATTCAAATCCTGTGGTAGACCGCGCCACCCTCGCGCACGAACTGCAGTGCCTTTTCTTCCATGCCCGCAGCCAGCGCCTCGTTGTCACCGACGCCGGCCTGGGCGGCGAAATCGCGCACTTCCTGGGTAATCTTCATCGAGCAGAAATGCGGGCCGCACATCGAGCAGAAATGCGCGAGCTTGGCGCCCTCGGCGGGTAGTGTTTCGTCGTGGAAGGCGCGTGCCTTGTCCGGGTCCAACCCAAGGTTGAACTGGTCTTCCCAACGGAATTCGAAGCGAGCCTTGGACAGCGCGTTGTCACGGATCTGCGCGCCGGGGCGCCCTTTGGCGAGGTCCGCGGCATGCGCGGCGAGCTTGTAAGTAATGATGCCTTCCTTGACGTCGGCCTTGTCCGGCAGGCCGAGGTGTTCCTTTGGCGTCACGTAGCAAAGCATCGCGGTGCCAAACCAGCCGATCATCGCGGCGCCGATGCCGCTGGTGATGTGATCGTAGCCCGGCGCGATGTCGGTAACGAGCGGCCCCAGCGTGTAAAACGGCGCTTCCTTGCAGTATTCGAGCTGCAGATCGACGTTTTCCTTGATCATCTGCATCGGCACGTGGCCGGGGCCTTCAATCATCACCTGCACGTCGTGCTTCCAGGCGATGTCGGTCAGTTCACCAAGCGTTTTCAGTTCCGCGAACTGCGCCTCGTCGTTGGCATCGAAAATCGAGCCGGGGCGTAAGCCGTCGCCGAGCGAAAAGGCGACGTCATAGGCTTTCATGACTTCGCAGATGTCCTCGAAATGCGTATAGAGGAAGCTTTCCCGGTGATGCGCAAGGCACCACTTGGCCATGATCGAACCGCCGCGCGAAACAATGCCGGTCATCCGCCCGGCTGTCATCGGAATGTAGCGCAGCAATACGCCGGCATGGATGGTGAAGTAGTCGACGCCCTGTTCGGCCTGCTCGATCAGCGTGTCGCGGAAGATTTCCCAGGTGAGTTCCTCCGCCTTGCCGCCGACTTTCTCCAACGCCTGGTAGATCGGCACCGTACCGATCGGCACCGGGCTGTTGCGGACAATCCATTCGCGCGTTTCGTGGATGTTTCTGCCGGTCGACAGATCCATCACCGTGTCGCCGCCCCAGCGGATCGCCCAAGTCATTTTCTCGACCTCCTCCTGGATGCTCGAACCGAGCGCGGAGTTGCCGATGTTGGCGTTGATCTTGGTGAGAAAATTGCGGCCGATGATCATCGGCTCGGATTCCGGGTGGTTGATGTTCGCTGGCAGGATCGCCCGCCCGCGGGCGATTTCATCGCGCACGAATTCGGGCGTGATCTCGTCCGGGATTACGGCACCAAAATGTTCCCCACGATGCTGGCGGGTCAACATTTCGGCCATTTTTTTCCCTTTTGCGCCGCTTGCGGCCAGGGCGTCGAGATAAGCACGGCGGTTCAGATTCTCGCGGATTGCGACGAATTCCATTTCCGGCGTCACGATGCCGCGCCGCGCGTAATGCATCTGCGTCACGTTGCCGGAAAATCCGGCGCCGCTCCTGGCGCGGCGCGGGCAGCGCGACAGCGCGGGAAAGCGCAATTCATCGAGCGCAGCGTCCGCCGCCCGGCGGCGGCCGTATTCAGAGGAAAGCGCCCGTAGCGCCTCGCTGCCGCCGCGCTCCTCGATCCAGGCCGCGCGCAATGCCGGCAGGCCATGGCGGATATCGATCCGGGCCTCCGGGTCGGTATAAGGGCCGGAGCAGTCGTAAACGAATACCGGCGGATTCTCCTCGCGCGCGCCCATCGCCGCCGGCGTATCCGATTGGCGGATTTCGCGCATCGGCACGCGCAGATCGGGACGCGACCCGGTCACGTAAATCTTGCGCGAATTGGGCAGCGGCGCAACCGCGGCAACGTCCACGCGCGCGTCGGCAGCCGCGAAAGTGTGCTTCGCATCCATGCGGACTCTCCAGAAAGGAATCGATCAGGAAGGGGGAAAAGCGGGAAAAGCCGAATAACGCCTAGGACGACCGATCCGCGCGGTGATCGGACCACAAGGCATGAAAGTGATGCACCGGCCCACAACCCTCACCGACATCGAGTTCGCCGGCATGGCCGATCGCACCCAGCAGCCACTGCCGCGCCTGACGCACCGCCGCTTCGACCGGGCGGAAACCACCAGCATGGCGCGGCAGCAACGCGGCAATGGCCGAGGACAAGCTACAACCGGTCCCGTGGGTATTCTTCGTGGCGATGCGCGGCGCGGGCATTTCCACCATACGGTCGCCATCGAACAGCAAATCCACCACCTCGGCGCCGGGCAGATGCCCGCCTTTGAGCAAGACCCAGCGTTCGCTGGAAACCGGCAGCAATTCGCGCAGCCGCTCCGCCGCCCGGTACATCTCCTTCACCGTTTCTGGCGCGCGCTGCTCCAGCAGCACGCCAGCTTCGGGCAGATTGGGCGTAATCAGGAATGCCTGCGGAAAAAGCGCCTCGCGCAGCATGGCGATTGCGTTCCTGGCAAGCAGCGCATCGCCGCTCTTGGCCACCATCACCGGATCGAGCACCACCCGCGCGGCCTGCCAATGGGCCAGCCGGTCGGCCACCGCCGCGACCACCTCGGCACTGCCGAGCATGCCGATCTTGGTCGCGTGGATGGCTATGTCGGCGAACAAGGTATCGATCTGCAAACGCAGAAAATCGACCGGCGGCACATGCACACCCGCTACACCACGCGTGCTTTGCGCGGTCAGCGCGGCGACCACGCCACAACCGTAGGCGCCGAGCGCCGAAAATGCCTTGAGATCGGCGAACACACCGGCCCCACCGCTCGGATCGACCCCGGCGATGGACAACACATTGGGAATGGAAGAAACAGAAGCAGCGGATTGGCTCATGATGCGTTTCCCTACGCCGGTACAAACCGGATCAGGTTGTAAGGGACTCTCTCAGCCCATCGCCACAACCGGCACGGGCACCCCTAACGACAGGCCTCGCACGATACTGGATGGCGGAAGGACTGACAAGTAAGAAACCGGACAGCGCGCTTTTCCAAGCGCCGAGCGCTCCTCCGAATACGGCATTCAAGAAATGCTCCGTCCTGCCGAAGTATCCATATAGTCATCGAATAACACACCTGGATTGCTACCCGATGAAGCCGGCCCACTTGTTTGCCACCGCTCTGACGCTGCTGTTTTCCACGTCCGCCGTGAGCGAATGGCAGCTCATCCTGAGCGACCAAGGCCGCCGTGTCGAACTCGACCGTGCCACCATCACGCCCTCCGACCGCGATACCAAAGTGGCCTGGGGCCGGGTCGTGCTGTCGCCCGAGCAGGCGCGCCAGAGCGGCTACACCATCGTCAAGGCGCTCAACCGCTACGACTGCATGAACCGCGGCTTCTCCACCATCAAACGGGTCTATCTCGACGAAACCGACCGCGTGCAGCGCGAAGAAGCGCCAGCAGAACCGGAACCGGTCATGGTCACGCGCAACTCGGTGGATGAACGCATGTGGCGCGAAGTCTGCCGTCCGCCGTCTGCATCCGATTTGACCAAGATCGCGCGCGACGCCGGTCGCTCCGCCGCCAACGCGCAAACAAAGCAAACGCCGCCCAAGACCAAAACGAAGCAGGCCGCGCCCGCTTCGGAGCCAGCCCAATCGAAAACCGCCAGTAACGTCAGCAAGCCCGCGCAGACAGCCAAGGCCGAACAGACGCCGACGCCGGAATCCAAACCCCGCGAAGAGACGCCGGAAGACCGCACCACCGCCGCCGCATCGCCCATGCCAGCTCAAACGCCACCGCCCCAAACCCCTTCGCCCCCCCAACCTCCGCCGAAAACACCACCGCCGCGGCCATCGCCCCCTGTCACCACAACGGCACACAAAACGCCGGCCCTTACCACGCCCATTGCCCCGTTCGGCTGGCGCTACAGCGGCGATGCCGGCCCCGAACACTGGGGCCAGTTGCGCCCGGAATGGCGGCTGTGCGCCGAAGGTAAGCGCCAATCGCCCATCGACCTGCACAACGGCGTCGCGGTCGACCTGGAACCAGTGAAATTCGACTATCGCAGCAGCCGCTTCCGCGTCACCGACACCGGCAATACCTTGCGCGTGGATGTCGGCGACGGCATGGGCATCGAACTGCGCGGGCGCCGCTACTCGCTCGAATCCTTCACCCTCCACCGGCCCTCGGAAACACGCATCAACGGCCAGATGGGCGACATGTCGGTGCAATTTTTCCACAGCGATCCCGAAGGCCGCATGGCCATCCTCGAAGTTATTCTCGAACTCGGCGAATCGCCCAACGCGCTGATTCAAACGGTACTGAACAATCTGCCCCTGGAGGCGGACGCTTACTACATGCCGGCGGCCTCGCTCGACCTCTCCACCTTCCTGCCGGCAAGCCCGGCCCACTACCTCTACACTGGCTCGCTCCCCACCCCGCCCTGCACCGAAGGCGTCACCTGGGTCGTCATGAAGCAGACGGTCCCGGTCAGCGCGGAACAACTGGCCGTCTTCGGCCGCCTGTACCCGCACAATGTCCGCCCGCCGCAGCCCCTCAACGACCGGCTGATTCTGGAGTCGCGCTAACATGCAAGCCGTCCTGTCGGCGTGGCATCCAACGCCCCCAAGCCGCCGTCACGCCGACACTGCCCGCGCCGCACCCTGCGCGTCCTTCCGCACCTTGCTCCTTCAGCCAACCATGCCTGCCAGCCTCAAAGCCTTGCTTGCCCAACTCGCCGGCGTGGCGGCGGCCTTCGCGCTCGCCCGCGCCAACCTTCTGCCGCCGGGTCTGTGGCCGCTGGTGGGTACGCAGGCCATCGCCGCCGCCGGTACGGCAATGCTGCTGCGCAGCGCGCGCTGGTGGCTGCCCATCCACCTCGGCTTCCTGCCTCTCGCCGTTCTCGCCCACCGCCTGAGCTTTCATCCTGGCTGGTATCTGGGCGCCTTTACCTTGCTGCTGCTGGTCTACTGGACCAGCTTTCGCACCCAGGTGCCGCTCTACCTCACCAACCGCCCCACCGCGCAAGCACTCGCCCGCCTGATGCCCGCTGAGCACACCGCGCGCCTGCTCGACCTCGGCGCGGGCGGCGGTGCGCTGCTGCGCCGGCTCGCGCGACTGCGCCCAGAAAGCCGCTTTACCGGCATCGAAACCGCACCCGGCCCCTGGGCGCTAGGCTGGCTGCTCAACCGCCGGCAAGCGAACGTGGATTGGCGCCGTGGCGACCTGTTCGCTCTGTCGTTACGCGACTACGATGTAATTTATGCCTTTCTGTCGCCGGCCCCAATGGCCGCGCTCGAACGCAAGGCCACAGCCGAAATGCGCCCAGGCAGCCTGCTCGTCAGCAACAGTTTTCCGCTGCCCGGCCGCGAAGCGGATTTCATCGTCGACGTCGGCGACCGCCGCCGCACCCGCCTTTACTGTTACCGCGCGACAGCGCCGGAAAACGGGAAAAATCCGGAAATAACGGTATGAATCACCGCTTTTCCCACGCTACTCGCCACCGCTGCGCTTTGATAATTCCCCTATGCGGCGATGCGGCGCCGCGCGTCGAGGACTCGTCTCATGGCTGAAATCATCTGCATCATCGGAAACAAGGGCGGCACGGGCAAAACCACCCTGTCGCACATGCTATGCCAGGGTCTGGGCCTGCTGAACCATCGGGCGGCCTGCGTACTGACCGATATCTCGCGCGAACCGCTCGCCCCGGAAGGTCGCCGCTACGTCACCGCCGATGCGCGCACGCGTGACGCCCTCGCCAAGGTCGTGGATAAACTGCGCACCCTGCCCAACTGGATCGGCGTCATCGACGGCAGCGGCAACCACACCGAGATGGACCGCAAGCTCTACACCCTCTCCGACATTGTCCTGCTCCCCTTCCGCGAATCGCACGAAGATATCCGCACCGTCGTGCGCGATCTGGAAATGTTCCCCCGCGCCTATGCCGTACCGATGCAATGGCCGAGCAACGCCTGGCAGCGGGACGCCGCCGACCGCAGCGTCGCGGCAATGATGGGCACCTACCGGCACCGCATTCTCAAACCCGTTGTGGCTCTTTCCGCCACCAAGCTGCTGCTGCAAAAACGGCTGCCGGACCAGCCTCCCACCCCGCTCGCCAATGCCTGCCGCGCCATCGCCCGCCAAGTGCTGGAGGTGCTCGAACTAGACCATGCCGCCTCCGGCGCACTCAACGGGGAAGCCGACAACACCGAACCCCTTTCCCCCGCCGACATGCCCATGCGCCTGAATTACAGCGAACGTCGCTCCCACTGATACCGGGTCCAATCGACGGCGGCGGTCGAGGCGCCGATCAACGGAAAGGGCCGCATTTGCAATCCCCTTTCCGCAATCCGGCGCGCGGCTTCCGTTAAACTCGCGCCATGATCGAAACCGACAAGCTTCAGACCCCGCGTCTGATTTCCGCCCAATCTACCGATCGCCAGGAAGATGTGGTCGAACGCGCCCTGCGCCCGAAGCGTTTGGCAGAGTACGTCGGTCAGCAGAAAATCCGTGAGCAGTTGGAAATCTTCATCCAGGCCGCAACGAATCGCCGCGAGGCGCTCGACCACGTTCTGTTGTTTGGTCCGCCGGGTTTGGGAAAAACGACGCTGGCGCACATCATCGCCGCCGAAATGGGGGTGAACCTGCGCCAGACCTCCGGCCCCGTGCTGGAGCGCGCGGGCGATCTGGCGGCGTTGCTGACCAATCTGGAGCCGCACGACGTTCTGTTTATCGACGAAATTCACCGCTTGTCGCCGGTAGTCGAAGAAATTCTTTACCCGGCGCTCGAGGATTACCAGATCGACATCATGATCGGCGAGGGGCCGGCGGCGCGCTCGGTCAAACTCGATCTGCCACCCTTCACGCTGATCGGCGCCACGACCCGCGCCGGCATGCTGACCAATCCGCTGCGCGACCGCTTCGGCATCGTTTCACGGCTGGAGTTTTACAACGCGGAGGAACTCAGCTTTATCGTCGAGCGTTCGGCGCGCTTGCTCAATGTTTCGATCGACGACGCCGGCGCGATCGAGATCGCCCGCCGCGCGCGCGGCACGCCGCGCATCGCCAACCGCCTGCTGCGCCGGGTGCGCGACTATGCGGAGGTGAAAGCCAACGGCAACATTTCCGTCGACGTCGCCGATGCCGCGCTGACGATGCTGGATGTGGACGCGCTTGGCCTGGACCTGATGGACCGCAAGCTGCTGGGCGCCATATTGGAAAAATTCAGCGGCGGCCCCGTGGGCCTGGACAACGTCTCCGCCGCCATCGGCGAATCGCCCGACACCATCGAAGATGTCATTGAGCCCTACCTGATTCAACAAGGCTATTTGCAGCGCACGCCGCGCGGGCGCATGGCGACGCTGTCGATCTGGCAGCATTTCGGCCTGGCCCCGCCACGCACCGACGGCGATCTGTTCGGCCGCTGAGCCGAACCGCCGGCCTGGGCACCGTCGAACTGGCGACTGAACGCAAATGCGCTCCTTTCAAGTCATCATGTTCAGCCTGTGCGTATTGGGCGGTTTGTACCTGCTCATCTGGGCACCCGCTTTTTTTCTTCCCGATCGCTGGAATCCGGCGATGGGCCGGCAATTCGATCCGTTGGCCGCACGCCTGCTCGGCGGCGCGTTATTGGCTATCGCCTGGAACGGCGCCGGCTACCTGCGCCGCTTCTATTACGGCGACAACACGCACCGGCTTTTGGAGCCAGCGGCGCAATGGCGTCATTTCGCCATCACGATCCTGGCGCTGACGCTGCTCGGTGGCGCTTTTCTGGCCTCGACACCCGTTGCGAATCCAGATCATCGCCCGTCATCGCACGGCCAGCCATAACGGCAACCACACACTCAAGCCACGCGCGCCAACACAGCCTGACGCAACTGCGCCAAGCCGCGCAAGGTCTCCAGGATCGGATCGGAGAGGTGGCGCACGATTTCTCCACCCTCCAGATGCAGGATAAAGTCACCGACATTCGCGCATGCCACACCAGCATCGTGGCAAATGGCGGTGATTTCGGCTTCGATAAGGGCAATGATGCGCTGCTGTGAATGGGCCATTCTCATCCCTTCACTGCCGCGCCAGAAGACGCCGCGACCGATCCGCCACCGCCAGCACTTCGGACAATTGGCGCGTGCCAAGCAGCGAGCCGAAATGCCGGATTGCGTCCGCCGTCACATACAGATGGCCGTTGCGCCGCTTGTGGATCCACCCCATCTCGACCAGACGGGCGATCTTGCGCCGCACCGTTTCCCGCGGCAACCCGGTGGCCGCGGCAATGGAATAAGCATTGCAGGGCTTGAGCGCGCACGGAATATCGCTGCCGGCCCTCTGGTTTATCGACTGCCCGCCGTTTTCAAAGGCGCCGACGTTGTGCAGCGCGATCTCTCCCAACAGAATCGGCAGCAAGATATCGTGGTCGAATTCGTCGAACCAGCGCCGCAAATTGCGTATTTCGTGGCGCGCGAGCAGCAGCGCGACATCCCGGAAGGCTTGCTGCCGGCGCACCGGAACGGCCGTGTCGAAAATCGGATTGTGTCTCTCGGCGGCAACGCCCGCCGTCGGCTGAAAATCTATTGCCATGAATGCCCCGCTGTCGCCCTCTTGCCGTAGGCAAGGCGCGCAATTGAATCTGTGGATTGTTTTATTTCGTGTGGCGAAACATAGCCGACAGCTGTCGCACTGCAACATTGGCGGATACCCGCATACGGGAAAACACCAATGATCGCGCGTGGACCGGCAATCTACCTGGATTGGGTGCCAGACCGCCTTCCAGAACTGGATTGGCGAGGACTTTGTGGTGCGTTTGGGGTTTTGTCGAGTCTATTCACGCCTGGGCGCGCGTTGCGCCAGGCGCGCGACCTGCCTTCACCGCCCGGTCAAACTTCCTCGTTTGCCGGCAGCAGATCGGCGAAGCCGAAACGGGAAAAATCGCGAATGCGCATGGGGTAAAGAATGCCGTCGAGGTGGTCGCATTCGTGCTGCACGACGCGGGCGTGAAAGCCTTCCACTTCGCGCGCCAGCGCATTGCCTTCGATGTCGAAGCCGCTGTAGCGCAAACGCCGGTAACGGGGCACCCAGCCGCGCAGGCCGGGCACCGATAAACAGCCTTCCCAACCGCCTTCGATTTCATCCGACAGCGTTTCAAGGGTCGGATTGGCAAGGATAGTGAGGGGAACCTCGGGTGCCTCGGGATAGCGTTCGCTATGCTCGAAACCGAAGACCACCAGGCGCAGATCGACGCCGATCTGCGGCGCGGCGAGGCCAACTCCGCCAGCCTCACGCATGGTGTCGAACATATCGGCGACGAGTTCGCGCAGTTGCGCCGTGCCGAATTCGGCAATCGGGCGGGCAGCGCGTAGCAGGCGGGCGTCACCCATGCGCAGGATGGATCGGATCATGGCGGCGGACCAGAAAGAAGTGGGCTGGCGATGCGTTCACTCACGATGATAGGGGTGATTGCGCAGCATCGTCCAGGCGCGGTAGAGCGCCTCGGCCAGCAGCGGGCGCACCAGGGCGTGGGGCAAGGTGAGGCTGGAGAGGCGCAGGGCTTCGTCAGCGCCGGCCTTGAGTTGGGGATCGAGGCCGTCGGGGCCGCCGACGATGAAGGCGACATCTCGCCCGTCGGCCAGCCAGCTTTCAAGGCGCTGAGCCAGATCGCGGGTAGTCGGCGCCGCGCCGCGCTCGTCCAGCACCACGCGGCGGCAGCGCGGCGGCAGCGCGGCTTCGATGCGCACAGCCTCGGCGGTCATCATGGCAGCCACCGTTTTGCCAGTGGTACGCGGTTCGGCCTTGACCTCGATCAGTTGCAACAACGCCTCGCGCGGCATGCGGCGGGCGAATTCATCGAAGCCGGCTTCGACCCACGCCGGCATGCGGGTACCGACGGCGACGAGGAGAAGTTTCAAACGGAAGCCACCACGAAACGATGCGCGGATTCACTCGCGCCAGGGCCAGCCGAGGCTGACGGCGCGCGGATTTATGCGTTGGCGACGCGGGTAGCGTCGTCGGCCGGGCGCCGGCTGGACGGCGCCGCGCGCCACAACTCTTCCAGGTTGTAGTAGCTGCGCACGGCCGGCTGCATGATGTGGACGACGATGCCACCCACATCGACCAGTACCCACTCGCCCGTTTCCTCGCCCTCCACACCGACGACATGGCCGCCGGCTTCCTTGACCTTGTCCTGCACGCTGCGCGCCAACGCGCGCGTTTGCCGACCGGAATCGGCACTGGCAACGACGATACGGTCGAACAGCGCGGTGAATCGGGAAGTGTCGATGACTTCGATATCGCGGGCTTTGATGTCTTCAAGAGCGGAAACGACGGTTTTCTGCAGTTCGGATAGGTCCATGTGCTTGGGGTCAGAAAGTGTGGAAATAGACATTCGAGAGTCAACGATAAAGACGGTTCAGCCCAATATAGTCGAGAACGGAATCGGGCAGCAAATAACGGGCGCTCGCGCCAGCGCGCAGCCGCTCGCGCACCAGCGAAGCCGATATCGCCAACGGTGTCATGTCGAAGGCGACGATACGGCCGGCGGCGGCAGTGCGCAAATCCGCCGCCGCGCCTTGGCGTTCGCGCCATAGCGTGTCGAGCTCCGGCGCCAGCGCGACGCCAGGGTGATCGTAGCCGGACCGGGTAGCGACGGCGAAGTGGGCCAGGCCGATCAACTCCTGCCAGCGATGCCAAGCCGGCAAGCCCGCGAACGCGTCGGCGCCGAGAATCAGCACCAGCGGGCACTGTGCGCCTAGTTCGGCGCGCAGCCGTTCGAGAGTGGAAACAGTGTAGCTTTTCCGCCGTGCCAGCACCTCGCCATCATCCACCTCCAGCGCCGGATTACCGGCGGCGGCCAGCCGTACCATCGCTAGCCGGTCGGCGGCGGCGCAACGCGGTGCGGCGCGGTGCGGCGGGTCTCCAGCGGGAATCAAGCGCACGCGCTCAAGGCCGAGCGCCTCACGCGCCTCCTCGGCCAAACGCAGATGGCCGAGATGGATCGGGTCGAACGTACCGCCGAGAACACCCAAAAGCGTACCCAACACCGTACCCAACGGCGCATCCGGCGATACGCCCGGCATGCGCGGATCAGGCGACAGGGGCGGCAGGGGCATCGCCGGGCAGGCCTAGCACGTCGCGCACGTTGACGTAGAAGCTGGCGAACACGATCGGAACCAGCAAAAGCAGCAAGGGAACCGACAACAGATTAGCAAGCGTCGGCGACAGCAGGCCGATGATGCCGAGCGCAAAACTCGGCAGAATGACGCCGAACAACATCAGCGCGACACCAAAAGCGAGGAAAGGCCGCCAGTTCCGCAGGCAGGCGTAGAAACTGAAGAAAAGCGCTTTCATCGCCGGCTGCGACCACCAGCCGGCAAGTACCGGGGCGAACCAATAGGCCATGATGACCGGCGTGGACATGCCGATGGCAAGTAGCGCGGCCAGAGCGAAGCTTGGGGTAGAACCGATCAGAGTGGGGTCGACTTTACCGTGGAGCACCGTCTTCACCAGCACGCCGCCGTCGACTGGGATCGTAATCAACAATGCGAACACACTGCCGACAAGGTAGCAGCCACCGATGGTCAGCAGGCTCTGCGAATTGTGCCGGAAACCGGAAAGGAGGATATCCGGCCCTGTTTTGTGCCCGTCGTCCACCACGCGGCAGCCGTTGAACACGCCGAGCGAGAGCCCCGGCATCAATAGAAAGGCAAGCAGTTGTCCGATGTAGGGGAAGACGCTGACGACGATAAGGATCAGCAGATAGCCGAAGGCGAGGAAGGAGAGCAGCGCCGGATTGCGCCGCCACAGCGCAAAACCGTCGCGCAGCCAATACCAACCGCGCTGCATGGGAACTTGCTGGACGTGCATGGGGGATGGCCTTATTCGGTTGTTGGTGTCGGAACGGGTGGCGCGGAAAAAACATCCCGCCAGGAAGCCAGCGCGGTACCGGCAATCACAGGGACAAGCACCAGCATACCCAAACCATAAGGCAGCAAAGCGACCCAGACAAGGATACAAAGCGCGACGGCGAACACGATAAGCGCCGGCAGGTTGGCGAAACAGGCTCGCACGGAAAGCTGCATGGCTTCGAGCGGCGCCACGCCTTGCAGCATGACCAGCGCGGGGGCGAACCACAGCGCCAGGATCAGCATGCTCCACAGCGCGGTAAACAGCAGCGCCGAACCGTAAGTCTCGACGCCGACCGCATGGGCAAGCCAGCCATCGAGCAGCGCGCCAAGCAGATAGAAGCCGCCGACCACAAGCAGATTGCCGGCATGCCGGCGAACGCCCTCGAACAAGTGGAAGACGTAGATCGTCTCGCCACGGTCGAGCCGGTCGGCGCTATCGACCATGCCGGCAATCAGCATGGGGAAAGCCAGCGGCGCGACAATAGCGTTGATAAAGGGAAGCACGGCGGCGAGGGCCAGAATGGCGAGTAGCACCACCGCCTGCGCCAACCAGACCAACGGATTTTTTAGGAACAGCCGCCAGCCAAAGGCAAACCAGCGCAAGGCGCGGGCCGGCGTAACGGCACCCGGATGGGGGTGGCAATGAGGATTAGGCGCGCGCGCGGAAGCGGTCATGTGGTGTAGGTTTTGTTGTGGTGCAGCAAACCGATGATGCTAGCCGATGCCAAGGGGAAAATTCAATGTGTCGGTAGCGCCAGGTGGCCCGCGATACGCAAACGCAACATATCGCGGTATTCGGCGGGGTCTTTCACCAGCACCATTTCGCCACCGCGCGGCAAGTGCAGATCGGCCGCGCGCGACAGCCAGAAGCGCAGCGCGGCGGCACGCAGCATAACCGGCCAGGCAGCACGCTCGGCGGCGGTAAAGGGGCGTTCCGCATGGTAAGCGGTCAGCAGCGCCGCGCACCGGCGCGGATCGAGCTCGCCATTCGCGCCAGCACACCAGTCGTTGACGGTAACGGCGACGTCGAACAACAAAGCGTCGTAACCCGCGAAGTAAAAGTCGATGACGCCGCCGATGTGCTCACCGTCCCACAGCACATTGTCGCGAAATAGATCGGCATGAATCGCGCCGGCCGGCAGCGTGCCATCCCCGCCGAAGTCGGCTCCGGCCTGAAAGGCAAGCTCGGCGTCGAGCAAGGCCTGCTCATCGGCGGAGAAAAAAGCGCGCACCTGGCTCGCGGTGGCCGTACGCCAGGCGGGACCACGCGGGTTGGCCTGGCGACGGCCGTAGGATTGCCCAGCCAGATGCAGGCCGGCAAGCATCGCACCGATTTTTTCACAGAGCCCAAGGCCAGGATTCATCTCCGAACGGCCGGCCAGACGCATGACCAGCACCGCCGGCTTACCCTGCAGCTCGCTCAGGTATTCGTTGTCGCGGTTGGCGATCGGCGCCGGCACGGGCAGACCGTGGCGGGCAAGATGGGCCATCAGATGCAGGTAATAGGGCAGATCGGCGCGCGAAATGCTCTCGAACAGCGTCAGCACGTAACGGCCCAGTGTGGTGGTGACGAAGAAATTGCTGTTCTGCACCCCCGCCGAAATACCCTGGACATCCACCAGGCGACCGACAGCGTAATTGCGCAGCCAGTCGGCAAGAACGGTTTCGGGCACGGGCGTGAAGACGGACATGGCGTTTTACGCGACGCGGCTCAAGCCACGGCGCGGGTCAGCACACGCCAGGCGTCGAGCTTTTGCGCGAAGCCAAGCGCGGCGTGAGCCGGGCTGGTGGAGGGCAAACGCCGCAGTTGCAAGCGAGACGTATCGGCGGGCAATCCGACATGGCGGCGAAAGGCGCTTTCCGCCGTACCACCGTTGAAGAAAATGTGGCGCAAACCGGGGCAGGCGGCGAACAGCGCGGGGAAATCGTTGGCGACGATGCTAGCGGGGGCAATGCTGCTATCCAGGCTGCCGCTGCGCTCGCAACGGGCGATAACGTCCCACAGCGCAACGCCGGCCTCAACCAGACGCGCGAGCCGGTCCGCATAAGGCAACTCCGGCCCGGCGCCGAACAACGCGCCCATGATCGGCCAGAAGGCGTTGCGCGGATGGGCGTAATAGCAGCCGGCCGCGAGCGAGGCTTCACCCGGCATGCTGCCGAGGATCAGCACCTTGGCGTCGGCGCGGAAAACTGGGGAAAAGCTGTCGACCAGGGTCGCAGCGGCGGGCAAGCGAGCACCGCGCGGCCCATCCGGCCTTACCAGGACTGAAGCACCCACATCGGCACAGACAGCGTCGGCGCGGTGTCGTCGCGCACCATCTGCCCGTTGCCCTCCTTGTCCACGAGGTAATACGGCACGCCATGCGGCGGCGTGACCTTGATCATGTAGAGCTTGCCGCGGATGCGGTGCTCTGCCACGGTATCCTCGCCGCGCTTGAGAATGGTGACATCCGGCTCCTGCGCCTCGCCCGGCATTGGCGGCGGCTCGGGGATCGGCTCGAGTTTCGGCGGTTGCTGGGCAAAAGCGGGGATAGCTGCGACCAGCAGCACGAGGGGCAGGATACGGCGCATGGTGTTCTCCTTTTCCGGCCGATTCTAACAGAGCAGCGGACAAGCCCCGCCGCCGCGCGCTTACAGGTTCAGCATCAATTCGTGTTCCGCGGGCAGCGGCAGAAAGCCGCGCGTTTCGTAATGCTTGAAGATGGCCGCGACGACATCTTCCGGCTTGTCGATGACCTGGATCAGATCCATGTCGGCGGCGTGGATCATGCCCTCGTTCACCAGACGGTCGCGGAACCATTCGAGCAAGCCTTTCCAGAAAGGTTCATGGACCAGGATGATGGGAATCTTACGGCTCTTGCCCGTCTGCACCAGCGTCAGCGCCTCCAGCAGTTCGTCCAGCGTGCCGAAACCGCCGGGCATCACCACGTAAGCGGCGGCAAACTTCACGAACATGTATTTGCGTGCGAAGAAGTGCTGGAAGCTTTGCGAAATGTCCTGGTAGGGATTGGCGGCCTGCTCCATCGGCAACTGAATGTTGAGGCCGACGGACGGGCTTTTGCCGTAATAGGCGCCTTTGTTCGCCGCCTCCATGATGCCGGGGCCGCCGCCGGAAATGACCGAAAAGCCGGCATCCGACAGTTGACGGGCAATTTGCTCGGTCAGCGTGTAATACAGGTGATCCTGGGCGATGCGGGCGCTGCCGAAAATGGACACCGCCGGGCGAATGGCGTTGAGCCGTTCGGTCGCCTCGACGAACTCTGACATAATTCCGAAGATTCGCCAGGATTCGCGCGCGTTGAAGCGTGGCGCGGCGGTATTCGCCGCGCTACGTGGAAGTTTGTCTGTCGCGCTCATTTTGCTCTCGCTTGTTTTTCGAAAAAATCCGCCCCCGGCGTATCTCGCAACGGATACGGCGTATCGGCCTTCCGCAAGGATTTTCAGCATGCCCACCCTGCTGCTCGTCGATGGCTCCAGCTACCTCTATCGCGCTTATCACGCGCTGCCAGACCTGCGCACATCGCGCGGCGAACCCACGGGGGCAATACGGGGCGTGTTGTCGATGCTACGTCGGCTCGAAAGCGACTACAAGGCGGAATTTCGCGCTTGTGTGTTCGATGCCAAGGGTAAGACCTTCCGCGACGACTGGTACCCCGACTATAAAGCGAACCGCCCGCCGATGCCCGACGACCTGCGTGCGCAGATCGAACCCCTGCACGAAGCGGTGCGGGCCGAGGGCTGGCCGCTGCTGATGCTCGAAGGCGTGGAAGCCGACGACGTCATCGGCACGCTGACCCGCGCGGCCGTCGAGCGCGGCTGGGAGGTGGTGATTTCCACCGGCGACAAGGATTTGACCCAGCTTGTGCGCCCCGGCGTACGCTGGATCAACACGATGAGCGAGGAAGTGCTCGACGAGGCCGGCGTCATGGACAAGTTCGGCGTGCCGCCGGAACGCATCGTCGATTACCTGGCGCTGATCGGCGACACCGTGGATAACGTGCCGGGAGTGGAAAAGTGCGGCCCCAAGACGGCGCTGAAATGGCTCGCCGAGTACGGCACGCTGGACGCAATCGTCGCCAATGCCGACAAAATCGGCGGCAAGGTCGGCGAGAATCTGCGCCAACACCTCGCATTCCTGCCATTAGGCAAGCGCCTGGTCACGGTCGCCACCGACGTGGCGCTACCCGTCGCGCTGGACGATCTGACCACGCATAGTGGCGACGAGGCGGCGCTGCGCAGCTTGTACGAACGCTTCGAATTTCGTAGCTGGCAGAAAGAACTGGAAGCGGGCGCACGCGACAGCGCCGCGACAACGCCTGACGCCACCGAGCGCACGGCGACGGCGGTCGAGCGCACCGACTATGCCTGCATCCTCGATTGGCCGGCGTTCGATACCTGGTTGGCAAAGCTGCAAGCCGCCGAATTGACCGCTTTCGACACCGAAACCACCAGCCTCGACCCGATGACGGCACAACTGGTCGGCATGTCCTTCAGCGTTGTCGCCGGCGAAGCGGCCTACCTGCCGCTTACCCATCGCGGCGCCGACGCACCGGCGCAGTTGCCGCTCGCCGAAGTGCTGGAAAAGCTACGGCCCTGGCTCGAATCCAACGCCCACGCCAAGGTCGGGCAGAATCTCAAGTACGACGCACACGTGCTGGCCAATCAAGGCATCCGCCTCGGCGGCATCGTCCACGACACGCTGCTCCAGTCCTACCTGCTCGAAAGCGACCGCAGCCACGACATGGACTCGCTCGCTCGCCGCCATCTCGGGCTGAACACCATCGCCTACACCGACGTATGCGGCAAGGGCGCGAAGCAGATCGGCTTTTTCGATGTCGAACTCGACCGTGCCACCGCTTACGCCGCCGAGGATGCCGATATCACCTTGCGTCTGCACCAAGCGCTATGGCCGCAGGTGGAACACATACCAGCGCTCGCCGCGCTGTACCGCGACGTGGAATTGCCGACGCTGGCGGTGCTGCTCGACATAGAGCGCACCGGCGTGCTCATCGATCCCTTTCTGCTCGCCAGCCACAGCGAGGAACTCGGCCGCCGGCTGCTGGACCTGGAGCGCGAGGCGCACGAACTCGCCGGCCAGCCCTTCAACCTCGGCTCGCCCAAGCAGCTTGGCGAAATCCTGTTCGGCAAACTCGGTTTGCCAGCGGTGAAGAAAACCGCCACCGGTCAGCCTTCCACCGACGAGGAAGTGTTACAGCAACTGGCCGAGGACTACCCGCTGCCCAAGCTGCTACTCGAACATCGCGGCCTGGCCAAGCTCAAGAGTACCTACGCCGACAAGCTGCCGCGCAGGGTCAATCCGAAGACCGGGCGCGTGCATACCAGCTTCTCGCAAGCCACGGCCGTTACCGGCCGGCTCGCCAGCTCCGACCCCAATTTGCAGAACATCCCGATCCGTACCGCCGAAGGCCGCCGCATCCGCGCCGCCTTCATCGCGCCGCGCGACCACGTTGTCGTTTCCGCCGACTATTCGCAGATCGAACTGCGCATCATGGCCCACCTGTCGAACGACGCCCGCCTGCTCGACGCCTTCGCCCGTGGCGAGGACGTACACCGCGCCACCGCCGCCGAGGTGTTCGGCGTTGGCCCGGCCGAGGTCAGCAGCGAGCAGCGCCGCTACGCCAAAGTCATCAACTTCGGCCTTATCTACGGCATGAGCGCGCACGGGCTGGCGAAAAACCTCGGCATCGAACGTAGCGCCGCGCAAGTCTGGATCGACCGCTATTTCGCCCGCTACCCCGGCGTGGCCAACTACATGGAGCGGATCAAGGCCGACGCCAGGGACAAAGGCTACGTCGAAACCGTGTTCGGCCGCCGCCTGCATCTGCCGGACCTGCGCGCCCAGCAAGTTGGCCGCCGCCAGGGCGCCGAGCGCGCCGCGATCAACGCGCCGATGCAAGGCACTGCCGCCGATCTGATCAAGAAGGCGATGATCGCCACGCACCATTGGCTGACCGGCAGCGGCATGAAATCCCGTCTGATCCTGCAGGTGCACGACGAGCTCGTGCTCGAAGTCCCACAAGCCGAATTGGACACGATACGCGCCGAACTACCGAAACTGATGGGCAATGTCGCCCAACTGTCCGTACCGCTGTTAGTGGAGGTGGGCGCGGGAAGCAACTGGGACGAGGCGCATTGAACGGCCTGGAGCGAATACAAGTAATTCGAGGTAATCCGGCACAACACTTCGGGAAAAATACAACCCGGAACCCGCCCCACTTTGGGAGGCCGGCTTCAACGATATAATCCAGCGTTTCCGCAATCCGATATTCCGCAAGCCCGCACCGCGCGGGCTGTTTTCATGACTCATCCGAATCCACACCTCGCCTATCGACCCGATATCGATGGATTGCGCGCCGTCGCCGTACTGGCCGTCGTCGTTTTTCACGCCTTTCCCGCCGCCCTACCAGGTGGGTTCGTCGGCGTGGACATCTTCTTTGTCATCTCCGGCTATCTGATTTCGTCGATCATCTTCAAGGCGCTGGCGGGCGGCGAGTTCAGCTTCGCCGACTTCTACGCCCGCCGGGTAAGGCGGATCTTTCCGCCCCTTCTGCTTGTCATCCTCGTTTCGCTCGGACTCGGATGGGCGGCGCTGCTACCCGACGAGTACACGCAGTTGGGCAAGCATGCGGCAGCCGGCTTGGGCTTCGTGGCGAATATCGTGTTCTGGAGCGAGGCCGGTTACTTCGACGAAGCCGCCGGGCTCAAGCCACTGTTGCATCTATGGTCGCTCGGGGCGGAAGAGCAGTTCTACATCGTCTGGCCGCTGGTGGCGGTATTGTCCTGGCGGCTAGGACGGCGCTTCTGGCTCGTCCTCGCGGGGCTGACAGCGGCTTCGTTCGTGGCAAACGTCGTGCTGACCTGGCAAGCGCCGGCGGCCGCTTACTTCCTGCTGCCGTCCCGTGCGTGGGAAATGTTCACCGGCGCGGCGCTGGCCTTGCGCATGCACCGGCGCGGCCCCTTGTTCGCCCGCAACGGCACCGGCAAACATTGGGCGGCGGCCTTGGGTTTGGCGCTGATCGCGGTTGCGGTGGTGGTGATCGACCCGCACCGGGCGTTCCCCGGCGGCTGGGCGCTGCTGCCGACGCTCGGCGCAGCACTGGTGATCGCCGCGGGCGAGGAAGCGCTGCTCAACCGCCGCTTTCTGGCGACGCGTTTCATGGTCGGCGTGGGCTTGATCAGCTTTCCGCTCTACCTGTGGCACTGGCCGCTGCTGACTTTCACCCGGCTCCTTTACGGCGAGCATGCGCCGGCCGCGTTGCTGACGGCGGTCGTACTCGTTTCGGTGCTGTTCGCCTGGCTCAGCTACCGCCTGCTCGAAACGCCAATCCGCCGCCGCCAGGGCTGGATTCCAATCACCGCGCTGGCCTCCGTCGCCGTGGTGCTGGCGGGAACCTCCATCAATATCCTGATACGCGACGGCATGACATTCCGGCTCAAGAACGCGCAGGCAAAACAAGAAGCCGGCGCCTTGACATGGAGCAACGATCTGCGCGGCAAAGAAGGCTGCGCGGCATTGCCCCCCGGCATGCCCGGCCTGTGCCTAGTCGATACGCCCAAGACCCGGCCCAACGCGATACTGATCGGCGACAGCCACGCCAATCACTACTTCTGGGGATTGAGCAAGGCATTGCGCCCATACAACATCAACCTGGTGCAGGTATGGGAAGGCGGCTGCGGGCCACTCTATGGCATGACACTCATCAAACACGGCGAGCCGAGCGTATGCCGGCAGATCGTGGATGCCGCGCTCGATTACGCGGTGAAATCGCCGGAAATCGACACTGTTTTTCTCGGCGGGCGCTGGGTGGCCTACATAACGGGTAGGGAACTCAAGGACCCGCCCAACTACAAATCGGACGAAAAACTGACGCTGCCCGACGAACCGAGCGCCAAAGAATTCAATCGCCAAGAAGTGTTCGCGTACGCCCTGGATGCCTCCCTACGCCGCTTGACCGCCGCGGGTAAGCGGGTGATTTTCCTGCACTCGGTGCCGGAACTGCCCTTCAACTCGCGCGAGTGCATCACGTGGAATCCGAATCGCTTCGTCAACCGCACGCCACGCCCGGATTGTCAGGTCAGCCGCGCGATCATCGACGCTCGCACCGCAGAATACCGCCCGCTGCTCGACAGCATATTGGCGAAGTACCCGCAAGTGCTTACATTCGACCCAATGCCGCTGATGTGCGACAACACCGCCTGCTACGGGCGCCAGGACGGCAAGCTGCTGTACCGCGACGACGACCATCTGTCGTTCGACGGCGCCTCCTGGCTAGGGGAACACATGGCGCCTGCGCTACCCGCTCTGCTCGGACGCCCACCCGCCAAGCCTCAGATGGCAGGCGGGTTATAATTTTTGATTCTGCCGTCCGGCGCGCAGCGAGCCGGACGCTTCCCGACCCTGAGGTTTCCCCGTGGCATTGACCGTACTCGGCCTTTCCGGCGCCTTGACCCACGACCCTTCCGCCGCGCTTTACATCGATGGACGGCTCGTTGCCGCAGCGGAAGAAGAACGCTTCGTGCGCGACAAGCACGCCAAGAACCGGATGCCTTACGAGGCAGCGAAATTCTGTCTCGCCTTCGCCGGGATCAAACCCAAGGATGTCGACGCGGTGGCGATTCCGTTCGCACCGATCAGCCTGTTCGACAAGGCGCGCTGGCATTACGCGAAACGCTATTGGTACGCGCCCGACCGCGGGCTGGATGCGATCCTGCTCGGCAACCGGCGCTTTTACCGCTACCGCAAGCGCATCCAATGGTGCTTGCAGCAGCTCGGCTTCGATTTGAAGAAAACCGAGATCGTGCCGGTCGAACACCACCTCGCCCACGCCTCCAGCGCCTACCACTGTTCCGGCTTCAAGGAAAAAACAGCGATTCTCGGCATCGACGGCAAGGGCGAGTACGCAACCACCTTCTTCGGCTGGGGCGAGAACGGGCGCATCCACAAGATCAAGGAATTCTACGACCCCGATTCGCTCGGCGGCCTGTATGGCGCGCTCACCGAATACCTCGGCTTCGAGATGCTCGACGGCGAATACAAGGTGATGGGCATGGCGCCCTATGGCGACGCGGGAAAATACGATTTTTCCCGCCTGGCGAAATTCGAGAACGGCGAATTGATCGTCGACACCGACTACGCCAACGTGATCGGCCTGCGCCGCTACAAGGAAAACGGCAAGGGCTACTACTTCTCGCCCAAGCTCGTCGATTGGCTCGGCCCCAAGCGCAACGGCGACATCGCCGACGATCCCTACATCCATTACGCGGCGAGCATGCAAGCGCTGTTCGAGAATCTCGCGCTGCAGATGATGGATTACTACCTCGGCGACATCCTGCGCGAAACCGGCCGGCTCGCTTTTGCCGGCGGCGGCGCGCTCAACGTCAAACTCAACCAGAAGATCATCGCCCGGCCCGAGGTGAAAGAGTTGTTCGTCCAGCCGGCCTCGGGCGATTCAGGCACCGCGCTAGGCGCGGCTTCCTTCGTGTCGGAGCAGCGCGGCGTGGCGGTGGAGAAGATGGAGCACGTCTATCTCGGCCCCGCCTACAACAACGAAGAAGTGATCGCCGCCTGTTCGAAGCACGCGGCGCAACCACAGTGGCAAAAAATCGACGATACCCCGGCGCGCGTGGCGAAAATTCTCGCCGACGGCAACCCGGTGGCCTGGTTCCAGGGGCGGATGGAGTTCGGCCCGCGCGCGCTCGGCGGACGCTCCATTCTCGGCTGCCCAAGCGCGGCCGGCGTGGCCGACCGGATCAACGCCCAAATCAAGTTCCGCGAACGCTGGCGGCCGTTCTGCCCCAGCATGCTCGACACCGTCGGCCCGCGCATGCTGCAGACCGAACACCCGGCGCCGTTCATGACCTTCACCTTCGAGGTCGCCGACGAGTGGAAATCGCGCGTGCCCGAGGTCGTGCATGAGGACGGCACCGCCCGCGCCCAGGTGCTCAAGCGCGAGCACAACCCGCGTTATTACGACCTGATGGTCGAACTGGAAAAACTCACCGGCAACGGCGTGGTGCTGAACACCTCGCTCAACCGCCGCGGCGAACCGATGATCTGCTCGCCCGCCGACGCGCTCGATATGTTCTTCGGCTCCGATCTGGAATACCTCGTGATGGAGGATGTGCTGGTGACGAAGAACGGCGCCCCTGGACCTGAGAGCAACGATTAAAAGATGGGCCAATCTGAAGAACTCTGGATTTGGCCAAACGGGATGCTTGGTCTTTCTTTACTTCTAGGACGCGGCAAAGAGCGTAATAAATCATTGTCTTTTCAGCGCCCCCTGCTCGCTATATTCGTGATCTAAATCTAGTTAGAAAACAAAACTCGAC
This sequence comes from Azoarcus sp., assembly GCA_031546845.1. Lineage (GTDB taxonomy): Bacteria > Pseudomonadota > Gammaproteobacteria > Burkholderiales > Rhodocyclaceae > Azoarcus. Next base: position 26,928 of record JAVBJT010000030.1, on the reverse strand, counting down.
ATGATTAATCCAAAGCTTGTTGCAAAAATCGAAACAGAAGGACCAACGCTTCGCCTCGCGGTTCTTATTGATGCTGATAACGCACAAGCAGCGGTTATTGAAGGATTGCTTGCCGAAATAGCTCGTTTTGGCGAGGCAACTGTTAAACGTATCTATGGCGATTTCACGTCGCCCACTAGTGCGCAGTGGAAGAAAGTGCTTAACAAGTACGCTATAAAACCGGTGCAACAGTTCGCGTATACGAGTGGAAAGAATGCAACTGATAGCACATTGATCATCGACGCAATGGACCTTCTGTACACGCGACGGTTCGACGGCTTTTGCTTAGTATCGAGTGACAGTGACTTCACGGGGCTTGCTCTGCGAATACGCGAGGAAGGCTTAACTGTTTTCGGTTTTGGAGAACAAAAAACTCCAGAAGCATTCCGCAATGCATGTCACAAATTTCTATTCACAGAAGTCCTACGGGCCATTCAGCCTAGCATTGGCGCAGTATCGCCAAGCACAGCAATAGAATCACCTGTTTCTACTCCCACCTCCCACACAACCGAGATAGAACCTCAGCAAGTTTTTCCCCGTACATTTGTTCTCGAAGCCTTAGAGAAAGCGAGCGACGACACTGGGTGGGCTCATCTTGGAACATTTGGAAGTTATTTGACAAAATTGCAGCCTGATTTCGATTCAAGACTCTACGGATTCAGGAAACTTAGCGATCTCGTTAGAGCTAAAAACGACATTTTTCAACTTGAAGAAAGATTGATGCCAGGCTCAGGTGCCAAAGTCTTATACGTCCGAGCACAAGAAAATTAGCGTCGTTTCCCGTTTTATCCGCTCAACAATCAAATAAGCCATGATTTGCTTATCGCATATTTATAAACCACTACGCCGCTTGCTGTGTCATGAGGCTGCCCTTTTCAAAAGCTAAGAGCCTATTTGATTATCGGTTTAATAACATGACATCGAGAGGGATACTGTGCAGACGGGCTTTACCCATCCGCCCCTCAACTTCAACGTCATGAATTCAACAGAAACACCTATGCCCGTATCGAGCCGGGCGAGAGATTGCACGATGACGAGTCTGACCAACGCACGCATTCTCCAATTCTGTCACTGCCACTACGGCCCATTCCTCGACGTAGCCCGGCAGTACGCGGCGCTGTTCCGGGATACGCCCTACAAGGTCACCACGGTCTATCTCACCGACCCCTCCACCCCGGAGGCCATCGAAGGTTCGGCCTCCGACGAGGTGATCTTTCTCGGCTACGACGGGCGTGACGTGCGTGGGCTCAAGCTCGATGCCATGCGCGCACTGCGCCGGATTGTGGCCGAGCGGGATATCCGGCTCATCGTCGCCCACCGCTTCAAGCCCATCTACATCTCGTGCTGGGCGACGCGCCTGCCGGTGATCGGCGTGCATCACGCCTTCGGCGATTACGAGCGGCTGTCGCACCGGCTGTTCGCGCGCCTGTTCCGCGAGCGGCTGGCGTTGCTCGGTGTTTCGGACGCGATCCGCGACGACTTGCGCAAAGGGCTGCCGTCGTGGCCGGCCGAGCGAATCGAAACCCTGCACAACCGCATCGACGTGGACCGTCTGCGCGCGGAGGTGAAGCCGCGCGAGCAGGCGCGCGCGGTGCTGGGTCTGCCGCTGGATGCGTTCGTCGTCGGCAACGTCGGCCGCCTGCATCCGGACAAGGATCAAGCCACGCTGCTCAAGGCCTTCGCCAAGGCCCTGCCCCACTTGCCGCCCGGTGCCCTGCTGGCGGTGCTGGGCAAGGGGCGGCTGGAGCGGCAATTGCACGCGCTTGCCGCCGAACTCGGTATTACCGCCAGCGTCCGCTTTCTCGGCCAGGTGCCGCAGGCTCGGCGCGAGTTCGCCGCATTCGATCTGTTCGCGCTCAGTTCCGATCACGAGCCTTTCGGCATGGTGCTGCTGGAAGCGATGGCCGCCGGCGTGCCGATTGTGGCCACCGACTGTGGCGGCGCGCCGGAAGTGGTGAGCGAGCGCGAGGCGCTGTTTCCACTTGGCGACGCGGAGGCCCTCGCTCGTCTGATGGTGCGCCATGCCGGCCTGTCCCTGGAGGCGCGAACGACAACGGCCGAGCGCGGCATTGAGCGCTTGTATGCGCACTTTTCCGACGAAGCGGCGCGGCGGCGCTTCCTTTCGCTGCCGATGGTTACCGCCGCGCTGGGCGGCGGCGTATGAACTCCACCCCACGCCCCCATCCGACCGATACCGGACCAAGCATCTGCTTCGTCATTCCGTACTTCGGCACGTGGCCGTTCTGGTTTCCGTTCTTTCTCGCCAGTTGCCGCGCCAACCCCACGGTGGATTGGCTGCTGTTCTCCGATTGCGGCGAGCCGGCCGATTGCCCGCCGAACGTGCGTGTCGTCGCCACCGGCTATGCCGATTACTGCGCACGCGTAGCGCAGCGGCTCGGCATTCCGTTCGCGCCGCCAAACCCCTACAAGCTCTGCGATCTCAAGCCAGCGATGGGCTATCTACACGAAGAGGATTTGCACGGCTACGATTTCTGGGCCTTTGGCGACATCGACCTGGTGTTCGGCGATCTGCGCGCGTGGTTCAACGCCGAACGGCTGGCGAAAAAAGATTTATTCTCGACGCACGAACGGCGCATTTCCGGCCACTGCTGCCTGGTCCGCAACACGTCGAAAATGCGCGAAGCCTTCCTGTTGATGCCGGATTGGCGCCACCGACTGTCAGCGCCCACGCACGAAGGGCTGGACGAAGGCGCGTTCAGCCGCCTCTTTATCCGCCGCAAAAACTGGCCGGAGTTCTTTGCGCGCCCGCTGCGTTTTTTCAACCCGTGGTATCGTCGCGCCGAGTTCGTCGAAGCGTTCAGCACCCCGGGGGCGAAAGTGCCATGGATCGATGGCGGCCGCGATTTCCCCGAGCGTTGGTTCTGGCGCCAAGGCGTGCTCACCAACGACCGCTGCGGCGAACGCGCTTTTCCGTATGTTCACTTCCTGGTGTGGAAAGGACGTGACTGGAAAAACCTGCCCGCCGAAGCATTGACCGATTATTCCCGTATCGCGCGCGCCCCTGCCTGGCAAGTATCGGCCGCCGGCTTCGCGCCGCTGTAACGCTGTAAAGGTAGAGGGGGGACGCCTCTACGAAAGGGCGGCAATGAAAGTTCTGTTCTTAGTACAAAAAACACAGCGCATCATTCTCGATCACCTGTACATGGGCGTCGCCGAACACACGGACTGTGATTTGCGCTGGCTGGATTCGACGGAGCAGGCCAACCTCGCGGCGTATTTCCGCAACGAGGTCGACGTGGAACGCTACGACCGCATTCTGTTTTTTCTGCGCTTCAAAAAGGAAATCCGTCAGGTTTCGTTCATCCGCAGCGTGCCCAATCTCGTCATCCTCGAACACGACGCTTGGCAGAACTATTTCCCGTGCAAATACAAGGGCAAATTCAGCGCCCACTACCGGCGTCTGCCGGCCGCGCGGGTCATGTGTTCCGGATTCCAGATTACCGAGCGCCTGCGCCGCGAGGGGGTCGACGCGGTATTCGTGCCAAAGGGCTACGATCAGGCGCTGCTGCGCAACCTCGGCAGCGAGCGCGATATCGAGCTGGGTTTTGTCGGCAGCCTCCAGAACGACATCTACCGCGAACGCCAAGCCATGCTCGAGGCGGTTTCCCGCCGCGAGCCGGATTTGACCGTGGTGCGCACAAACTCCGGCGACGAATACCGGGTCATGCTCAACCGCATCCGCTTTTTCATCAGCGCCGATGTGGGCATGGGCGAATACATGATCAAGAATTTCGAGGCCATGGCCTGCGGCTGCGTGCTGTTCGCTTACGACCAAGGCGAGGCGGAAAACCGGGCGTTGGGCTTCGTCGACATGGAAAATCTCGTGCTTTATCGAAACATCGACGAGTTGCAGGAAAAGCTCGCGCACCTGCGGGCCAATCCCACACTGGCCGATTCCATCGCCACCGCCGGCCAGGTTCTGGTCGAGCGAAAATACCGCTTCGATCTCATCGGCCAGCAGATCGCCAAAGCCCTGGCGCCCCCATTGCGGCCAGCCGTGCGGCCTGGCTGGTGGGGACGCCTACGCCTGGGCCTGCGGATTTAAACTTCGCCTGGAACTTGAACCGGATACAACGAGCTTCACCCATGCAAGCGGACGCCAGCCAACCTCTCGTCACTGTCATCATCGCCTCGTACAATCACGCGCCTTATATCGAGGCGTCGATCAACAGTGTGCTGGCGCAGACTTACGCGCCGATCGAACTGCTGGTGATCGACGACGGCTCCAGCGACGACAGCGTCAAACGCATTCGCCACCTGCAAGAGGAACACGGCTTCGACTTCCGCACGCAGTCGAACCGGGGTTTGACGCGCACGCTCAACGAATCCATCGCGCGCGCGCGCGGCAGCCTGATCGTGCCTTTCGGCTCGGACGACATCATGCTGCCCAACCGCATCGCCATTCAGGTGGCCTACATGGCCGACAAGCCCGAAGTCGGCATCTGCGGCGGCAATATCGAGACCATCGACGCCGACGGCACACCCTGCCCGGAGCGCGAACAAAAACAGCGCGACATCGCACCGCAACGGCTGGATTTCGACGACGTGTTCCTGCAACGCAAGCCGGTGCCGCCAACCGCCACACTGATGTTCCGCAAAACGGTGCTGGAAAAAGTCGGCTGCTTCAACCCGGAGATTCGCCTGGAGGATGTGTATATCTGGCTGCGCGTCACCGATGCCGGCTACTTCATCGACCGCATCGGCGCACTGCTGGCGCGCTACCGCAAGCACCCGACCAACAGCTACAAGAATCTGCGCTTCATGGCCGACAGCCTGCTGCGCACCCACGCCGATTACGCCAACCACCCGTCTTACGACGCCGTGCGCAACCGCTTGCTGAATTCACTGTTCGTCAAGGCGGCCGACCGCGACAAGGCGCTCGCGCGCGATCTGCTCAAACAACTGCCGTGGCGCGCATGGAACGGCAAAACCCTGCGCGGCGTGCTGCGCTACGTTTTATCCTCCGGCGGTGCGCAGCGGCCCTCGGCGTAAGCCAGAAACGCGGCGGTATCGCCCGCGCACAGCAGCTTGACGACACCGCGCACTTCCGTCTCCGGCCAGTTCCACCATGCGCTCGCCAACAGCGCCGCGCGCGTGGGCGGATCGAAGCGCCAGCGCACCACACGGGCGGGATTGCCGGCGACAATGGCGTAGGGTTCGACATCGCGCGCGACCACCGCGCGCGCGGCCACCACGGCGCCGTCACCGACGGTAACGCCCGACAGGATCGTGCACCCCGAGCCCAGCCACACGTCGTTGCCGATCGTCACATCGCCACGCGTGACGCCGTAATCCGGAATATCGCGCGCCTCGTCGACAAACTCCGGGAAGGGGTAGCTGCTCACCCAGTCGGTGCGATGATGACCGCCGAGAAAGATATGCACATCCGCCGCGATCGAGGTGTACGCACCGATACGCAGCGTGCTGCCCTCCTTCCAGTCGTGCACCGTCGGCAAACCGTAAGTGCCGACGCCAATCTCGTATTCGGGATAGCGCGCGCGGAATTTCGCCTGACCGCGCAAAAACCGGGGCAGGCGCTTAATCGCGCGCCGCGCGAGCCTCGCCCGCCACCAACCAAGAAGGCCGCCCGCGCGAGGCCGCTCAGGGGCGCTCATGCTCTCCCCGTTGGCGCCTGGCTTTATGCAGGATCAGCGCGGCGGCCAACAGCGCGAATGGAATCCAGAGCAGGAACCAGTGCTCCTTGGGCCGCGACAGATACGAAATCCCTTCGGTACAGCTCGCAACAAGGCCGGATACGAGCACGATGGCACAAATCCGCACCGCCGGATCGCGCCGGCAACGCCAGGCGGAAACCAGCGTGGCAACGTACATCCCCAGCCATAGCGCGAGACCGACGATGCCCTGCTGACGCAATACCGCCAGCAGCATGTTGTGCGGATTGGGAAACTTCTCCGCCACGCCCGGCACTTCGAGCATGATGTAAGCATCGTAACCATAACCCAGCCAAGGGCGCAGGCTAACCTCGCGCAGGGTCGCGGCCCATAGCTCGGGCCGCAACGACAGGCCGCGCTGGGTAACGATCTCCGGCATCGAAGCGATCAGCAAGGCGCCAACCGCCAACCCGGCGCACGCAACGATACGACGGCGGCGGTTGTCGGTCAGCACCGCGGCCATCATGATGGCCGCGGCCAGCGCGGCAAGCCCACCGCGCGAACCGGTGGCAACGATGACCGCGCCGAGCAACACAAAAGCAATCGCTTTCCACGGCCGGCCGCCGCTACCGTCAACAGCCCAGGAAGCGATGCAGAGCGCCATGAAAAAGCCGAACACGTGCGCAGTCAGAATGGGATTGGATAACGCGCGATAGCCCTCGAAACGGCCATCGTGCCCGCTATAGAACAGTACCAGCGAAATAACGCCGACCAGGCAAGCGACGACGGTCGCCAGTTGCATCACCTGCATCAATCTGGTCGCGCAAGCCAACGCAACCTGTGTGACGGCGACGAACAGCAGCACGATGTAGAGCGGCCGCTTGAGTAGCGAACCCAGGCTCTTGTCGGTGTCCGACCAGGCGATGCTGAGCATCGCGTAGGCGGCGAAGACGAGAAAAGACAAAAAGATCGGCGAACTCAGCAACGCGCCGCGCGCATCGCGCTTGATCAGCAACAACAGAAAAGCTGGGAATGCCACCAACGCGTAAAACAACGCGTGATATTCGGGCCGTTCCCCGGCCCACAGCATGCCGGTGAACAGCACCAGCAAGCCGAGCGGCAGAATGCGCGTTTCGAGCCAGGCAACGGCACGCAGGCGCGGCGAGGAAGCCCGCGCCCCAGAGCTGGCACCGCCCTCGACGGCCAATACATCGCAATCCGGCTTGAGCGCGCTCATCGTCTCTGTTTCGCGGCGATTCCGCCGTGGGGAAGGTTTGTCATTTCCAGCATCAAAAAAATCCCTATCCGCCGTTCCTCGGCCCGCGCCTCATGAGCGAAGCAGGCCGCGCGCGCGCAGATGGGCGCGGATGCGCTCCGCATCGTCGCCAAGCAGGCGGCACAGCGCGCCGCTTTCCAGCCAGTGCGCCGGGGCGGCCTCGGGATGGCGCTCCTGCAAATTGTCGACCGCCTTTTCCCACCATACCGGGCCGCAGGCGCGATCGAATTCGTTGGCGTAAGGGTAACAGCCGTATAGCAACTCACGGCCGAACTGGCGCTGCGCGGGTGGCAGCAGCGCGGTGCCGAACCGAAAGCGCAGCCGCGCAAACCGCGGCGGGCGCGGCAAAGCGTCGCTGACCGCATAGGTATCGTCAAGCGCGGCCGCGCCGACAGGCGCATGGCGGTGCTTTTCCAGCCAAGCGAGAATCTTGGCGCGAAAAATCCGCTTGCGGCTCCAGTAGTGGTGGATCAGGTCCGGACACTCAGCAAGGCGCAGCCGCTTATCGCCGCGCGCGACCGCGAGGACGAATTCTTCCAGCGTATAAGCACCGCCGGCAAGGGGGAAAAGCTCGTCCATCAAGACGATGGCCTGATCGAGCACGGCGGCATCGCCGGCATTGAGCCCGATAACGCCGGAGTTGAGCAGCGGCAAATCGTCAGGCGCCAATCCGCGCGCCTGCAGGCGCGCAGCGAGCGCACGGTAAAGCGGTGCCTCGCGAACATCGCCGTAGCGCGGGCCGATTTTGTTGCACAGCAGCGCGCCAACCTGAATGCGCTCAAACAGCACACGCGGCGAGCAACGGAAAAACGTATCGGTATCGATCAGCACGACGCGTTCGCGCTCCGCCAACACTGTGCGCAAAGCGACGTGCTTGGCGCGGAAGGCATAACCGTGCGGCCCGCGCCAGCTCTTCAGCATGGCCTCATCCAGGGGCAGAACACGCACGGGAAGATCGCGGTACGGCGCGGGATCGTCGGCGAACACGGCAATATCCAGCGCCTCGCCCGGCGTTTCGCGCAAGCGCGCAAGCGCGCTGGCGATGCTAAACACCGCTTCCTGGTGGTAGCTGGCGGCGCCGTAGGCGAGATACAGCAAGGTATTGGGCAGAGTGCCGGTATGGGAAGTCATCGCAGTAAGCCGCGTCAGCGCACCGCCGAAAGTCCGGCCGCGGCGCGCTTCGACGCCGCCTCGTAAGCCGCGAGAAAAACACCGCCAGAAGTAATCCACTCGTTTTCGCCAGCGTAGCGCAGCAGGTGCTTCATATTGCGCGCGCGCCGCAGCGCGCCGAGCGCGCCGGCACGGGCGCTGAGATCGGCAACATCGATGAGGCCGAGCGCGCCTTCCGGCGTGAGCACGATGTTGCCCAGGTGCAACGAGCGGAAATACACCCCAAGTTCATGCAGCCGGGCAACGAAAGCGCCAAGCGCGCGGCGCAGCTTTTCCGCCTCGGCGGCGTCGGGACCGGCCTTGACGATGTGCCGTAGCGTACGCCCCGCCAGCGGGCGGTAATGTACCGCGTCGCGCGCAATCGAGCCGATACGGTACAGCCCGATCATCTCCGGGCAGGCGATGCCGCGCTGTGCGAGCGCGCCGGCGTTGTCCGCAAAGCGCCGCGCGTAGGGGTAGAACAGGGCCGAACTCAGCAGGCGCTTGCGCCGGAACAACTTCAGGTAGGTGCCATCGGGCAGTAGCAGCACTTTGTCGCCGAAACCATCGCGCTCGACCACCTCCGCGTCTTGGCGCAGTTTGAGATAGTCCTCGTGTGCAAGCTCGCGCATCGGCGCCCTCATGTTCATCGGCGGCATTTTAGCGTGGCGGCGGCATGATCGCGCGGCGGCGTGCGTGGTAGCATCTTCGGCTCTCCCGCTCCGGTACGGCCCCATGCCCGCAGTCGATGCTCCCAGCCCATCCAGTCTGAAGATTTACCTGCGTCTGCTGGGCTATGTGCGCCCTTACATGGGCGCATTCGCGCTCAGCATCATCGGCTTCGCCATTTTCGCCTCGACTCAACCGATGCAGGCGGCGATTCTCAAATACTTCGTCGATGGCCTGAACGACCCCTCGGCAACCCTGTTCCCAGGCGTGCCGGTGCTGCGCGAACTGTCCTTCCTGCACACGGCGCCGCTGTTGGTCGTATTCGTCGCCGCATGGCAGGGCATCGGCTCGTACCTGGCCAACTACTTCATCGCCAAGGTATCGCTCGGCTTGGTGCACGATCTGCGCCTGGCCTTGTTCGACAGCCTGCTGCGGCTACCCAACCGCTATTTCGACCACAACAACTCCGGCCATCTGATTTCGCGCATCACCTTCAACGTCACCATGGTCACCGGCGCGGCCACGGACGCGATCAAGGTGGTGCTGCGCGAAGGGCTGACCGTCGCCGCGCTGTTCAGCTACCTGCTGTGGATGAACTGGAGGCTCACGCTGGTGATGGTCGCTATCCTGCCAGTGATCGGCGTCATGGTGACCAAGGCGAGCCGTAAATTCCGCAAGCAGAGCAAGAAAATCCAACTGGCGATGGGTGACGTTACCCACGTCGCCTCCGAAACCATCCAGGGCTACCGTGTCGTGCGCAGCTTTGGCGGCGAGGATTACGAATCACGCCGCTTCCGCGACGCCAGCGACGACAGCACACAAAAACAACTGCGCATGGTGAAAACCGGCGCGATCTACACGCCCGCGCTGCAACTGGTGATCTATTCGGCAATGGCCGTGCTGTTGTTTCTCGTGCTGTGGCTGCGCGGCAACGCCTCGCCGGGCGATCTGGTGGCCTACATCGGCGCGGCCGCCCTGTTGCCAAAGTCGATCCGCCAACTTTCCGAAGTCAGCTCCACGGTACAAAAAGGGCTGGCCGGCGCGGAAAGCATTTTCGAGCAGCTCGATGAAGCACCCGAAACCGACCACGGCTCGGTGGAGCGCGAGCGTGTTACCGGCCGGCTGGAAGTGCGCGGGCTGAGCTTCCGCTACCCCGACACCGATCGTACTGTGCTCGACAACGTGGATTTCACCGTCGAACCGGGGCTGATGGTCGCCTTGGTGGGCCGCTCCGGCAGCGGCAAATCCACGCTGGCGAATCTCGTGCCGCGCTTCTACGCCCACGAGCAGGGGCAAATCCTGGTCGACGGCGTGGAGGTTCAGGACTACACGCTGAAAAACCTGCGCCGCCACATCGCGCTGGTCACGCAACAAGTCACGCTGTTCAACGACTCCGTGGCGAACAACATCGCCTACGGCGATCTGGCCGGCGCGCCGCGCGAAGCGATCGAGCGCGCCGCCGAGGCCGCCTGCGCGAAGGAGTTCATCGACCGCCTGCCACAAGGCTTCGACACCCTCATCGGCGAAAACGGCGTGATGCTCTCCGGCGGCCAGCGCCAACGCCTGGCGATTGCCCGCGCGCTGTTGAAGGACGCCCCGATCCTGATTCTCGACGAGGCCACCTCCGCGCTCGACACCGAATCGGAACGCCACATCCAAGCCGCGCTGGATCACGTCACCAGCGGCCGCACCACGCTGGTAATCGCCCACCGCCTATCCACCATCGAAAAGGCCGACATCATCATGGTGATGGAGCAAGGGCGGATCATCGAGCGCGGCAGCCACGTCGAATTGCTCGCCGCTAACGGCCACTACGCGCGGCTGCACGCAATGCAGTTCCGCGACGAGGCAACGGCGAGTCCGCAAGATGAAATAGAGACCGGAACGCCCACCGATACAGCGGCCACCCCACAGGCACTTGCGTAGCCCGGTTATCGTGTAGCAGCGGCAATTGAACAACGCACCAGCCGATTAGCGCCTAACCGATCCGCCCGGGAGTAGCGCTACTCCCGCTGCGCGCGAACGCAACTCACCTTGCCTTTACGCCCCTTCTGAAACTGAGGTACAGCGTTACAAAGTTTGTCGCTTTCCTCCACGGAAACGCCCCAATAAATCACTCGGGCCTCCCGTTCATCCGAGCTTCCTCGAGACAGACTGAGATAAGTGACCGATGTAGGCACATCATCGAATAGTTTGGCATATCGAGGCGCCAACTCTTCCTTGCATTCAGCTTGTTGAAACTTGCACGTTGGGCAAATACTCTCCGCGCCCTTTTTCAGAGCGTCTTCCAACACCCGGCTCTGCTGCTGGCAATCCGCCTCATCGAGCGCCTTCACGAACATTACGCTATCCAGCGAACGGTCCTGAAAACTCATTTTTAAACGAGCATCAAGGTAAGCAGGCTTTCTTGCAAGCTCCTTCTCCCTATCCTTTTTCTGTTTATCGAACGCCAAGGCGGAGATACCCAAAATAACTAAAAAAATAATAAATTTCTTCATTTTTTCACTCCCCCTTAAATCCTATTTTCACCGCCCCCCGAAATCGCAAAGACTGTTTGATTCGAGTCAGGAAATAAAAACACCCATGATCCGCTCGGTTTCAGCTACCGAGCCGATGGTCTCCGCCGAGCAGGTCACAGCGACAGAATCAGACCGGCAGATTCTCGTCCAACCAGCGGTACAAGGCGCTCGTTTCCGGCCAGTTGCGTAGCAGGCGCTGGCGGTCGCGGCTCCAACCACGAACGTGGCCGGCGAAGCTGCGGTGCTTGTGCATGGCATCGAGATCGATCAGCTTTATTTCGCCGCCGTTCCACAGCAGATTCGTCGCCTTCAAATCACCATGGCTGATGCACTCGCGGTGCAGCGTAGTGAACAGCAGGCGCAACGCGGCAGCCTCGGCCGGTGGCGGCTCGGCATCCGGTGACAGGTGGGTGAGCAGATCGGGGCCGGCGCAGTACTCGGCGACCAGCCAGGCACGGCCGCGCAGCGCGCCGTAGCGCTCCTCGATCAAGGCCAGCGGCGCGGGCGTGGGAATGCCGAACAGGCGCAGGCGGTGGCCTTCGCGCCACGAATGCGCGGCCCGGCTGGGACGCCACAGGCGCGACAGCGTATGCCCCAGGCTCTTGAGGTTGTAGCGCTTGACCACCAGCGTGCGGCCGCCGATTTCCACGCGGGCGACAGTGCAGGTGTTGCCGCGCTTGAGCGATGTGCCGGCGTCCATCCAGCGGTCCGGCTCGGCCAGCAGCGGCGCCAGCGCCTCCGCCTCGTCGCGCACGACAGCGGTAAAGCGGTCGAAACGCTGCGTGACCTTGAACAAGGAACAGTCACGGCCGGTTTTCGACAGATAATCGGCAAGCCGCCAGGCGCGTTCGGTAGCGAGCGCGCGACCGACCGTCAACGCCGACAACGGGTGCTGGTTGGTGCTGCAATAGGCATCGAGCAGCGGCGCGAAGTAACCGTCCCAGCGCAGGTTGTTGCCCCAGGTGCGCGGCAGTTGCGCGATCAACATCGCCAGATCGCGCGCGGCGCGCTTTTCCTCCAGCGGGCCGGTGCTATGGGCGCGCACGGCATCGCCGTCGATCAGGTACAACGCGCCATCGTGGCAGAGAAAGTTGCCGAAATGCAGATCGTCGTGGCTCAACCCGACGGCGTGCGCGCGGCCCAGCAAGGCGAACGCGGGCGCAAGCAGTTTGAGCGCGGCGGCATTGCCCGGCGGCAGCGCCGCAAGCGGCCGCCAGCCATCGAGCAAGGTCGAAGCTCCATCGAGAAATTCGGTGAGCAGCGCATGACCACCGCTGGCCAGCGAACAAGCGGCGAGCACGCGCGGCGTCGGCACACCAGCGGCGGCCAGCGCGAGAATGCCCTGGTGTTCGCGCTGCCAACGCCGGGCACTGTGCGGGTCGAGGAACAATTTAGCCAGCCGCCGCTCGTTTTCTTCGCCCACCACCCACGCTTCGCCGACGATGCGCTTGCCCGGCAGCACCCGCAGCAAGCTGCGCACGTGCAATTCTCCGGTAGCACCGTCATCGGCGGTAAAGGCGATACGGAATGGCACCGGCGGATTGCGGCCGGCAGCGATGAGCGCGGCGGTATCGACCAGGGGAGGCGGGGCGTTCATGAACGGGCAGACGGCGATCTATTTAGGTGGCTTATTCTGATGATCTATGTCCTGCCGGTCATCGTTGCAAGGCGTGACGGTGGGCAAATTTGCGCTCGTAACGCAATTGCAGGCGCGCGGCCTCGCGTTCCAGATAGCGCAGCAGGCGGCGTTCGCGGTCGAGCGTGGCGCGCAGCGCGCCAGGGAAGTAGACGCGCAAGAAGCGCAGCTTGTCGCGCGCGGTCAGGCCGATATCGAGCGCGGAAAAGTACAGCGCGGCCAAATCTTTGTCGCGCCAACGCTGCGGCGTGCTCGGACGGACTTGGGCGCGGTGTAGATCAATCACCGACAGGCGCAGCGCGCCGGGCGTGGGCGACGGATCGAGCCCGAGCAGGAAGTGGCACAGATAAAAGTCGCGGTGGTTGAGGCCACCTTCGTGCATGCGCCGGGCGATGCGGGCCACTTCGCCGATCAACGCGCGCTTGAGCGATGGAGCCGGGGGCGCGTCGCGCCACGTGCGAGTGTAGGCATCGAGGTCGATGGCCGGCTCGATGGCGGCGGTAACGAGAAAGGATTCGCGCCAAGCCGGGCCGCGTCCGCGCTCACCGTAAGCGACGGCCGTCATCGTCGGCACGCCGAGAGCATGGCAGGTCTGGATTGCGCGCCACTCGTTGGCGGCGCCGAGCACTGGCGGACGCAGGCGCGCATATTCGCCAACGATGCGGTTCCAGCCGATGCCGTTTTGCAGCTTCAGGTAATAACCACGGCCGTCCAACTCGAAGCGCAGCGTGCGGCGGCCTTCGATGTCGCGCACCACGGCGCTTGCGGCGGCTTCGCGGCCAAGCGCGGTGGCGGCCTCGAACGGGTCGCGCCCGGCCCATAGGGCGGATAGCGGCGGCGTGAGGACGAGCGCGGCGCTCATCCGCGCGCACCCACAATGACGTCCGCCGCCCGCTCCGGCAGGCTGTAAAGATCGACACGCGCGGCGAAATCGAGCGCGTTGCACCGCCAGCGCACACGCGCCGCGCCATCCGCGAGCATGCCGGCGAGCGCGTCGTCGAGGCGGGATTGCTCGAACGGCTCGGCGACGATCATGCCGGCGTCGGCCTCGGTAATGTAGTGCGCATAGCCGCAAGTGCCGCTGGCGAGCACCGGCAGGCCGGCAACGAGCGCCTCGAGCAGCACCGTTCCGGTGTTTTCGTGGCGCGCCGGGTGCAGCAGCAGATCGGCGCCGAGGAGAAAATCCGGCACATCGTCACGCCCACCCGGAATGAAGACGCGTTCGCCGATACCGAGCGCGCGAGCGCGGTCGAGAAAAGAAAAGGCGTCGTCCGCACCGATGGCGACGAGACGGACGCGGCGCTTGATCGTCTCGGGCAGCGCCGCCATCGCCGCCAGGCTGCGGTCCAACCCCTTGCGCGGAAAATCGGAACCGATCTGCACCAACAGCAACTCATCCGCCTCCAAACCGAATTCGCCACCGAAGCGCGCGCGCGCGGCGGCACGCCGTTCAGCCGCGTCGGGCGGCGCGCGCCGGTCCGGCGCGATACCCGGTGGCAGCGGGTGAAAGCGCCGCGCCGGCGTGCCGTAATACTCGGCGAACAACGCCTGCTGGGCGGGCGAGATGGTGAGAATCTCGGTGTGCTGTTCGGGGGCGAACACCGCCCGCTCGTAAGCGGAAAAATGGCGATAACGCGGGCTGTAGCGGTACAGCGCGCGGCGCAGCGTGCGCGCCTTGTGCTCGAAACAAGGATCGGCGGCGTAATACACGTCCAGTCCCGGCATTTTGTTGAAGCCAACCACGCGGTCTACCGGGCGGCGGGCGAGATCGGCGGCCACCCAGGCGGTGAAGCGGGCGTAGCGCCGGGTGCTGGCGAACGCCTTCACCGGCACGCGTATCAGCTCGAAACCAGGCGGCGTTTCACCCTGCCAATCCAGCGCATAGACGCGAATAGCATGGCCGCGCGCCTGGCAAGCGAGCGCGATGCGCAAAAAATCACGCTGCAGACCACCGTAGGGAAAATATTTATAGAGGCAGAAGGCGAGTTGCATCAGACACGTTCCGGCGCAGCGGCGCGGGCCGCGATCGTCTGCGAAGCGCGTGGCGCCAATTCTTGCCACACCCGCGCGGGCGTTAGCCGAGTGAAGCACAAGGGCTGCTCACGGGCAAGATCGAAGCGCATGCGCTCATCATCATTAGCATGATACGCGCAATTTTTCTTCAAGCACGGCGCGCAGGGAAAGTCGGATGCCAAATGCAACTGCTCCCGCCCCCACGCGCCAGTAAAACCGGGGTTGGTCGGCCCGAACAGGGAAACCGTCGGCACGTCCAGCGCGGCGGCAAGGTGGCCCAGCCCGGTATCCACCGCCACGCAGGCGGCCGCGCCGGCCAGTTCGGCAGCGATACCGGCGAGCGTCAGGCGCGGCAGCACCTCGGCGCCAGCCAAACCAGTGGCGAGGCGTTCGGCCCGTTCGCGCTCGACCTCGTTACCCCAGGGTAGGTGCACGCGCCAGCCGGCGGCGCAGGCAAGCTCGGCCAGTTCGCGCCAGTAGCATTCCGGCCAGTGCTTGGTGGCCCAGGTGGTGCCGTGAAGAAAGACGAGATACGGCACGGAATGACGTGCGGCGTGAGATCCAGCGGCAGCCAGCACGCGGGCGCGATCCAGGCCGTAACCGCAGGCTTCGTCGCCAGCGCCCTTCTCCGCCGCGCTTTCCGGCAGCGGGTAGCCAAGCGCTTGGGCGAACAGTTCGCGCACCCGCAGCACGGCGTGACGACCCCAGGGCACGGCATGGCGATGGCGGTAGAACAGGCTGGCAAGCGGCTCGCGCGCCGAATGGCGGTCCAGACCATGCACCGGCGCGGCAGCGTAGCGGGTAAGCCAGGCGCTTTTCAACAACCCTTGGGCGTCGATCACCGCGTCGTAAGGTTCGGCGGCCAACGCGGCGGTAAAGGCGCACCATTCACCGCCGCGCCATACCCGCAGCGGGTGCTTGCGCCAGCGCCGCAGCGCGACCGGAATGACGCGCGCCACCGCCGGATGCCAGGCGGGAATCTCGGCAAAATTTTCTTCCACCACCCAATCGAAGCGCAAGCCGCCGATGGCGCGCGCGGCCTCGGTCACGGCCGGTAGCGTGTGGATGACGTCGCCGAGCGACGAGGTTTTGACGATGAGTACGCGCACCGCCGTGTCAATTCCTCGTTACCGACGCTACGCCGCCGTCGAGCGTATTGAGCGCGTCCAGCACGCTTTGCGGCGTGATATCGACCAGGCAGCGCGTATGGCCGAGCGGGCAGACGCGTTCGTAACAGGGCGAACAGTCGAGCCGCAGCGTGCGTAGCGCCACCTTGGGCGACAGCGGCGGCGTGTGCTCGGGGCTGGACGAACCGTAGATCGCCACCAGCGGCACATCGAGCGCGGCGGCCACGTGCATCAGGCCGGAATCGTTGGTAACGGCGGCGGCGGCCATCGCCAGCAGATCGACTGCATCGCCCAACTGGGTGCGCCCGGCAAGGTTGCGCACATCGGGGTTGCCGGCGGCGATGGCGTCACCGGCGGCGCTGTCCTTGGCCGAACCAAGCACCCAAATTTCGTTGCCGCGCGCGGCGAGCTGCCGCGCCAGCGTGGCGAAATGATCCAGCGGCCATTGCTTGGCCGGGCCGTATTCAGCGCCGGGCATGAAAGCGATGGCCGGACGCTCGGCGCTCAAGCCCAATTCGGCGCGCAGCCGCGCCTGGTTGGCCGCATCGGCGACCAAACGCGGCAGCGGGAAAGGCTCCGGCAGCGGTGCGCCAACCGGGCGGGCGAGCGCGACAAAGCGCTGCACCGTCATCGGCAGCGCGGCTTTATCCAAGCGGCGCAGGTCGTTGAGCAGACCGTAGCGCATTTCGCCGCGAAAACCAGTGCGGCGCGCGATACCGGCAAAAAACGGCGCCAGCGCCGATTTGAACGAACCGGGCAACACGATAGCCTGATCATAGGCGTTCGCCGCCAGTTCGCGCCCCAACCGCCAGCGCGCACCCAGGCCGAACTGGCCGTGGCCCAACGGCATGGCGACGCCGCCACGCACTTGTGGCATGCGCGCCAGAATGGGCAGCGACCAGCCTGGCGCAAGCACGTCGATATCGCAGCGTTCGCCCCCGCCCAACGCCATGAACAGGCTTTGCGCCATCACCATGTCGCCAACCCAGGATGGGCCGACGACAAGGATGCGGGGAAGGCGCTCCGCGCGCGCCGGGGGCGTCATCGGCATTCGGTCTCCAGCGTTCAGTCCCGCTCCGCGAGCCAGTCCAGGTAGCGCGGCACGCCCGTTTCCACGTCCATGAACGGGCGGTCGTAACCGACGGCGCGCAGCGCGCCCATGTCGGCCTCGGTAAAGCTCTGGTAGCGCCCGCGCAGATGGTCCGGAAAGGGAATGTAGTCGATGCCGCCCGCCTCGCCGTGCGCCTTGGACCACTTGATCGCGGCGCGAGCAACGTCATTGAAGCTCTGCGCGCGCCCCGTGCCGACGTTGAAAACGCCGGACACCTCGGGATGCTCCAACAGCCACAGATTGACCGCGACGACGTCATCCACGTGGATGAAATCGCGCCGCTGCTCGCCTGGGCCGTAACCGTCCGACCCCTCGAACAAGCGCACACGGCCAGATTCCTTCAACTGCTGGTGAAAATGGTAAGCCACGCTCGCCATGCTGCCCTTGTGCTGTTCGCGCGGGCCATAGACGTTGAAATAACGCAGGCCGACGACCTGACTGTCAAGCCCGGCCCCGGCCAGGCGCGGGCGCAGGTGGCAATCGAACAGGAATTTGGAGTACGCGTACATGTTCAGCGGACGCTCGAATTCGCGCGCCTCGCGGAACGTCGGCCCCATGCCATACACCGATGCCGACGAGGCATAGATCAGCGGCGTCCTGCGCGCCACGCACCAGCCCAGCAGCGCCTTGGTGTATTCGTAATTGACCCGCATGACGAAGCGGCCGTCCCACTCCGTCGTGGAAGAACAGGCGCCCTCGTGGAACACGGCTTCGACCGCGCCGAACTCCTCGCCCGCTGCAATACGGGCAAGGAAATCATCCTTGTCCATGTAGTCGCGGATGTCGGCATCGGCCAGATTCAGGCATTTGCGTCCGTCGCTGAGATCGTCGACCACCAGAATGTCGTCAATACCGCGTTCGTTCAGCCCGCGCACAAGATTGCTGCCGATGAAGCCGGCGCCGCCGCTGACGATGAACATGTCGGTTACTCATCTTTTTCAGTAACCCGGCGCGGCTGCCAGGCTATCTCCCAGCTCGGCCAGGCTCACCGTGGCGGTGCCGAGCTTGCCGACGACCACGCCCGCCGCCGCGTTCGCCACCGCCGTCGCCCCGGCCAGCGTCAGCCCGCAGGCCAGACCCGCGCCAAGCACGGCCACCACGGTATCGCCCGCGCCGGTGACGTCGAACACATCGCGCGCGCGCGTCGGCAGGTGTAGCGGCGCATGCCCGCGTTCGAGCAGCGTCACGCCGCGCTCCGAGCGCGTCACCATCAGCGCCGTCAGATCGAGCGCATCGCGCAACGCCTCGCCGCGCGCCACCAGCGTGGCATCGTCGGCGCAATGGCCGACAACCGCCTCGAACTCCGCCAGATTCGGCGTAATCACCGTCGCGCCGCTGTAGCGGCCGAAATCGGCGCCCTTGGGATCGACCACCACCGGCACGCCGCGTTCGCGGGCGGCGCGGATCAGGCCCGCAGCCTGCGCCAGCGTACCCTTGCCGTAGTCGGACAGGATCGCCGCGCCCATCCCCGGCAATGCCGCCTCGAACGCCTGTTCGATGCCGGCCGATTCAAGCACGGCGAAGTTATCCTCGAAATCGAGCCGGATCAGCTGCTGGTGGCGGCTGATGATGCGCAGCTTGGTAATCGTCGGGTGCTGCGGCGCCTCCAGCAAATGACACGCCACGCCTCCCGCCATCAAACGCTCGCGCAGCAGACCGGCGGCTTCGTCGCGCCCCACCAGCGCCACCAGCGTGGTCCGCGCGCCCAGCGCGGTGGCATTGAGCGCCACGTTGCCCGCGCCGCCCGCGCGGAATTCGTCGTTTTCCACCTTGACCACCGGCACCGGCGCCTCCGGCGAAATCCGTGTCGTTGAACCGTGCCAGTAACGGTCGAGCATCGTATCGCCTGCGATGAGGAGACGGCCGGCGGAAAAGTCGGGCAGGGCTGCGGGCATTGCGGAAGGTGATCGTGGATCGCGTACGGGAAGCCGTCAATTATCCCACGAAGCGGCGTTATCGCGGCTGCTGGCGGCGCTGTGCGCTGTTGCGCCGGGTGGGGCGCATTGCCGGAACCGGGGAATGCGCCGGGCGGGGAATGGCCAGAAGTCTTGACGCGGCGCTTTGTAACCAGGTAGGTTCGGGCTGGTGTCCGCGGATATGACGCGCGGAGGCGGCGCGCGCCATGGGCGCGGATTGCGGCAAAAACCGGACAAGGAGCGGCATGGAGCACGATGTTTCCCTGATCAGCACGATCGCCTACGGCTTCGGCCTTGCCCTGATCCTCGGCTTTATCGCCGCGCGCATCAGGGTGCCGGTGCTGGTGGGCTATCTGGTCGCGGGAATCATCATCGGCCCGGCCACGCCGGGTTTCGTGGCGGATATCCATATCGCGTCGCAGCTTTCAGAAATCGGCGTGATGCTGCTGATGTTTGGCGTCGGGCTGCATTTTTCTCTGAACGATCTGCTGGCGGTAAGACGCATCGCCGTGCCCGGCGCGGTGGTGCAGATGAGCCTGGCGACGGCGCTGGGCATGCTCATGGCGTGGTGGTGGGGGTGGAACTGGGCTGGCGGGCTGATTTTCGGCCTTTCCCTTTCCTGCGCCAGCACCGTGGTGCTGCTCAAGGCGCTGGAAATACATGGCGCGCTCGGAACGATGAATGGGCGCATCGCCGTGGGCTGGCTGGTGGTGGAGGATCTGGCCTGCGTGCTGGTGCTGGTGCTTATGCCGCCGCTGGCGGGCGCGCTGGGCAGCTCGCCCGCGCCCGTGGCGCAGACGCAGCCTTTGTGGATCACGGTGGGGCGGGTTCTGCTGGAGGTGTCCGCGTTTGTCGCGCTGATGCTGGTGGTGGGCCGCCGCGTGCTGCCCTGGCTGCTGTGGCAGGTGACGCGCACCGGTTCGCGCGAGCTGTTCACGCTGTCGGTCATCGCGGCGGCGATCAGCATCGCTTACGGCGCATCGAGACTGTTCAGTGTTTCGTTCGCGCTGGGCGCGTTTTTCGCGGGCATGGTGATGCGTGAATCAAAGTTCAGCCACCGGGCGGCGGAAGAATCGCTGCCGTTGCGCGATGCGTTTTCCGTGCTGTTTTTCGTCGCGGTGGGAATGCTGTTCAAACCCGCGGTTCTGGTCGAAGAGCCGCTGCGCGTGATCAGCGTGGTGCTGATCGTGATGATCGGCAAAACACTGGCCGCGCTGGGGCTGGTGCTCGCATTCCGCTACCCGCTCAACACCGCGCTGACCGTGGCGGTAAGCCTGGCGCAGATCGGGGAGTTTTCCTTCATCATGGCCGGTCTCGGATTAACACTGGGGCTGATGCCCGCCGAAGGCATGAGCCTGGTGCTGGCCGGGGCGCTCATTTCGATCGCGCTCAACCCGTTCCTGTTCGCCGCGGTCAACCCGTTCCGGCGCTGGCTGCTTGAGCGTTCGCAGTACGCCCGCAGCCTGGAACTGCGGGATGATCCCTACGCCGAACTGCCGATGGATACCGAGCGCCGCTACCTCGAAGGGCAGGTGGTGCTGGTCGGCTATGGGCAGGTGGGGCAGCGCATCGCCCGGGCGCTGGATCAAAGAGGCATTCCGTATGTGATCGCGGAGCAGAACCGCGAGCTGGTCGAGGATCTGCGCAAACAGGGGCTGGCGGCTGTTTCGGGCGATGCCGCCGATCCGGTGGTGCTGGTGCAGGCGCACATCGCCAATGCGGCCATGCTGGTGGTGGCGACGCCCGACCCGCTCAACGTCAAGCAGATGGTGGATGCCGCGCGCACGCTCAACCCCGGCATAGAGATCGTGCTGCGCACCCACAGCGAGGAAGAGTCCCAGTTGCTGGAGAAGGAAAATATCGGAACGGTTTTCTTTGGCGAGGCGGAACTGGCCAGGGGCATGGTCAATCACATTCTGGAGCGTTTCGAGCCGGAGACGGCCGCTGCCGGTTCCACTCACGCATAGAGAGTGCGTGGGGGGATGCCAGGCTGATTTTAGAAGAGGAGGATCAGGCATGATGAAACCGGATGCCATGATGGCCGCGACGGATTTTTCCGCTCCCGCCCGCCATGCTGTCGAGCGGGCGGCGATGATCAGCCGGCAGATGGACATACCGCTGAATCTCGCTCATGTGGCGAACCTCGCACCGCTGGAAAAACTGCGCCAGCTCATGATGGAAAACCCCGACGGGCTGCAGCAGCAGGTGCTGGATGCGGCGCGCGGCAAGCTGCACGAGCAGGCCGCCGCGCTGCAGAGGCGTTATGGCGTTTCCGCCGGAACCCGCGTCATGTCCGGCCCGGTGCTGGGACAGCTGGTCGACGGGGCGGACGCGATGGCGGCCGGGCTGGTGGTGTGCGGCGCGCGTGGCGAAGGATTCATGCGCCACATGCTGCTGGGATCGACCGCCGAAAGGATGCTCGCCCGGACGAAGTGCCCCATGCTGGTGGTGAAGCAGGCCGTGCGCGGCCCCTACCGGATGCTGCTCGTGCCGGTCGATTTTTCGGCTTCTTCCCTGCGGGCGATCGAGCATGCGCGCTTTATCGCTCCGGATGCGGAAATCGCGCTGCTGCATGCGTTCGACGTGCCTTTTGAAGGCCATCTGCGCTATGCGGGCATCGACGGCAGCACCATCAGCCATTACCGGATCGCCGCCAGGCAGGAAGCGGCCCGGAAACTGCACGTGCTGTGCGAGGAGGCGGGCCTGCCGCCCCATGCCACGCGCTGCGTGGTGACGCACGGCGACCCGGCCGCGAACATCATCGAGCAGGAACAGGAACTGGACTGCGATCTGGTCGTGATGGGGAGGCGCGGCGAAGACACGCTCGAATCGTTCGTACTCGGCAGCGTGACCAAGCGCGTTCTGGCGGAATCGCAGGGCGACGTTTTCGTTTCCGTGTAAGCGTTTCCGTATGTGTATGTAGCAGACAGCGCTCCCGCGTGGCGTGGTGCGCCCGGCGGGCGCTCCTCTTCCCCGCTTTTGCCGCTACGGCGCGGCTGGCGCTTCTCCTGACAGCAGCGCCGGGATCGCCGCCTGCCCGCGCGTTTTCGCCAGGGCGGCGGCGGCGGCGGGGTCCGGCAGCTGGTGGGCGATGCCGGCATGGCAGTCGATGCAGGTCCGTTTGCCGTCGGCAAGGCTGGTCGAGTGCGCGGCGGTGGCGCGCCGGCTCTGGCGGGTGAAATCCATATAGTCGAACTTGTGGCAGTTGCGGCACTCAAGCGAATCGTTGGCCTTGAAGCGCCGCCATTCGTTCAGGGCCAGCGCGGGGCGCATCTTTTCGAATTTTTCGCGGCTGTCGATGCTCCCGAAAACCTTGCCCCAGACTTCCTTTGATGCCTGGATCTTGCGTGCGATTTTTGAAGTCCAGCGGTGTGGAACATGGCAGTCCGGACAGGTGGCGCGCACGCCGCTGCGGTTGGTGAAGTGGATCGTCGTGCGCAGCTCCTGGTAAACGTTGTCGTGCATCTCGTGGCAGCCGATGCAGAAAGCCTCGGTATTGGTTGCCTCCAGCGCGGTGTTGAAGCCGCCCCAGAACAGCACGCCGCCGATGAAGCCGCCGATGGTGAGAAAGCCCAGACTGTAATGCACGCTGGGGCGTGCGAGCGTTTGCCAGAAGCGCCGGAGCAGGGCGGGCATCACCGTTTCTCCCGCGGCTGCGCGGGCGCTGCCGCCGCGGCGTCACGGCGGAGCAGGGTGTCCACGTCGATGAAGCGGTTTTCCACGATCGGATCAAGCGGCGCCTGCGGAACGTGGCATTGCAGGCAGAAGTAGCGGCGCGGCGACAGTTCGGCGAGGAAGTTGCTGTCGCGGTCCATGAAGTGGGTCACGCTCACCATCGGCGCCTGGCTTTCCTGGATGCGCGTGCGGGCGTGGCACATCATGCAGCGGTTGGCGTTTTTATCGAGCTGGTAGCCTTCGACCTTGTGCGGAATCACAGGCGGCTGCATGGCGTATTTGCGCGCGCGGCGCACGTCGCTGTTATCCTGGTTCGCCAGCGGCGGCGGCGTGGTTTCTTCCATCACGGGCACGTTGCCGCGCGCGTGGTCGGTGAGCCCGGCGGAGAAGGCTGGGGCAATGAAGGCCGGAGCGATGAGGGCTGACGTGATGAGGGCTGACGTGGCCAGGGCCGGAACGGCAAGGGTGCGCGCCGGTGCGAGGCATGCGGCAAGCGGTCTGCGCATGATGCTCTCCTACACTTTGCGGATGCTGACCGCGCATTTCTTGTAGTCGGTCTGCAGCGAGATGGGACAGGTGGCGTCGAGCGTGACCTTGTTGATGAGCTGGCTGGCGTCGAACCAGGGCACGAAGACGAGGCCGGGCGGCGGCCTGTCGCGCCCGCGCGTTTCCACGCGGGTGCGCATCGCGCCGCGCCGCGAGCTGATCTCGATCTGGTCGCCGCGGCGCACGCCCAGCCTGTTCGCATCGTCCGGGTGCATGAAACACACCGCGTTGGGGAAGGCGCGGTACAGCTCGGGCACGCGCCGGGTCATCGAGCCCGAATGCCAGTGTTCCAGTACGCGCCCGGTGCACAGCCAGAACGGATATTGCGTGTCGGGCGCTTCGGCGGGCGGCTCGTAGGGCAGGGCGTAAATCACCGCCTTGCCGTCGGGCATGCCGTAAAAGCGCACTTCTTCGCCCGCCTTCACGTAGGGGTCGTAGCCTTCGCGGTAGCGCCAGCGCGTTTCCTTGCCGTCCACCACCGGCCAGCGCAGGCCGTGCGCCTTGTGGTAGGTGTCGAAGGGGGCGAGGTCGTGGCCGTGGCCGCGCCCGAAACCGGCGTATTCTTCGAACAGCCCTTTCTGCAGGTAGAAGCCGAAGTCGGCCGATTCGCTGTTGGCGTAGCCGGTTTCGATGTCGCTGACCGGGAAGCGGTCGACGGTTCCGTTTCTGAACAGCACGTCGTACAGGGTTTTGCCACGCCAGGCGGGCATCCGGTCGAGCAGTTCCCCGGGCCAGACTTCTTCCACCCTGAAGCGTTTCGAGAATTCGACCAGCTGCCACAGATCGGAGCGCGCCGCGCCGGGGGCGTCGACGAGCTGGCGCCAGAACTGGGTGCGCCGTTCGGAATTGCCGTAAGCGCCTTCCTTTTCCACCCACATTGCCGTGGGCAGCACAAGATCGGCCGACAGGGCGGTGACGGTGGGATAGGCGTCGGAAACGACGATGAAATTTTCCGGATTGCGATATCCCGGGTAGGCTTCCTCGACAATGTTGGCCGCGGCCTGCATGTTGTTGTTGCACATGACCCAGTAGGCGTTGAGCTTGCCGTCCCTGAGCATGCGGTTTTGCTGTACGGCATGGAAGCCGGGCTTTTCCGGGATTGTGCCGGGCGGCAGCTTCCAGATTTTTTCGGCGGTTTCACGGTGCTTCGGGTTCGCCACCAGCATGTCCGCGGGCAGGCGGTGGGAAAAGGTGCCGACTTCGCGCGCGGTGCCGCATGCCGAGGGCTGGCCGGTGAGCGAGAACGGGCCGTTGCCGGGCAGGGCGATCTTGCCGGTGAGCAGGTGCAGGTTGTACAGCAGGTTGCTGCACCAGGTGCCGCGCGTGTGCTGGTTGAAGCCCATGGTGAACAGCGACATCACCTTTACATCTGGATCGGCATAGAGCCGGGCGAGCCGCTCCAGCCGGTCTTTGGGCACATGGCTTAGTTTCGATACCGAATCGAGGTCGTACTGGCGGACGAAGGCGGCGTACTCGTCGAAGCTCACCGGCTTGCCGCCGCCGGGGTCAGCGGCGTTTTTCGCTTTCTGCTGCAGCGGGTTGTCGGGCCGCAGGCCGTAGCCGATATCGGTATTCCCGGCGAGGAAGCGGGTATGGCGGTCGACAAAGTCGCGGTTAACCCGTTTGTTGCTGATGATGTAGTTCGCGATGTAGTTGAGGATCGCCAGATCCGTCTGCGGTTCGAAGGTCAGAGTGAGATCGGCAAGATCGTAGCTGCGGTGTTCGAACACCGACAGCACGGCCACCTGTACGTGCGGCGCTGAAAGCCGCCGGTCGGTAATGCGCGTCCACAGCACCGGGTGCATCTCGGCCATGTTCGAACCCCACAGCACGAAAGCGTCGGCGTCCTCGATGTCGTCGTAACAGCCCATCGGCTCGTCCATGCCAAAGGTGCGCATGAAACCGGCCACCGCCGAAGCCATGCAGTGGCGGGCGTTCGGCTCGACGTTGTTGGAACGGAACCCGGCCTTGTACAGCTTGACGGCGGCATAGCCTTCCCAGATCGTCCACTGCCCGGAGCCGAAGATGCCGACCGCGCCTGGCCCCTTGTCGCGCAGGGTTTTCCTGAACTGCTCCGCCATCGTGTCGAACGCCTGTTCCCACGTCACCGGCTGCAGTTCGCCGTTCTTGTCGTACCTGCCGTCCTTCATCCGCAGCAGCGGTTCGGTGAGGCGATCCGCCCCGTACATGATCTCGGAGAGAAAATAGCCTTTGATGCAGTTGATGCCGCGATTCACCTCCGCGTTGATGTCGCCGTTGGTGGCGACCACGCGTCCGTCCTTCACCGCCACGTTCACCCCGCAGCCCACGCCGCAGAAGCGGCAGGGCGCTTTCGACCATTTCAGCCTGGTCTGCGCGGCATCGGTGACGACGTTCGAGGCGGACGCCGGGAAGGGAAGTCCGGCGGCGGCGGCCGTTGCGGCGGCTGCGGAATGCCTGATGAATTCGCGGCGGGTCAGTTTCATCGCTGCTCTCCTTTCCCGGTGTTTTTACGTTTCCTGCCCGGCATCCTGTTCAATTTCCCGCGCCATTTCCCCGGCGCTCTCGGCGTGCTGGTACACCAGCGCCACGTCAATAACGCCGGGCAGATCGCGGATGCGGGCGATCAGCGTGAGGACGTCTTCCGCGCGGGAGCATTCGCACACCACCACGAGCTTTCCGGAGCAGTCCCGGGTGTGAACGTCCGCGCCCGGCATCGCGGCGACAAGATCGCCGGTCGCCCCGGCGCGGGCGGGGATGGTCTGAACCAGCACGCCAGCGATATGGACCATGTCGCTCATCCGGGAATCCTGTGGGTGGTCGCGGGAGGAGGCTGCGCGGGAAGAAAGGCGGCGCTGGCCGGATCAATGCGTCGGCAGCTGGCCGGTCACAAGCTGAAGCATCCAGACAACGAAGCCGTAACCGCCGACCATAACAACCGAAAGCAGCGGCGCGGCAATGAGC
The DNA here is from genome assembly GCA_031546845.1 of Azoarcus sp. Taxonomy (GTDB): domain Bacteria; phylum Pseudomonadota; class Gammaproteobacteria; order Burkholderiales; family Rhodocyclaceae; genus Azoarcus. The sequence goes on along the minus strand of JAVBJT010000030.1, from coordinate 676 downwards.
GCGAGGAACAGGAATGCGCGCAGTTCCTGCCGTTTTGTGTGGGTCAGGGGCGTCCCGTCCATAAAAACATCCTCCTGTGAGCCGATCCGGGTCCCCTCCGCCAGGTGGAGACGGGTGGCTTTCCGCTCCGTCTGTTGCTGTGTTCTAGATCAACGGAGCAGGGGTGGACGGAAGCTGATGCCATCACAGGCGGGAGCCGCCCCGTATCTTCAGCGCAGCCGTGCATTTAATGGAATACCCCGGTTTGGGGAGCCGGTCCGACATATCGGTCAAAACCGTAGCCCGTCCGTCCCGGGGAGGGCGGGGTATTTCTGGCGATGACTGCCGCGCCAGCCGGTTCTCTGCCGCAGCGGATGCGCCGGGCTGTATGGCTGCCACGCCTCTGCGAAGCCCGCCGGAATTACGGCTGTGGTGCAGGAGCGAAGCCGCCCGCCCGCGTCATTTCCAGGCATGGTTGCGGCGCGGCGGGGCCGGTATGGCTCGGGGTATAATCCGCGGCTTCGATGCGCCGGTCTGACCCGGCGTTCCTTCCGCCTCCGTGTCGACCGCGATGACCGAAATTCTCAAGCTGCGTGGCGCGCAAGCGCTGTCCCTGTCCCGTCTGATGCGCACCGAGCGCGCCCTTTCCGCCGTGCTGCCGAAGTTGCGGGCGGTGGCGGCGGAATACTGGTATTTC